>JBFERY010000009.1:0-61281 GCA_041548785.1 Oceaniferula sp.
GGAGAAAAACGTGTAGCCGGCTCCCCGAAGCTCGTTACCCGGCTTATTGAGCTCGGGTTCGATCTCTGCGTGGAAACCACCGCCGGTGACGAGGCCAACGTCTCCGACCAGGACTGGAGGGATGCCGGCGCGCAGATTGCCGACGACGCCGCAAGCCTCTGGCAACAATGCGACATCATCGTCAAAGTGAACCCACCCGATGCCAACGAGGCGACACAACTGACCCGGGGCAAAACCCTGGTCAGCTTTTTCTGGCCGGCCCAGAACGGGGAGTTGCTCAAATCCATCGCAGCCCAAGGCGCCAACGTGCTCTCCATGGACTGCGTACCCAGAATCTCGCGCGCCCAGAAACTCGATGCACTCTCATCCATGGCCAACATCGCCGGCTACCGGGCGGTCATCGAGGCGGGCCACCACTTCGGCCATTTTTTCACCGGCCAAATCACCGCAGCCGGAAAAGTCGCGCCCGCCAAGGTGCTGGTCATCGGTGCCGGTGTCGCCGGCCTGTCCGCCATCGGAACCGCCTCCAGCCTCGGGGCCATCGTCCGCGCCTTCGATACCCGGCCCGAGGTCGCCGATCAGGTCAAAAGCATGGGTGGCGAGTTCATCTACCCGGACATCGAGGAGGACGGCAGCGGCGAAGGTGGCTATGCCAAGAGCATGAGCAAGGAGTTCATCGAAGCCGAGATGGCCCTCTTTGCCGAACAGGCCAAGGAGATCGACATCATCATCACCACGGCGCTCATCCCCGGGAAGCCGGCCCCGAAGTTGGTTACCGCCGAAATGGTCCGATCCATGAAAGCCGGCAGCGTCATCGTCGACCTCGCCGCCGAGCAGGGGGGCAACTGCGAACTCACCGAACCGGGGCAGCTCACCAAGAAACACGGCGTCACCCTGATTGGCTACACCGACCTGCCCAGCCGCATGTCCGGCCAGTCGAGCGAGCTCTATGCCAACAACATCGGCCACCTCTTCGAGGAGCTCTGCCCTGGGAAAAATGGCAGCATCGACCTGAATTTCGACGACGAAGTCATCCGGGGCACCACCGTCATCAAAGGCGGCGAGATCACCTGGCCGCCACCCGCGCCGAAACTCAGTGCCGCAGCCCCGGCCGTCAAAAAAGAAGAGCCCGCGCCGGTGCCAACACCCCGGAAAGAGCCCAGGCCCAACAAAGGATGGGGCACCCTGATCGGCCTCGCCATTGTAGCCACCCTCATCCTCGGCGTCGGCTCGGTCGCCCCGAAGGATTTCATGGGACACTTCACCGTCTTTGTCCTCGCGTGCTTCGTCGGCTGGCAGGTGATCTGGAATGTCACTGCCGCGCTGCACACCCCGCTGATGAGCGTCACCAATGCCATCAGCAGCATCATTGTGTTAGGCGCGCTGCTGCAAGTGGGCAACAGCTCACACATCATTTCCATCCTGGCGGCCATCGCCATCCTGATCACCACCATCAACATCGTTGGCGGCTTCATGGTGACCCATCGGATGTTAGACATGTTCCGCAGAGACTGAGCCCGCGAAACCCATTAGCCACACTCCATTTTCAACGCACCATTTTTCACACTATGTCCGAAGGAATCATCACCGCCTGTTACATCCTCGCCAGCATCCTCTTCATCCTCAGCCTTGGCGGACTGAGTGATCAGGAAAAAGCCCGCCGCGGGAATATCTACGGGATCATCGGTATGCTGCTCGCCATCACCGCCACCCTCTTTGCCGCCTCCGTCGGCAACTACGGGATCATCATCACCATGATGGTCATCGGCGCCATTCTCGGCACCCTGCTCGCCGCGCGGGTGAAAATGACCGCCATGCCGGAACTCGTCGCCATGCTCCACAGCTTTGTCGGACTCGCGGCCGTACTGGTTGGCTTCGCCACCTTCCTCGACGACAGCCATAGCTTCACCGGCGCCGCCCAAACCATCCACGATGTGGAAATCTTCCTCGGCATCCTGATTGGCGCCGTCACCTTCACCGGCTCGGTCGTCGCCTTCGGCAAGCTCAGCGGCAAGCTCAGCGGCGCCCCCCTGCTGCTCCCCGCCCGCCACTTCCTCAACCTCCTGCTCCTGGTCGCCTGTATTGGATTGGGCTCTATGTTTGTCAGCGCCGGCACAATCGATGCCGGCATGACACCACTCGCGATCATGACCGTGCTTGCCCTGCTGTTTGGCATTCACATGGTCGCCGCCATCGGGGGAGCCGACATGCCGGTGGTGATTTCGATGCTCAACAGCTACTCAGGCTGGGCTGCGGCCGCGACCGGCTTCATGCTCTCCAACGACCTCCTCATCGTCACCGGCGCCCTGGTCGGCTCGAGCGGCGCGATCCTGTCGATCATCATGTGCCGTGCCATGAACCGCAAATTCCTCAGCGTGATCCTTGGCGGTTTTGGCACGAAAAAATCCACCGCATCCTCGGGTGCCAGCGCCGACCAGGGTGAGGCCGTCGCCATCACCGGCGCGGAAACCGCAGAGCTCCTCAAGCACGCCAAATCAATGGTCGTCGTGCCCGGATACGGCATGGCCGTCGCCCAGGCCCAGCAGACGGTCGCCGCGATGACCCAAAAACTCCGCGACCAGGGTGTCAATGTCCGCTTCGCCATCCACCCCGTGGCCGGACGTATGCCCGGCCACATGAATGTGCTGCTCGCCGAGGCGAAACTCCCCTACGACATCGTTTTTGAAATGGACGAGATCAATGCCGACTTCCCCGCCACCGATGTGGTGATGGTTATCGGTGCCAACGACATCGTCAACCCGTCCGCCGAGGACGAGCCGGACAGCCCGATCGCCGGCATGCCCGTACTCCAGGTCTGGAATGCCAAGACCGTGATCGTACTCAAACGCAGCATGGCCACCGGCTATGCCGGCGTGGAAAACCCGCTCTTTTTCAAGACCAACACCCGCATGCTCTTCGGCGACGCCAAGGCGAGCATTGATGAAGTCGTCAAGGGGCTGTGAATGCTGCGGGTCCGATCGCTCAGCGCCCGAGAACCCTCGCCCCGGTGGCCGCATCCACCTGAAAGATCACCGACCCCTGCGCCTTGGGTTTCTCCCCCTTTTGCGTCTGGTATTGATAGACCTTGACCGGCTTGACCCCGGGCACCTGGGACATCAGATAAACACGGACGGTGATCGGATCGTCCCCCTTGTAGCCGGGCAGGTCCTTGATGGAATACCAGAGCTCATTGGCACCGTCGCGCGCGCCGCCGATGATGACCTCCGACTGCTGGGTATCTTGGAACCGGTGCGTGCTCACCTTGTTCACCCTCACCCTGACCTCCCTCCCGGGGCAGTACGTGTAAACCTTGGCAATGTACTTGGCTCGCCGCACGATGACCGGCAGCGGCGGCTTCACCCCCGTGGGCAGGAATGCGGCACCATCGACGTAAGCGAGATTTCCCGACCGGAGTTCCGCCCGCACATCCTTGAGATTACCCAGGTTGACAAACTCCGCGGTATCGTATTTCCAGCCGCGACCTTCGTACACAAAACTCAGCACCAACAGATTGTCCGTAGGCTTTCCGCCGACACCGAAGTCGACCTTGCCAAAATAGACCAGTTTCGCGGTCACCCCCTTGCTGCGGGCCCTGAGCAGCTTCAGCCCGGCGAGCGCCGGTGGCGCAGTGGGCAACTTGAAAATATCCGCGGGGTACTCACCCTTTTCCGAGAGGACACGGTTCTGGATTGAGGCCATACGGTGTGATGCCGTGACCTGTTTCCACGCATGGTGGTTTTTGGCCACCACCGCCTTGCGCCAGTACAGGTAGACATCCTCGAGCGCTTTGGACAATGCCGCGTCACGGCTTGCAGCCTGCGCCTGGAGTTGATTGACTGCACCGAGCGGCAACAGCGCGAGCGCCGTCAAGAGAATTAATTGCATCCGTTTCACGCTTTCCATTGGACAATAAATCCTGCCGAGGGCAAATCTTTTCTCAGCGCCGTCCCCCCCCTGCGGCGTAATTCGATACCCATGAATGCACTGATCAAGGCCATCCCGGTCACAGCCCCCCTGAGCGAAGAGCGCGAACGAGAGCTTCTCAAGGACGCACAATCCTACGTTTACCAATCCGAAGACGGATTTGAACTCGTCGCGCACTGCTTTTTCCCGGACAACCACGACCCGGCCAAACCCACTGCCGCCATCGTCTTCTTTCACGGCGGCCTCTGGGACGTCAGCATGACCACCCAGTTTGCGCCCCATTGCATGCACTTTGCCAGCCGGGGCATGGTCGCGGTGGCCATGGAATACCGCGTCAGTTCCAAACACGATTCCACCCCCGACGATTCCTTCGAAGACGCCCAGATGGCGATGCTCTGGCTCAAGCACAACCACGCCGTCCTCGGCGTCGACCCCAATCGCATCATCGCAGCAGGGGCCGCCTCCGGCGCGCATATGGCCCTCTCCCTCGCCATGCTTCCGGAGTTGATGGAAATGGAAGGCTACAGCCCCCGCCCCTTGGCCGTGATCGGACTCAGCGCCATCGTCAACACGACCAAAAAAGGCATGGAATTCGATCGCTTCCCCGACCCCAAAAAAGCAACTAAAAACAGCCCGAGCAACAACATCCGCAAAGGCCTTCCCTCCACCCTGCTCATCCACGGGAAACTCGACACCATCGTCCCCCACGAGCACGCTGAAAAATTTGTCAAGATGATGAAACGCAAGAAGAATCCATGCGAACTGATCGATTTCGAAGCGGTGAACCACAGCTTTTTCAATTTCAACGTCAGCGCAAAACACTTCGAGCTCACCCTCAACTCGATGGACGCCTTCATCACCAGCCTCGATTGCCTGGAGCCGATGGATTATGTCTAAAGGGGTGGCTTGAGGAAATGCCACCTGGCCGGGCCTACAGACCTTCGCCGCATACGCCCCCACCTCTGTAAAATTGGCTAATGCGGCTGGCGTTCGACCCCTACGGGTTCTCGTCCCGCGGGCTTTGCTATGCGTGTAAAGCAAATCACCCCAACTCTCAGAACGGAGAGCTGGGGTGAAATGGCAACCTGTACGGGACTCGAACCCGTGTTGCCGCCGTGAAAGGGCGGAGTCCTAACCACTAGACGAACAGGTCGCTTTCTCGTGGTGCGCTGGGCGCGGGCGGAAATTGCCAGAAGTTTCCAGTTTGACAAGAAAAAACGATACAAAAATAATCTCACCCCCTAAAAAAACCTTTAGACTTTTGAACTTTAAGCATGGCCCACGTTTGGTTAAAGCTACCTGTGTGAAACAAACGAACTACGTCGATCGGGGCCGCCGGATTTTCAATATGGAAATCGAGGAACTCCAAAGAGTATCCGCCTCATTGAACGGTTTTTTCGCCGAAGCAGTTGAATTACTCAAGGAATGCCTTGAAAACAAAGGGAAAATCGTCGTCGTCGGCATCGGGAAATCGGGCAATATCGGCCACAAAATCGCCGCCACCCTCAATTCGACCGGCTCTACATCCGTCGTATTAAACTCCCAGAATGCCCTGCACGGCGACCTCGGCATCCTTTCGGACGGCGATGCCGTGATCGCGCTTTCCTATTCGGGAGAAACCGCCGAATTGCTCGACCTGCTCCCGTTCATCAGACGATTCGACGTCAAAGTCATCGGGATCACCGGCAAAGCGGACTCGACGCTGGAACAACACAGTGACGCCACCCTGCTCACGGAGATCAGCCGCGAAGCCTGCCCGCTCAATCTTGCCCCGACCTCCTCCTCCACCGCCATGCTGGTGATGGGGGACGCCCTGGCGATGGTGCTTCTGGAATCCAGGGGCTTTACCGAGGAGGATTTTTCCAGGTTCCACCCCGGTGGCTCCCTGGGCCGCGCCCTGCTCACCAGGGTGGACGATATCATGCGCAGTGGCGACGCACTGGCGGTCATCCGTCCCACCCACACCGTGCAAGACGCCCTCACCGCCATGAATCAGGCCCGCAGCGGGGCCTGTATCGTGGTCGCCGACAACGGCACCATGGCGGGCATCTTCACCCACGGCGACTTCGCCCGGTCATTCCAGGAAAACCAAGCCATCGGCAACCTGCCGGTCAGCAAGTTCATGACCACCCATCCGGTCACGCTGCGATCGGACTCACTCGCCGCTGAAGCCATCACCACGATTGGATCCCACCGCGTTGATGACATCGTGGTCCTGGATCAAAACAACCACCCGGTCGGCCTCATCGACACCCAGGATTTTGCCCGCTTGAAACTCATCTGAAGAAAATGACCCCTCGCCTCCTCCTTCTGGCGCTCCTCCTGCCAGGTCTGTTATCCTGCGGAAAACCCGACCCGTCCACGGCCCCGGTGATCAACACGCCGGCGGGAGCCAAGGTCGATCTCAGCAAGGTGAGCCTGGAACTGAGTAACACCCGGATCACACGGGGCAACGACAACACACACGTTCTGGAATTCGACTACACCGTACACAATCAGGCCGGTGCCCACATTGCCTTCCCGTGCCTCTACAACGAAATCGACGACCTGATCGAGGTCAACCTGACCGACAAGGAGGGCAACGATCTCGTGCTCGGCAGGCGCCCTCTGGACGGGCTGACCCTGACCGCCCCCAGGCCTCTCCGTATCCCCATCGGTGAAACAACCCGAAGCTACACCGTCCCCCTGATGGCGGCGCTGCGCGCAAAGGGGGACCCCGTCAATGTCCGTGTGCGACTCCATGCACCGTCGCGCTACGATGAACTGCGCAGCAGCGCGGAAGCAACCACCATCCAAGTTCCCTGGCCGTAGTTCGCCTGGCCCGCAGAATCTTCCAACTTCAAACTTGCAACTTCAGTCTGCCCAAGCACACTCCGCCCCCACCGAATATCAATTATTCATTTATTCAATCATCCCATTATTCATTCCAATAGCCATGGCATCTATCGTCGCAACCAACGTCAAACGCGGTCAGTGTATCAAATACGAAGGCGAGACCGGCATCGTTCTCAACCTCGACCACCGCACACCCGGCAAGGGCAATGCCCTCATTGCCGCCACCATCCGCTCGTTCCAGTCAGGAAAAACCAAAACCATCCGCTTCGCATCCAGCGACAAGGTGGAAATCGTGGAAACGGATCGTCAGAAACTCGAGTTCTCCTACGCGGATCCGACCGGCTTCCATTTCATGGACATGAATACCTATGAAACCATCACCCTGAACGCAGAATTGATCGGCGACAACAAGGACTATCTGGCCGAGGGCATGACTGCCGAGGTCCTGTTTATCGAAGGCAACGCCGTCACCGTCGACGTCCCCGCCGTGGTCGAACTCACGGTGACCGAATCATCCGAGAGCATCAAAGGCGATACCGCTAACAACCCGACCAAGCCGGCCACCCTGGAAACGGGGAAAGTCGTGCAGGTCCCGCTTTTCGTCAAACCCGGCGACAAACTCAAGATCAACACCACGGACGGATCCTACTCCGGTCGGGCCAACTAAAAGCACCCCCGTAGCGGTGGGCTCGCACCCGCATTGCTACACCCACACGACTTCCACAGCGGGTTGCTTTGACAAGTGACCCGCTGTTTTCATTTGCCCACCCGGCAGCCTCCTCATAACATTCGCCATCACCCTGTCCCAGCAGCGCCCCCCCATTTCCCATTTCCCATTTCCCATTTCCTAACCAACTACCCCTCATGACCTGGAACGATCAATTTCTCAAACTCTTCCGCAGCTGCGTGGAAAAATACCGCGGCGGCAACGATGACTTCCACTCCTATTACGAGCCGGACGATATCATCTTCCTCAAGTCGATCGGATACAAACCGCGCGAACTCTTTGACTTTGTCGAGGATCTCGTCGATGAGGACGTACCGAGCGAGTCCACCGCCCTGCTCGTCGCCGCCGTGCGGCGCGACTACTTCCTCACCGTGCAAAAAGGCGAGCACAGCGATCACGAAATCACCACGGCCGACCTCCCGACCTTCGGCGACACCCTGGCCGACATCCCCTACTTCCCCCGCATCCTGCGCAAGGCCCGGGCGAAACTGCGCGGCGAGCTCGACCCCGACATCATGTATGGATGTGGCGGCGACCGAAAATTCCTGCGTGACCACGGCGACATCCACCCCGCCGACTTCCTCCGCCATGTCTGGGCCAGCGGCGATGACGACGACACCCACATCATCGACTACGTCCGCGCCCACGACTCCGTAGCGTGAGCGTTCCGCGCGCGCGCCTCCCCCTGCCGCCCCAGCGGCACACCTCTTCCCATTTCCCATTTCCCATTTCCCCATGACCAAAGATTACCAAGGCGAACAGATTCTCGTCGTCACCCGCGCCCTTTTCGACAGCCTCGGCGACTTCCAAGGCATCAACACCGAGGTGGACCAGTACCTGCCGTCGCTACTCAATCCTGAGAACAACTTCTTCATGGATCGCGGCGCCGCTGAAGAAGATCCGTCTCACAAGCAACTCATCCCCTACTGCATTTTCCGCATCAAGGATGAAACGGGCACCCGCTACCTGCACTACACCCGCGGCAAGTCCGGCGGCGAGTCCCGACTGCATGCCCAGGTATCGGTGGGCATCGGCGGACACATCAATCCCGTCGACCAACGTGAAGGCCATCTGGGAATGCAAACCTACATGGCGGGCGTCGAACGCGAGATCGATGAAGAACTCAATATCGTCGGTGGCCACACCAACCGAATCGTCGCCCTGCTTAACGATGACTCCAACCCCGTCGGCCAGGTCCACCTCGGTGTCGTCCACATGATCGATCTCGAAAACGACGGCGTGCATGCCAACGAGGACGCCATCGCCAACCTAGCCCTGACCAGCCTCGAAGACCTCCGAGGCGATCTCTACGACCGACTTGAAACCTGGACCCGCTGCTGTGTCGACGTGATTGAGGAGCTGTGATTCCTCAATGGCACGGTCTGCCCGTTCCGTGCAGAACAGACCATGCCTCGCAATCAAGTGACTGCGGGGAATTCACCTAAGCCTTGCCGGGCACCGGCGGGACTTCCTCGGGAAGCTGGATCGGACCCTTTTCGAAATCGAGTGCCGTCGGCGTGCAGGCGTAGTTGTAGAGCGGCGATTTCTCGTTGACCATGAGATCGCTCCAGCGGACCATCTGGCCGGTGTAGGCGGAAATGCGACCCATGATCGCCACCGTGGTCACCTCGGCGATGCGTTTGGCCTCGTTGAGCGGCTTGCCGGTCATCACGCCGCGGATCATGGCCACGTGCTCCTGGACCATACCATTGTCAGAGTCCAGTTTGATTTCCGGGATGGTGACATCCTTGCCTTTCAGTTTGCCGCCCCCGTAGCAGGAGCCTTCGGTGCCGGTGAACATCTCACCCATCCGTCCATAGGCGCCGGAAAGCTGGCGGCACTGGCTGTGGATGTGCACGTCGTCTCCGAAGTCGTAATCCACACTGAAGAAATCAAACATGTTGCCGGTCTCGCGCCGGGCGCGACCGCCGAATCCGAGTGCCGTCACCGGCAGGCGTCCGAGGAACCATACCGCCACGTCGAGGTTGTGGACGTGCTGTTCGACAATATGATCGCCGGACATTTCGGTGAAATTGAGCCAGTTGCGGGTGATGTAGGAGGCATCGGACTCACCCGCGTTGCGGGGCTTGACCCACGGCACCCTGCCGTTCCACTGGACAATCCCGCCCCTGATCTCACCGATCGCGCCGGCGTCAATCTTCGCCTTGTTGCGCAGGTAGTCGGCCGAGTGGCGGCGCTGGGTACCACAAACCACGGCGAGCCCCTTGCTCTTGGCCTTTTCGCCAGTGGCGATGACCGAGCGGGCTCCCACCGGGTCGACGGCTACGGGTTTCTCGATGAAGCAATGTTTTCCGGCCTCCACGGCGGCGGCGAAATGCAGCGGACGAAACGACGGAGGGGTGGCCATCAGTACGTAGTCGCAATCGGTGGCGATCACTTTCTGGTAGTTGTCGTAACCGTCGAAACAGCGGTTCGCGGGAACACCGAATCTTTTGCCGGCAGCCTCCGCCTTGTCCTTGAACGCATCTCCGGTGGCGACCAACTCGGCCTCGATGCCCAGGATCTTGCAGGCTTCCATGAAATTGTTGATCGCGCCGTTGCCGCGACCGCCGCAGCCGATCAGGCCGACCTTGATTTTTTTCGAGCCTACGGAACCCACTTGCCCGAAGACGGAGCTGGCGGCCAGGCCCGCTCCCAGAAGGGTGGTGTTTCCGAGAAATGAACGTCGATTCAGTAGATTAGGATTCATGGTCTTGGTGTGATTTTCGCAATAATTACAACGGAAGATACTGCCCAGCCTAACCCCGCCTTTCAATAAGCTTTTAAAAAACCGGATTTCATCGACCCCCGAAATATGCACGGCGCGCTCCCCATCCAGCGCCGCCATGTCACTGCTAGAAATTTGCTTTTCGGGTGAGGTGGCCGAGGGCATCGGTAAGCTGCGTGTTGCACATCGTCACTTGGGTATGCCATCAATCGGCAGGAAAGACGGCAGGGCCATCGTGGAACAGAGAATCGACACCCCCGTCGCCCAGCTCCCTTGAGAGCAAGATACGGCCCGCATTGCATGTCAGATGCACAGGAGGATTTCTTGCCAGGCGTGCCACTCTGTGGTAAATGCGCCGCGTCATGCCAGTAGCAACACCAGAACAATACGCCGCCATGCTCGACGCCGCCCAAAAAGGTGGCTACGCATACCCCGCCATCAACATCACATCCCTGACCACCATCAGCGGTGCCCTCAAGGCCTTCGCCGAGGCGGGATCCGATGGGATCATCCAAGTCTCCACCGGTGGCGGCAGCTTCGCCTCCGGCACGGCCGTGGGTGACGAAGCCTTCGGCGCCATCGTGCTCGCCGAAGCCACCCACCTGCTCGCCGAGAAATACGACATCCTGGTAGCCCTGCACACCGACCACTGCCACCCGGCCAAAGTCGATTCATTCCTGCGCCCGCTGCTCGACGCATCCCGCAAGCGCATTGCCGAGGGTAAAGGCCCGCTTTTCCAGTCGCACATGTTCGACGGCTCGGTGGTCGAACTCGACGAAAACCTCAAGATCTCCAAGGAGCTTCTTGCCGAATGCGCCGAGCTGAACATCATCCTTGAAATCGAGGCCGGTTGCGTCGGCGGCGAAGAGGACGGCCACGACACCTCGGGCCTGCCTGCCGAAAAACTCTACACCTCCACCGAGGACATGGTGGAAGTCTACGAAAGCCTGCACGGCATCGGCCGCTTCATGTTTGCCGCCACCTTCGGCAACGTCCACGGTGCGTACAAACCCGGCTCGGTCAAACTCAAGCCGACCATCCTGCGCGACGGCCAGAATGCGGTGATCGAGAAATACGGTGCGGACGCCGAGATGGATCTCGTCTTCCACGGCGGCTCCGGCTCCGACCTCGAGGATATCCGCGAGACCCTCGGCTACGGCGTGGTCAAGATGAACATCGACACCGACACCCAGTATGCCTTCACCCGCCCGATCGTCACCCACATGTGCGAAAACATCGAGGGCGTGCTAAAAATCGACGGTGAAGTCGGCAACAAGAAAGCCTACGACCCGCGCGGCTACCTGAAAAAAGGTGAGCAAGGCCTCTGCGACCGACTCAAAATCGCCTGTGACGACCTGCTTTCGAGCGGCAAGTCGATCTTCGGCACCGTCTAGGCGGCATCCCGTTTTTCCATAGCGGCGGCTCCCGACCACTCCGGGGGCGCCGCTATTTTCTTGCATCTTCGTTCTTAGCTCTTACTTGTCTCCACCATCCATGGCCCAAAAACAACAAGACAACCCGCTCGCCAACATTATGTGGAATGTGCTCATTCCCATCGTAGCCCTGAGCTTTCTCGGGAAAAATGGCGACAAGTTCTGGCATGTGGGACCGGTTGTGGGAATGCTGATCGCGGTATCCTTACCGGTCGTTTACGGTGTCCACCACCTGATCAAAACGAAAAAACCCAACTTCTTCTCCCTCTTGGGAGTGGTCAGTATTTTGCTCACCGGAGGCATCGCCATCATGGCCTACAAGGACAACGGCACCGTGGATGCTGAGGCACCCTTGTGGTTTGCGCTGAAAGAGGCGGCCATCCCCTTTGTGTTTGGCGTCACTATCCTCATTTCCCACTGGACCAAAACTCCACTGGTACGCGTCTTCCTCTATAACCCGGACTTCTTCAATATCCCTGCCATTGAAAAACGCGTTCAGGAGAAATCCAACACCACGGGTTACCAAAAACTCATCTTCTCCGGCACCCTGCTGTTGGCCGGCTCCTTTTTCATCAGCATGGTGATGAACTACTTCCTTGCCATGATGTTCCTCAAGGACGAGACGGGGTCACAGGAAGCCTTCAATGATGGCGTGGCCAAACTCACCGGCTGGGGATTTGCCGTCATCGGCATCCCCATGATGATCATCCTCATGTTCACGATGTGGCGCTTTGTCTCCGGCCTCAGAAAACTAACAGGCATGGAGAACGAGGAGATTTTGTTGCCCCGGTAGGCAACAGGGCCGGCGGCTGGCAGGAACCGGCGGGCAGTGGACAGAAAAAGCGGCGTGCCAAGGCACACCGCTGAAAAACATTGCATGGTGCGGGCAGTCACCTACTGCCGCCCACAGCCTGCCGACCTAGCCGACCTAGTCGACCAGGTTATCGATGCGTGAGGCAAGCTCGACATCGATGTCCGTGACACCACCGGCATCTTCGGTTTTAAGGCGCAGGGTCACGCTACCGTCGCGGATGTCGATTTCAGGAATGTGCTGAGCTTCATCGACGATCTCGGCGAGATCATTTACAAAATCGATCCCCTCCATGTATTCTTCGAATTCGATGGTACGGGTAATGGCATCACCTTCGGCCTCCCACTCAGGGCAGCGTTTCAGGGCGTCGTCTAGTTCAGCGGCAGGAATGAGTTCTTCTGACATCGTGTGTTTCTATATCGGGGTTGGACCAAATTGGCTGCGGCAACAGTGATTGGTTTTGCGCTGTTTTGGCAAGCATGTTTCTTCCTCTTTTTTATTTTTTTCAGGACAATGCCCGATTGCATCCGTCTCTGAATTCGATTATGCTTTCCACGCTATGAAAATACTCCCCCTTCTCATTTTCCCGCTCATTGCCCTGCTGACCAGCTGCAGCAGCACTCCTGCCACCCGGATCCAGCAAAACCCGGCGCTCTACAGCCAACTCAGCAGCAAGCACCAGGAACTCGTGCGCCAAGGCAGAATCGAACGCGGCATGACCCAACCCGCCGTTTTTCTCGCCATGGGGAACCCCGACCGTAAAACCGTCGGAGAACAACACGGAAAACAGTTTGAACGCTGGAACTACGACGTGATGGTGCCCGTTTACAGCCACGGTTTCAGCCCCTACTACGGATACGGATACGGTCGCTACGGCTACCGGGGCGACTACTACGGCGTCGCAATGCACCCGATGGTCCACTACACCCCCCGCCATGGAGCCTCGGTTCGCTTTGACAAGGGCAAGGTGACGGGGTGGAGCTTCGTGCGCAGGAATTTCTGAGCCGCCGGCCGCCCCTGTGCCAGGTCAGTATCCCCAGGTACGCCGGTGTTCCTGATCGGCGAGCTCAAGCATCTCACGCAGGGTCCTGAGGCCGATGCAGTCGCCCCCAAAGGCGGAGACGGTTTCAAGCTCGGCACGGTCATTGCTGGCCACGGTGATCCTCATCTCAGCGGCCTTACGCGCGACGATGCGCTCGATCACCGTGTCCGCCGTCTCGCCGGCGCGGCTGTAGAGCACGAGGATATCCCCGTCCTTGCCTCCGGTGCGATCAGTCAGCCGGCCCTTGCCGTCGAACACCACCACCACATGGATCCCTGAGGCGTCCTGGTAGCGTGTCAGCATGGAGATCAGCTCGCTGCGAGCCAGCGCTGTCGTCGCATCATGCAACCTGCGTAAATCCGGCCATGCAAAAATAGCACTGTGACCGTCCACGATAAGCACCTGGTCCATGATGGTACACAATAAACAAGGCCGGCTGCGGAATGCAACCGACCTTGATGAAAAATATCAGTTAAGAGGTCCTCGTTGGAAACCGAGCGTTTACTCGGCGTCTTTGGGGGGGGCCTCTTTCTTGGCGGCGGCCTTCTTCGCCGCTACTTTCTTGGTGGCCTTTTTGGCGACCTTCTTGACGGCTGCCTTTTTAGCGGCTGTTTTTTTGGTAGCTACTTTCTTGGTCGCCACTTTTTTGGTAGCGGCCTTTTTGGCGGCTTTCTTGGCGGGTGCGGCCGCCTTGCGTGCGACCTCGGTCTTCACCTGCTCTTGTTTGCGCTTCAGATACTGCTTGCGGCGGCTGCGTTTGATGATTTTTTTGTGTTGCTTACCCATGGGAAGTGATTGATGTGCAGGGGGATTAACGTCTGCGCGGGTGTCAAGCAAGCCCTAAATTGAGGGAATCCGGCACAGGGCGACCATGCTAGGGATTTTTTAGACAGAATTGACAGAATTTCACAGAATGAGGCTTCTCAATATCGGGAGTGGCAGAGGCCGAATGATCTTTGAAGGATATGTTGCGGTTGAACCCGCCTACTTGTTGAAAAAATTCTGTTCATTTTGCAAATTGCCCAAGGGCTGTCTGCGCGAGTTCCGGTTCTGTCGGGCGCCGTCCTGTCCCGCCGAAACTTCAGCGGCGGAGGAAGGCATCAACGGCTCATCTCTCCCTGGCTCGGTCGCCCCGGGAATCCGGTGTCAGCGGCGGAAATCAGGACTCTGCACGGCGCTTTCCGGTCAGACGATAAAAGATTTCGTCACTCACTTCGCGGGCGGCGCGGATGCATCCACGGTGGTCGCGCTGCATCCCGGCCATCCGCGCCAAGCAGGCTTGCCGGGCCTCTTCGTCGGCAAACTCCATCCCCACAAGAGCGCGGCCTACACGCTCGCCCGAATAGGCGTAGTTGAAATAACAGAGGCTGGCAAGATCCCTGACCTCGGTCATCAACTGGAGAAACGCGCCCGCGCGTTCGGGGAATTCAATGTTAACGAAAAGCGGGTGGCGGAAAAGCTCGGGGTTGTAGTTGATGATGCGATAACCAACGTCATCATCCGAGGAAACATCACTGGCCGCCACCCCGCGTTGCTCCAACACCTTGTCCAGAATCGCGTAATCCTCCGCCGACCCGATCAGACCCAGCACAGGAAACTGGACTTCGGAATCGACCCGACCGTATTGCACGTCCACAATGCTGATGTTTTCCGGAAGCTGTTTGAGGAAGTCAACCAAGGTCCCCTTGCCTTCCGGGATCGGCACGCGGAGAAAGCGCCGGTGGCGGGAACCGATGCCCGCCCGGGTGGCAATGCCCGCCAACTGGGCAAAATCCATGTTGGCACCACTGATGACGGTCAACACCTTCTCGCCAGCCTGCACCTCTCCCGCCTCGTAGTGTTTTTGAAAGCCGGCCAGTCCCATCCCACCGCTCGGCTCGGGGATCACGCGCAAGGTCTCCCAAAGCGTCCGGATCGAATGGCAGACTTCGTCGTTGGTGACCGTGACCACACCGTCGAGAAAATCGCGGCAGTAAGCAAAGGTCAGATCCCCGACCTTGCGCACGGCCGTGCCGTCGCAGAAAACATCCAGATAATCCAACTTCACCGGATGCCCTGCGTCCATGGCCGCCTGCATCGACGCCTGTCCAGCACCCTCGACGCCGTAAATTTTCACCCCCGGCCAACAGCGCTTCAGCCAGCAGGCAAGGGCCGCCGCCAATCCGCCGCCGCCGATCGCCACATAAACGCGGTCGAAGGGCTGCTTGGCACAGGTCACCACCTCATCCGCCACGGTCCCCTGCCCGCCCATCACCACCAAATCATCGTAGGGATGGATATAGACGCCCTGAGAGGCATCACAAAACTCGCGGGCAGCGGCAGCGGCGTCATCATAGGCGTCACCGACCAGCCGGATTTCCACGGCATCCTGCCCGAAACGCAGCACCTCGCGCTGCTTCACCTCCGGGGTGGATCGGGGCATAAAGATAACCGCCTTGCAACCTAGCGACTTCGCGGCCAACGCCACGCCCTGGGCATGGTTCCCTGCGGAGGCAGCGACGATGCCCCGGCCACGCTGCTCTGCGGAGAGTGCGGCCATGGCATTGTAGGCGCCACGCCATTTATAGGCCTTGATCGGCCCCAGGTCCTCGCGTTTCACCCAGACCTCGGCATCGATACTGGGTAGCGGAAGCTGCTGGAGGGGGGTGACCTCGCCTATCGCATAGACGCGATCGCGCGCAGCGACGATTTCCGCAACAAGTCGATCTGGGTCAGCTGATGTTTCGGTGGGGCTCATTTATCCGGAGCGATATACCAATCCGTCCGATTAGTCCACGGCAATACAATCCGCCCGCCGCGCAGGGCGACCAGGCTGGGGATTTTTCAGACAGAATTGACAGAATTAGGCTTCTCGGTAACGGGAATTGGTGAGGCCGAATGATCATTGAAGGATATGCTGGGGATGAACCAGCCTACTTCTTGAAAAAAAATGCGGTTCCTTTTGTCGATTGCCCGAGGGCTATCTCCGCGACCTCCGGTGCGGTCAGGCGCCGCCCCCCGGTTTTTGCACCCTCCGAAAACCGCCCGGACAAAAACAAACCAGCGGAGTGCCGGGGCGCTCCGCTGGTTTGCTTAAAGTCTATCCAGGAATTCCTGGTCCGGCCGCGCGGCTAGCCCCCCTGGTAAATCCAGTAGGAAACGGCGGTGACAATCAGGACGGCAATGAACACCCAGAGGTAAACGAGGGTGACGCCGGAGGCACGCTCGCCTGTGTTCTGGAGACGGTCATAACGTCCCTTGATCTTGCCCTTGCGCAGGAAACCATCGTAATGGCGCTGCAGCAGGTGGGTTTCGACTTGGCGCATCATATCAAGCAATACACCCACAAGAATCAACATACTGGTCCCGCCGAAAAACGAGGTTACCAGGAAAGGCAGCTCCTTGCCTATGATTCCTATCGGCATCTTCTGGACGATGTACGGCAGGATGAAAATGATGGTCAGGAAGATGGCACCCGCGAAGGTAAGGCGCGTCATGGTGAAGTCGAGGAAGTCAGCGGTCGGTTTACCTGGGCGAACCCCCGGGATATAGCCGCCACTCCGTTTCAAGTTCTCGGAAATCTCGCTCGGCTGGAACATGGTCGCGACCCAGAAGTAGGAGAAGAAGAAGATCATCACACCCGCGACCAGGTAGTAGCCGAGCTGACCACCGGCAAGCACGTCCTGAATCTTGCGCGACCATTCGGCGGCCGGGAATGCGGACTGGAGCACAAAAGCGGGCAGCGAGAGAATGGCAGTGGCAAAAATGATCGGCATCACCCCCGCATAGTTCACCTTGAGGGGGAGGTACTGGGTCTGGCCACCAAGTTGCTTACGGCCCATCACGCGTTTGGCATACTGGACGGCAATCCGGCGTTGTGCCTGGGTAATGGCAATCACCGCCGCGATGACAAAGATCAGGAAGGCAACAAGGAAAACCAGGAAGGCGGCGGCCCCGGGGCCGGCGTTGTCGCCGGAAACCAGTGTCTGCCAGGTAATCACCAGGGCACCCGGAAGGGCGGAAATGATGTTCACGGTAATAATCAGTGAGATCCCGTTGCCGAGACCACGTTCGGTGATCTGGTCACCCAGCCACATCAGGAGAAGCGTGCCGGTAACGATGGTCAGCACCGTCATGGCGATGAATACCCAGTCGTAGTTCGGCACCACAGCACCAATCCCGCTCAAGCCGGGGATGTTTCCCGGGTTTTTCAGGCTGATCGCAAGAAGATATCCCTGCACCAGGGCAATGATGATGGTGATGATCCGGGTGTAGGAGTTGATTTTCTGACGTCCGCCATCTTCACGCGCAAGCTTGGAGAGCTTGGGCACCACGGCGGTCATCAGCTGCATCATAATCGATGCCGAGATGTAGGGCATGATCCCGAGCGCAAAAACACCCATCTTCTGGAGTCCTCCACCGGAGAAGAACCCGAGCATGGCTCCAACGGCAGCACCCGGGCCACTATCGCCGCCCTTGGCTTGTTTGTCGGCGAGATAATCAGCAATAACGCTGGCATCGACCCCGGGAAGGGTCACGTGGACGCCAAGACGGACGATGACAATCATCGCCAAGGTAAAAAGGATACGCTCCCGGAGTTCCGGGACTTTCCATGTGCTCGCAAATGCGGAGATCATTAGGTTTCTGTAGTCGGTTTAAAGTTGTCAATGGTCGGCCGTCAAGGAGTCTGTCCTTTGATACCAACAGGGGTGCGCAGGGTTTATACGCATGGAGAGGAAGTGCGCAAGCACTTCCCCTCCATAATGAGTTATTTCATGAGGTGAAGCACGGGGCTTGCTTAGCTAGCGGGCTTGTCAGCTTCGACTATGCTTCCTCCGGCTTTCTCGATTTTCTCACGCGCGGTCGCACTGACCTTGCAGCCCTCGACCGTGAGTTTTTTTGCGATTTCGCCGAATCCGAGGACTTTGATGCCATCGAAGCTCCCCTTGATCAGATTCGCCGCGCGCAGTGTTTCCTCGTTGACGGTGGCTCCGTCTTCGAAGCGGTCGTTGAGGAATGCGACGTTGACAATGACGATTTTGTCGCGGAAACGGGTGTTATTGAAACCGCGCTTGGGAAGACGGCGATGCAGGGGCATCTGACCTCCTTCGAAACCGGGACGGACGCCGCCGCCGGAGCGGGACTTCTGACCCTTGTGGCCGCGACCACAGGTCTTGCCAAGGCCGGAGCTTTCGCCGCAACCAAGACGCTTCACACGGTGCTTGGCACCGCGGTTCGGTTTGAGAGTATGCAAATTCATAATGTTAAAATTTGGTTTTTTGTTTTTGAAACTTGGCGTTCAAAGCCTAGAGGCTTTCTTTGACTTTTTTGCCGCGGCTTGCGAGGACTTCCTCACGGGTGCGGAGTTGCGAAAGGGCCTTCATGGTGGCCTTGACCACATTGGCATGGTTGTTCGAGCCGAGGCTCTTGCCCAGCACGTCGGTGATGCCGACGGCTTCGCAAACCGCACGCACGCCACCACCGGCAATAATCCCGGTTCCGGGGCAGGCCGGCTTGAGCAAGACCATTCCGCCACCGTGCTCAGCTTGCACTTCGTGGGGAATCGTTCCATCGACCAGCTTCATGCGCACGAGCGAGCGCTTCGCATCGTCACTTCCCTTACGGATACACTCGGCCACTTCGGTGGCCTTGCCGAATCCGACGCCGACGCGGCCGTCCTTGTCACCGGAGACCATGAGGGCGGAGAAGCTGAAGCGACGTCCACCTTTGACCACCTTGGCACAACGGTTGATGAAGACGACTTTTTCGGTCAGCTCTTTACCATCGTCGGTCATTGGTTTCGGAGGTGCCTGGCGTGGCGGGCGTCCACCACGTCCGCCACCACGTCCGCCAAAGCCGCCGGGGCCGCCACGGTTGTCGCGGCGATCGCCGGGTCCCGGTGCGGGTGCTGCGGCTTGGGGTGCTGCGGCTTCAGGCGTTGCGGCGGCTGCCGCGGCTTCAGGTGCGGCAGGTGCCGGGGTCTCAGGTGCGGCAGGTGCGCTATTTTCGTTTTGATTATCAGCCATGATGAATAGATGGTTTAGAATTGGAGGCCTGCTTCGCGGGCAGAATCGGCGAGTGCTTTGATTTTTCCGTGGTAGAGGTGTCCACCGCGATCGAATACGACCTTGCTGATGTTGGCTTCCTTGGCGCGGGTTGCGACGAGTTCACCGACCTTCTGGGCCGTGCTTTGGTTGGATGCAGCATTCTCTATTCCCTTATCGAGACTGGAGGCGGCACAGAGTGTGGTGCCTGCCACATCGTCAATGATCTGGGCGTAGATGTGCTGGTTGGAATAGTTGACTGCAAGACGGGGGCAAGCGGCAGTGCCGGACACCTTTTTACGGATGCGACGGTGGATGCGCTGGCGGGCTTGTTTGCGATTGAGAGTGCTCATTGGATAAAATGGGTTAGTCGTGAGTGTTTAGACGTAATTACTGGACGCTCTTACCGGCTTTGCGGCGGACGCGTTCGCCAACGTAGCGGACACCCTTGCCCTTGAATGGCTCGGGTGGATAGTAGCGGCGGACTTCAGCGGCGAACTGGCCAACGAGCTGCTTATCGATGCCCTCCACCTTGATGGCGGTGTTTTTATCGACCGTGACCGTGATCCCCTCGGGGATCGGGTGCAGGATCGGGTGGCTTTTGCCGAGGTTCAGGTCGAGTTCGTTGCCTTTGACAGCAGCACGGAAACCGACGCCCTGGATCTCGAGCTCCTTGACGAAGCCCTTGCTGACGCCTTCGATCATGTTGCTGATCAGGCTGCGGGACGTGCCGTGGAGGGCTCTCTGGACGCGGTGCTCGGTGGCGCGCTTGACCGTTACAGTGCCGTCGGTCTCCTCAAGGGAGATGCCGCTGGGCATGGTGAACTCGAGTTTGCCCTTGGGTCCTTCGACGACGACGTGGCCGTTGCTGTCAGACTTGATGCTGACTTTCTCCGGGAGGGTGATATCTTTTAATCCAATACGTGACATGGTATTATCCTTTTGGTTAGATGGGTTGATGAGTGGCAATCGTTTTTACCAAACGAATGCGAGGAGTTCACCGCCAAGTTTTTCCCTGCGGGCAGCTGCGCCTGTCTTCAGCCCTTTGGAGGTGGAGACGATGGAGATGCCGAGGCCATTGAGGACACGCGGGATTTCACCCGCACCAACGTAACGGCGGATTCCTGGTTTGGAAACGCGCTTGAGATCGGTGAGAACGGCGGTGCCGCTGTCAGAGTATTTTACCTTGACGGTGATCACGGGGAACTGGCCCTCGGTATCAACTTCGTAATTCCAGATGTAACCCTCAGCTTTGAGGATGCGGGCGATTTCGCCTTTGATCTTGGAATAAGGTGCGGAGAATGTCTCGTTGCCTGCGCGTGATGCGTTCTTCAGGCGGGTGAGAAAATCAGAAATGGGGTCACTTAAAACTGCCATGGTGCTTGTAATAATTAGATGGTTGAATGCGTGCTACTGGTTTAGGCAGCGTCTTCGGCTTTTTTAGGTTCACGGAATGGCATGCCGAGTGCCTTGAGCAGCGCGCGGCCCTCGTCGTTCGTGTTGGCGGAGGTGACAAAAATGAGGTCGAATCCGAGCTGGCGCTTGATTTTATCAAGCTCAATCTCAGGGAAAATCGCCTGGTCATCAACGCCCAGCGCGTAGTTGCCGCGACCATCAAAGCTCTTTGGCGTGATTCCACGGAAGTCGCGGATGTTGGGAGCGGTGACATTGATGAAGCGATCGAGGAATTCCCACATGTGGTTACCGCGGAGCGTGACGCGGGCGCCGACGGCCTCGCCCTCACGCACCTTGAAGTTTGCCACACTCTTGCGGGCGTAGGAAATGCTTGGCTTCTGGCCGGTGATTTTGGAAATGTCTTCGATGGCATCCTCGACGGCTTGCTTGCGGTCCGAGGCCGAGCCGACATGGGTGGTGACAACGATTTTTTCAAGTTTGGGAACTTGATGCGGATTAGTGTATCCCTGTGACTCGGTGAGTGCAGGAACGACCTTGTCTTGGTAATAGGTCTGTAGTGTTGGTTTCATAATAGCGGGTCAGCTTATTGTTTGTGTCGCTTAAGCGCGGGTTGTGTGGATGCGGTTGTTAACCGCTTGAAGAGTTGCTTGGGGGTAGAGGGCTGTGGCCCTCTTTGACGTTAGATTTTCTTGACGTTGGAGATGGCGATGGGGCCGTCTTGCTCGATGATTCCGCCGTCCGGGTGTTGCTCGGACTTGCGGATGGCCTTCTTCATGACGCGGGCGCCTTCGACGACGACCAGGCCTTTGGTGGCGTTGACTTCGAGAACGGTGCCGCGCTTACCTTTGAAGTTGCCGGCAATCACCTCGACTTCGTCACCTTTTGTTACGTGTGTTTTTTGACGCATTGTAGAATTCGGTTGAGTGTTGGATTAGAGCACCTCGGGTGCGAGAGAGACGATTTTCATGTACTTCTTGTCGCGCAGCTCACGGGCGACGGGGCCGAAGATACGGGTGCCCTTCGGGTTGCCGTCCTTGTCAATGATGACAATGGCGTTGCTGTCGAAGCGAAGCACGGAGCCATCCGCACGACGAACCGGATAGGCCGAGCGCACGACGACAGCCTTAACGACCTCGCCCTTTTTAATGCTGGCGGTTGGGATCGCTTCACGCACGTGGGCGGTGATCACATCACCGACGCGAGCTACCTTGGTGCGTTTACCGATGACGCCAATCATCTTGGCGACGCGAGCGCCGGTATTGTCGGCGATATGAACTTTGGATTCCATCTGGATCATGGCGGGAAATTGGGTGTCTGTTTTTGGTTATCAGTTGATTGGCCAGTTGGCTGGCCGGTGCCGTCGGGTGACAGCACAGGAGAAGAATTAGTGACTCAGGATCTCTTGGAGAGCCCAGCACTTCTTCTTGGAGATAGGCTTGGTCTCGATGATGCTGACTTTGTCGCCAACGGCGGCCTTGCCCTCTTCATCGTGTGCATAGAATTTCTTGGAACGCTTAATGATTTTCTTGAAGCGTGGGTGTGGGACGCGGTTGGTGTATTCGACAACGATGGTTTTGTCCATGGAAGTGGAGACTACGATACCGACGCGGGTCTTGCGAAGACCGGCTGTTTTGGTTTCAGATTCGCTCATGATAATGTGATTTGAATGGTTGGGTTGGCCTGGCCGGGATTACCCTTGGAGGCGGCGCTGGGTCAGGACGGTTTGCACGCGTGCCACCTCTTTGCGGACGAGGGTGCGGCGTGATGTGTTTTCAAGCTGACCGGTAGCCTGCTGGAGACGCAGGTTGAGTGCCTCTTGCTTGAGGTCACGCAGTCGACTGGTGAGCTCCTCAGTGGTGAGCTCGCGGATTTCTGTGATTTTGGTCTGGGCCATGGTGGTTAATGGTAGTGGGTTGTCGATTCTGTATTAACCGTGTTTTCCACGGACGATGAAACGGGTAGGTACGCCGAGTTTGTAGGAGGCAAGGCGGAGCGCTTCCTTGGCGGCGGTCTCGGAGACACCGGCGACTTCGAAAAGCATGGTGCCAGGGCGGATCACGGCGACCCATGCCTCAACAGCACCTTTACCTTTACCCATCCGTGTTTCTGGTGGGCGACCGGTGATGGACTTGTGAGGGAAGACGCGGATCCAGACTTTGCCTTTCCGTTTAAGCTTGCGGTTGATGGCGACACGACAGGCTTCGATTTGACGGTTGGTCATCCAGCCGCGTCCGAGACACTGAAGGCCGAAGTCACCGAAGCTCACCGTGTTTCCACGTTGGGCGTTACCTCCGCGATTTCCGCGCTGAGTCTTGCGGAACTTCACTCTTTTTGGCATTAATGGCATATGATTATACTCCTAGTTAGATTGTTTGTTAATTAAGTGCTTTATAGCTTTGCCGCCCAGAGGTCGGCATTTCCGGTATTAGCGATTGTTATTGTTGCGGTCGTTGCGGTCACGACGCTGGCCACCACGGGGACGGCCACCGCCACCACCTTGCTGCTCTTTTTCCTCCTTCTTGTTGATCCAGCACTTGACGCCGATGATACCATAAACGGTGGCGGCTTCGGCGAATCCGTAGTCGATGGGAACACGGAGTGTTTGCAGTGGCACCTTGCCTTCGCGATACCACTCATTCCGTGCGATGTCAGCACCACCGAGGCGGCCGCCGCAGCGGACGCGGATGCCCTCGGCACCAAACTCCATGGCGGTGGCGACGGCGCGTTTCATGGCGCGGCGGAATGCAATCCGGCGCTCAAGCTGGACCGCGATGTTTTCGGCGACGAGCTGGGCATCGAGTTCCGGCTTGCGGATTTCCAGAATGTCGATTTTGACCTGGCAACCTCCGCAGAGCTGGGAGATCTCGTTGGTCATCCGCTCAATCTCGGAACCTTTGCGGCCAATCACGAGACCGGGCCGGGCGGTGGAGAGGGTCACGCGGACGCTGTTCCAAGCGCGCTCGATAATGACTTTGGAGATGCCTGAGTTGTGGAGGCGTTTCTTGACATACTTGCGGATTTTGAGGTCCTCGTGAAGCTTGTCGGTGTAGTCGGTTCCAGTGGCATACCACTTGGAGCGCCAGTCTTTGGAGACGGCGAGACGGAACGAGATCGGATTGATTTTCTGGCCCATGGTGTTGTATTTTTGAAAGTTGGATTGCTCGGTGCTTACTCGGCGGCCTTGTCTTCGACCGGGGCGGCTTTGTCTTCTGCTGGGGCGGCGTCATCGGTGACGGCCTCGGCTTTTACTTCTTCGACTTCTTCAGGTGCTTCTTCTTTTTTCTCCTGCTTGGGTGCGGCGGCCTTCTTGGGCTTGGCCACGACGCTGCGCTTCTTCGGCTTGCCCGAACGCTCGCGAGGTTCGGGGATCTCCACTTCGTCAGTGAGCACGATGTAGAGGTGGCTGGTGCGCTTGCGGATGGCGCTTGCGGACCCTCGGGCACGCGGCTTGAAACGCTTGAACGTAGGTCCGTCACCCACGGTGGCCTCCTTGACGGTGAGGTCGTCGGCGATCAGCTCGTGGTTATTCTCGGCATTGGCAACCGCACTCTTGAGAGTCTTACCCACGAGTTGGGCTGCTTTGCGAGGTGTATAGGCAAGGGCGTCAAGTGCGTCTGAAACAGGCATGCCTTGAATGGCGCGGGCAACATCACGGGCCTTCTTAGGCGAGATGCGGGCGTATTTGTAAGTGGATTTAACTTCCATCGGTCTAGTTTGTAAAAAGTGAGTTGTTTATCGTTGTATGGTCTTAACGGATGCGATGTCGCCGGTGCGGATCTGATCCTTCGAATTGTCGAGTTTTGTGGGCAGCACGCCGCTGAAATCCTTACGGGTTTCGGCGACAATCGCTTCGGCCACCTTGCGGTTGCCACGCATGACGGAGAAAGTCATGCCGCGGCGGACGGATTGATTTTCACCTGCATTGATGACCAGCATGCCGCTTTCGGCGTCGATGCTGACAATCTTTGCGTGCTGCAGACTGCCTTGGTCAATGTGCGGGCGCGGGTTCTGCCTTAATCTGAGAGCTACGTCAAGCTCTCGTATTGAAGTTTCCAAACGAACTCGTGCATCGGGGTCTGCAGCGATGGCCGTGCGCAGGTATTCGCGCATGTTGGCCATGAGATTCAGTGCCGCTGTTTCCGTAGCACGATTGCGCCTGTCGAGGACTTCAGCATTTTTAACGGCCTCCAAGATAGCATCCTGGCCACCGT
Source organism: Oceaniferula sp. (assembly GCA_041548785.1). Taxonomy (GTDB): domain Bacteria; phylum Verrucomicrobiota; class Verrucomicrobiia; order Verrucomicrobiales; family Akkermansiaceae; genus Oceaniferula. The sequence goes on from JBFERY010000009.1 coordinate 25,151, forward strand.
TAAGAAGGTTGTCTCCCAGCGCCGCAAATCGCAACCGAAGGTCGTTGAGGCTCTTGCTCATCTCGGACTCACGCTTCTTGGAAGCGGCGAGATCACGTGCGAGCACCTGGTATTGGCCCTGGGATTTCTTGAGTTGATGCTCGAGGTGGCGAATCTGGCGATCCTTGTCCCCTTCCCCGGCAGCCTGTGCGGCACATGGAGCCACCCATACGGCCTGAGCGCCGAAGAGGACGACTCCGGCGATGGCTGAGGTGATATGTGCGTTGATGGGCATGGGAATAGGGGAAATAGGAAGCAGGGATTGGGTAACAGGAATGAGCGCCGCTCGGGGCGGCGGCCTAGTTACCTTTTGCCGATTCCGCCGTGTGCTTTGAAGATGCGTGTCGGCGAGAATTCACCCAGCTTATGGCCAACCATGTTCTCGTTCACGTAGACGGTCGGGAATGACTTGCCGTTGTGGACGTGGAATGTGTGGCCAACGAAGTCAGGAGTGATAACCGAGTTACGGCTCCATGTCTTGATGGGTTTCTTATCGTTGTTGGCTTCGGCGGCATCGATTTTGGCGAGCAGCTTTTGGTCAACATAGGCACCTTTTTTGAGTGATCTTGGCATGAGATTTGTGATTAGTGATTTGAAATGAGTGCTTCCTTACTTCTTCTTGCGGCGGGAAACGATGAGTTTGTTACTTGATTTGTATTTCTTACGAGTCTTCTGGCCCTTGACGTGACCCCAGGGTGACTTGAGGTGTTGGCGGCCACCACCGGACTTGGACTTACCCTCACCACCACCGTTGGGGTGATCGACCGGGTTCATGCACATGCCGCGAACGGTCGGGCGGATACCCTTCCAGCGGCTGCGTCCGGCTTTGGCGGACACCTCGTTCATGTGGTCGCGGTTGCCGACCTGGCCGATGGTGCAGTAGCAGTTCTGGTTGAACTTGCGGATTTCACCGGAGGGCATTTTGACGAGGGCTTGGCCTCCTTCCTCACGGTTGGAGAGGATCGCTTGCTGACCGGCGGAGCGGGCGATTTTGCCGCCTGTTCCGGGAGTCATCTCGATGTTGTGAATGGCCGTTCCGAGGGGGACGCTCTTGAGCGACATGGCATTGCCGGGCTTGGGTGGCGCCGTCTCGCCGGAGATGACGGTGGCGCCCACCTCCAGGCCAACGGGGGCGAGGATGTAGCTCTTGACGCCGTCTTCATACTGGATGAGGGCGATGCGGCAGGTGCGGTTGGGGTCATACTCGATGCTGAGCACGCTTGCGGGCACGTCGGTCTTGTTGCGTTTGAAGTCAACGAGACGGTACTTGCGCTTGTGTCCTCCTCCTTTGTGACGGCAGGTGATACGGCCCTGATTGTTGCGTCCACCGCTCTTTTTAAGAGGACGGGTGAGGCTTTTTTCAGGAGTGGTTTTGGTAATCTCCTCATAACTGGGCCACTCTTTGTAGCGGTTTGAGGGAGTTACGGGCTTGAATGTTTTTAAAGGCATAATTCGCTATTGGGTTCGATGTGATCGTTTTTCAGCGTGATAAATTACTGAGTGTCCTGGCTTAGACGAGGTCAAGTGACTCGCCATCCTTGAGGCGGACGATGGCTTTTTTCCAGTGTGCGGTGCGGCCAGCGTCAGCGCGGCGGTTGCGCTTCTTCTTGCCCTGGCAGTTCATGGTGCGCACGCTTTCAACCTTCTTGCCGAAGAGTTGTTCGATAGCACGCTTGATTTCGAGTTTGTTGGCATTGCGATCCACCTTGAACACGTGTTCGTTGTTCTCCTCCTGAAGAAGGGTGGCTTTCTCACTGATGAGAACGGTGTCGATGACCTGATAGATGTCTTTCATGGTTACGAGTAAGTAAATGGTTGAGGCTGGAAATTAAGCAGTGCGGCGTGCGAAGGTCTCGTAGGAGTCCTCGACAAGGATGATGGTGTTAGCGTGCAGCAGTTGCTCGATGTTCACTTCGGAAGCGGTCATCAGCAAAACGTTTTGCACGTTGCGTCCGGCGAGGTAGGTCTTTTCCTCGAAGCTCTCGGCGATCACCAGCACCTTGCGTGCGTCGGTGATTGCTTTGATGGCTGCGACAAATGACTTGGTCTTTCCGTCGGCGACGGCAAAGCTGGGAACGGCGATAACGGACTCCGATGTGATGAGGTCGCCCAGGACCTTGCGCAGCGCGAGCTTGCGGGTGCCCTTGTTGACCGTCTTGGAGTAATCGCGGGGACGGGGACCGAAAACGATACCACCACCACGCCAAACGGGGTTTTTGGTGGTGCCGGCACGGGCGCGGCCTGTGCCTTTTTGTTTCCAGAGCTTTTTATTGGAGCCCTTGACTTCACCGCGTGTCTTGGTGCATGCGGTGCCGCTGCGGCGGTTGGCACGGTAAGCGGTGATGAGGTCGTGCACGGCCTGGTCACCCTTGTGACCTTCGATCACCTGGATGTTTGCGGCTTGCGCGTCTTGAATAGAGAGTGTTTTGGACATTTTTTTGGATAGCTAGTAGTTAGTGTGAAGCCGTGAGCGTTCTCTACTGGGCGGCGGGTGCTGCTTTTTTAATAGCGGGGTGGATGACAACGTAGCCGCCATTGGGGCCGGGGACGGCACCCGAGACGAGGACGACGTTGTCCTCAGGACGGACCTGAATGACTTTGAGGTTCTGCACCTTGCGGTTGTAGACACCGTGACGACCGGGCATTTTCTTGTTTTTCCAGATACGTCCGGGCCATGTTCCGGCTCCGACACCCCCTGGGCGACGGTGCATCATGTGGCCGTGGGAGTCAGGCTGTCCGGAGAAGTTGTAACGTTTGACAACACCCTGGAAACCTTTGCCTTTGGTGGTTCCGACAACATCGATCCACTGACCGACCTGAAACAGGGCTGCGCCGGGATGATCGGCCTTGGTATCGGGAAGTTCGGCGTCGCTGCCGAAGCGGAATTCCTTGACGAGCTTCTTGGGTGATGCTCCGTACTTGCTGAAGTGACCGCGCTTGGGGAGGTTGAGGCGGAATTCCTTCTGGTCGTCATAACCCACCTGGACAGCCGAGTAGCCGTCTGTTTCGGAGGTTTTGACCTGGAGGAACTCGTTGCCTGCAACGTCGACGACGGTGACAGGGATGGATGTGCCAGCTTCTTCATCAAAGATGCGAGTCATGCCGACTTTTTTTCCTAGTAGTCCTAGTGCCATGGTTCTTGGTAGTTTAAATGGTTAGATGATTGGTGGGTGACTTGGGGTCAGATACGGATGGCGATGTCAACACCTGCAGGAAGGTTGAGCTTCTTGAGCTCGTCCACGGTGCGTGATGTGGGGTCAACGATATCGAGCATCCGCTTGTGGGTCCGGATCTCGAACTGCTCGGCAGACTTCTTGTTCTGGTTGACGGAACGGTTCACGCTGAACTTCTCAATGCGGGTTGGCAATGGGATGGGACCGGCGACTTTGGCTCCTGTACGCTTGGCGGTCTCGACGATTTCCATAGCGGACTTGTCGATGGCGCGGTGATCGTATGCACGGAGGCGGATTCTTATTTTCTGCTGTTGCATGTCGGTTTTAGTTAGATTGTTTGAGGATGGTTAGTGAGTTGGTTTCAGCTGTTGATCAGCTGGCGTATGCGTATTCATTGGTGAGTTCGTCCACGATATTCTGCGGCACTTGCTCGAAACTGGATGGCTTCATGGTGTAGTCGGCGCGACCACTGGAGAGGGTTCTGACGGCGGTGGAATAGCCAAACATCTGGGCCAGGGGCACGAGTGCCTTGAGGACGGCGTGCGTGGGCTTGTTCTCGATCTCCTGGATCTGGCCACGGCGGCGGTTGAGGTCGCCCATGATGTCGCCCTGGTATTCTTCGGGGGTGACAATTTCAACATCCATGACCGGCTCCAGCAGGATGGGGCCGGCATTTTTGAAGGCGTCGCGCATGGCGAGGATCGCCGCCATCTTGAAAGCATTTTCGTTGGAGTCGACCTCGTGGTAGGAGCCGTCGGTGATGTTGACGTGCACATCGACCACCGGGTATCCGGCGACGATGCCGTTGGTCATGGAGAGGCGAACGCCGGCCAGCACGGAGTTGATAAATTCTTTAGGGATGGCGCCGCCGACGACGAGGTTGTCAATGGTGAGCCCCTTGCCTTTTTCGCCCGGGGCGACGTCGAGAACGACGTGCCCGAATTGTCCGCGGCCCCCGGATTGCTTCTTGAGCAACCCTTCACCGGAGGATGCTTTGGTGATGGTTTCGCGGTAGGCGATCTGGGGTTTACCGACGCCACAGGCGACTTTGAATTCGCGCATCATGCGGTCGACGATGACTTCGAGGTGAAGTTCACCCATACCGGAGATGATGATCTGGCCGGTCTCCTCATCGGTCTTGACCATGAAGGTGGGGTCTTCTTCGGAAAGGCGGGCGAGCGCGACGGCCATCTTCTCTTGGTCGACCACGGTCTTGGGTTCGACCGCCATGGAGATGACGGGCTCGGGGAAAAGCGGGGGTTCGAGCATGATGTCGAATTTCTCCGCGCAAAGGGTGTCGCCGGTCTGGACGTTTTTCAGTCCCACGATGGCAGCGATGTCACCTGAGTAGCAGGTTTCGATATCCTCGTGCTTATCGGCGTGCATCTTGATGAGGCGTCCGATGCGCTCCTTTTTGCGGGTGCGCGGGTTGTAGACCATGTCCCCTTTGGAGATGGTGCCGGAGTAGACACGGAAGAAAATAAGCTTGCCGACATACTTGTCGGCCCAGAGCTTGAATGCGAGTGAGCAGAACTGCTCGTTGTCGTCGGTTTTGGCAAGCACCTCGGCCTCGGCGTCATCGGCCTCCTGCCCTCGGGCCGCCGGGATATCGAGCGGGCTCGGCAGGTAGTCGATGACGGCATCGACGAGAAACTGGACGCCTTTGTTTTTAAAGGCGGAACCGCCTGCGACGGGCACCAACTGGTTGGCGATGGTGGCACGGCGGAGCGCGTTCTTGATGTCGGTGGTGGTGATTTCCTCTTCCATGAGGAATTTCTCACCGAGTTCGTCATCGCAATCGCAGAGGATGGACAGAAGCTCTTCGCGGGCGGATTCGGCCTCGGCGAGCAGGTCGCCCTCGAGCTCTTGAATCTCAAAGGTGGAGCCCATGGCATCATCGTCCCTGTAGTGGACGGCCTTGAGGTTCACCACGTCGATCTGGCCGGTGAGTTCCTCCTCGGCGCCGATCGGGATGAGGATGCGGACCGCCTTGACGCCGAATTTCTCCTTCACCTCCTGGAAGACGTTTTCGAAGTTGGCGCCGGTGCGGTCCATCTTGTTGACGAAGACGATGCGCGGGACGTCGTATTTATCGGCCTGGCGCCAGACGGTTTCCGTCTGGGGTTGCACGCCGGCGACGCCACAGAAGAGGACGATCGCACCATCGAGGACACGCAGGGATCGCTCCACCTCGGCGGTAAAGTCGACGTGGCCCGGGGTGTCGATGATGTTGATGCGGTGCTTCTGCTGCTCGTAGAGTTTAACCACCCCATCATTCGGGTGTTGAATCCATTCGCAGGTGACCGCGGCGGAGGTGATGGTGATGCCACGCTCACGCTCTTGCTCCATATGGTCGGTGACCGTAGCCCCGTCATGCACTTCCCCGATTCGGTGAATCATTCCGGTGTAGAAAAGAATACGCTCGGTGAGCGTTGTCTTACCGGCGTCAATGTGCGCAGCGATCCCAATATTCCGCGTCCGCCCCAGTGGATAGGGACGGTTTGGATGATTGGGATTCTCAGACATGACGTTGGGAAGTGGTTGGATTATTGCATGAATTGCATCAAAAACCGCTGGATGCGGCCTTGGAAGGGCGGATTACCAGCGGAAGTGAGCGAAGGCGCGGTTGGCCTGGGCCATCTTGTGCATGTCGTCGCGTTTGCGGACGGCATTCCCTTGGTTGTTGGCCGCGTCCTTGATCTCGTTGGAGAGGGCGACGTGCATGGGGGTGCCTTTTTTGTTGCGGGCAAAAGTCACGAGCCAGCGCATGGCGAGGGACTCGGAACGCTTGGGGTCCACTTCGAGGGGCACCTGGTAGGTGGCACCACCGACTCGGCGGCTTTTCACCTCGACGCGTGGCTTGGCATTTTCAAGGGCACGGGTAACTACTTCGAGAGGATCGATGGTGTCGGTCCCCTCGTTAGCCTTGTCGATGGCGGCATAGACGATCCGCTCTGAGAGCGAACGCTTTCCGTCGCGCATGACCTTGCTGATGAGTTTTCCGACGACGGGACTATCGTAGCGAGGGTCCCGGGTTTCGGGGCGATTGTAAACTTTTTTACGGCGAGCCATAGTGTTGTTAAAGTTAAGATTGAGTTAGTGATGAGAGAAAATAGGCGCCCGTTACTTCTTGGGACGCTTGGTTCCGTATTTGGAACGCGACTGGTTACGCTTATCGACGCCGAGGGTATCGAGGGCACCGCGGACGATATGGTAACGAACACCGGGAAGGTCTTTCACCCGACCACCGCGGACGAGCACGATGGAGTGTTCCTGGAGGTTGTGTCCTTCACCGCCGATGTAAGCGATGACTTCCTGGCCGTTGGTAAGACGAACCTTGGCCACCTTACGGAGCGCTGAGTTGGGCTTCTTCGGCGTACGGGTCATGACCTGGAGGCAGACGCCGCGGCGTTGCGGACAGTTGTTCAGTGCACGTGACTTGGACTTGGTCACTGGTGTTTTGCGCCCTTTGCGGACGAGCTGGTTAATTGTAGGCATATTCCTGCGTGGTTTTGGTTAAATGGTGGTTGAGATGGTGATTGGGTGCAGTGTCGGGATGGCGAAATAGAATCGGTGTGATTGAAAATCCCGCTGGGTAAGTGATACTGGTTGCTGAGAAAAAGTTTCAGCTGGTGGTCGGGAAAATAGAAAACCACCGAGGTGCGCCCAAGAGGCACGAGGTATATTAAGTGACCTCGAAAACCGCCTCTTATCCGGAGCTACCCGATAGTTTAACTGCTTTCCTGCAGCTTTCTTCTGTATGTTTCAGCCCTTTGTTTTCTCGCAAGGCTGCGGCGAGGGGCGGCGAATATACAAATGAGCCTCCATCTGGCAAGCCGTATCTGAACTTTTTTGCGATTATTTTTCGCCCCCGCCTTCAAAACAGGTTCAAATGTGCCAAAGCATCGCTAAGACCGCTTCAAATTCTGGATAACATGACCATCAATCCTGCGGAAGCGTTCTCCGAATCCCCATGCCCCTTTTCCAAGAGCCTCTTGGCGCCGATCAAGAGTCGGACGACAGCTCATCCTGCGCGAAGATGGAAATGGTAGCAGGACGGAGATTTGAACTCCGGACCTAAGGCTTATGAATCCTCCGCTCTACCCCTGAGCTATCCTGCCATTTCCATTTCTCGCTGAGGCCGGACCTCAGCGCGCAGCGGAATTAAATCGGAGCTTAAGTTTTGTCGATAAAAAATAGCACAAAAAACGCATATTTATCAATCTAAGGTTGCCAATTGTTCATAATCCGCTAGTTACACGCCGCCGCGACAATTATTTGCCGCTCCGAACTTCGCCCCGCCACCTGTATTTCAGGCGGCGGGCACACCCATAAACAAAGAACCTAAAGCAATGTCAGACCTTTCTCTTTATCGAAACATCGGTATTTTCGCCCACGTGGATGCCGGCAAGACCACGACCACGGAACGTATTCTCAAACTCACCGGTAAATCCCACAAAATCGGTGAAGTTCACGATGGTGAAGCCACCACCGACTTCATGGAACAAGAGCAGGAGCGTGGTATCACCATTCAGTCTGCTGCCACCAGTTGTTTTTGGGAAGGCAGTAACAAGCAGTGGGCAAATGGTAAATATCGTTTCAATGTCATTGATACTCCCGGCCACGTTGACTTTACCGTGGAAGTTTATCGCTCCCTCAAGGTTCTTGACGGTGGCGTCGGCGTCTTCTGTGGATCTGGTGGCGTTGAGCCTCAGTCCGAGACCAACTGGCGCTACGCCAACGACTCCGCTGTTGCCCGTGTTATCTTCGTCAACAAGCTCGACCGCACCGGCGCCGACTTCTACCGCGTGGTGGATCAAATCAAAACCGTGCTGGCCGCCAAGCCTCTCATCATGGTTCTCCCCATCGGCATCGAGGACAACATGGTGGGCGTAGTTGACCTTCTCACCCGCAAAGCCTGGGTCTGGGACGACTCCGGTGAGCCTGAGAACTACGCCATCGAAGACGTTCCTGCCGACATGGTGGACGACGTGGAAACATACCGCGCCGAACTCATCGAGACCGCTGTGGAGCAGGACGACGAGCTCATGATGGAATACCTCGACGGCAACGAGCCAAGCATCGAGGACCTCAAGAAGTGCATCCGTAAGGGCACCATCGCCCTCGACTTCTTCCCTACCTACTGTGGTTCTGCCTTCAAAAACAAAGGTGTCCAGGTTCTCCTCGACGCCGTTGTTGACTACCTCCCCTCACCCACCGAGGTCCCCCCCCAGCCCGAGGTGGACCCGGAAGGCAACGAGACCGGCAACTTTGCCATCGTCACTCCTGACGCCCCCCTCCGTGCCCTTGCATTCAAGATCATGGACGATCAGTACGGCGCCCTTACCTTCACCCGTATTTACTCGGGCAAGCTTGAAAAGGGAACCACCGTCCTCAACACCTTCACCGGTAAGACCGAGCGTGTCGGCCGTATTGTCGAAATGAGTGCTGATGACCGTATCGAACTCGACGGCGCCCAGGCCGGCGACATCGTCGCCCTGGTCGGACTTAAAAACGTCCAGACCGGTCACACCCTCTGTGACAAGGACCATCCCGCCACCCTCGAGCCTATGGTGTTCCCCGCTCCCGTGATTTCCATCGCTGTGGCCCCCGTGGACAAAGCGAACGCAGAAAAGCTCGGCACCGCGATCGGCAAGATGGTGAAGGAAGACCCCACCTTCATTGTGGAAACCGACCTCGACTCCGGCGAGACCATCCTCAAGGGAATGGGCGAGCTTCACCTCGATATCAAGGTAGACATCCTCAAACGCACCCACGGCGTGGAGGTGATCGTGGGCAAACCCCAGGTCGCCTACCGCGAAACCATCACCAAGCGCATCGAAGACTCCTACACGCACAAGAAGCAGTCGGGCGGATCCGGCCAATACGGCAAGATCGACTACGTCATCGAGCCGCTCGATCCCGAGGAAGGCGTCGAATTCGAATTCGAGTCCAAGGTTGTCGGTGGCAACGTGCCCAAGGAATTCTGGCCCGCCGTCGAAAAAGGCTTCCGCCTTTCCAAGGACAAGGGTGTCCTCGCCGGCTTCCCCTGCCTGAACTTCAAGGTCACCCTGGTCGACGGTGCCCAGCACGCCGTGGACTCCTCCGCGATCGCGTTTGAGATCGCCGCCAAGGCAGCTTACCGCACGTCGATGCCCAAAGCTGGCCCTCAACTTCTCGAGCCGATCATGAAACTCGACGTCTTCACCCCCGAGGGTAACGTCGGTGACGTCATCGGCGACCTCAACCGCCGTCGCGGCATGATCAAGGAGCAGGAGCCCACGCCCACCGGCATCCGGGTGAAAGCGGACGCCCCGTTGAGCGACATGTTCGGCTACATTGGTGACCTGCGCACCATGACCTCCGGTCGTGGCCAGTTCTCCATGGAGTTCTCCCACTACGCCCCGTGCCCGAAGAACGTGTCGGAAGAGATCATCGCGGAAACCAAGAAACGCGAGGCCGAGAAGGCGAAGTAAGTTCGCCACTCAAATCATTTACCCAAGCGCCGACTCCACCGAGTCGGCGCTTTTTTTGTGATGCACCTCAGTCTCTGTGGCGCATTGGCGGCATGATGACGGGACCGCGCCCGACAGAACCGGAGCTCACGGAGACAGCCCTCGGGCAATCGACAAAATGAACAGAATTTTTTTGAGAAGTAAGCCGGTTGACCCCCAGCCTATCTTCCGGAGATCCTCTGGCCGCCCAAACTCTCGTTCTTGAGAAGCCTAATTCTGTGAAATTCTGTTAATGCTGCCTAAAAAACCGCTAGCTTGATCGCCCTGTGCGGCGTCCCGCCGTGAATGAACTTGACATTCCTAGCGATGGCATGTGGAGTGATAGACGCATGAAAAATGCTAAATTACCCCCCCAAAAAAACAATGAACTACCGCACATTAGCCTCTATTATTATACTGTTCGCCTCAGCCACATCACTTCCCGCTCAGGAACGTGATCCGTTTTTTCAGAACGCAGGTCTCCGCTTTGGGCAGGACCTGGAAAGCAATGTCAACCTGCAGAGCTACGAGATCTTCTGCAGAATTGACACCTCGCTGTCATGGAATCTTTCCGAAAACATCACCTTGGATCTGGACATCGAAACCGCCGTCGGCGCACTCACCGGCGAGGGCGACACCGCCGCCTATTTCCGCATCGCCCCGCTCGTAGAGATTACCTTCGGTGATTCCCCTGTCAGCATCGTCGCCAGTGCAGGACCGTCGTTTCATTCCGAAGACGTCTTCGGCAACTACGACATCGGCGGCGCCATACAGTTCACCAGCAGCATCGGCTTCAACTGGCGCGTCTGCGAAAACTGGACCGTCAGCTACCGCTTCCAACACACCTCCAACGCCACCATTGAAGATCCCAACCCAGGACTCAACATGCATACCCTGGGTGTGTCCTACAAGTTCTAGCATCATTCCAAAAACCCCCAATACCTGCTAGAAAAATAACAAATATCGAAAATAGATCTAGCAAAACGGTGCTTATTCATGTTAGATAACACCGTGTGTTTAAAAATTGATGACCCATATCGCCGGAAAATACCCCTGTCCGCCAACCCCGTATGGCTTGCCCTCGCCATCCTCTGGCTGACTCCTCCCCAGCTCCACGCCGCGGAAGACGTCGACGACGCCAAAACCCCCACTGCACGGGAGCAGCCCGGCGACCCGGCGTCGGCCCCGATCCCATTCCCGAGGCGGCCGGGCACGCCGCCCAACCTAACGACACATTTACCGCACTTGTTGCATGTGCGTGCCTCGGTCTATTCCGGCGGCACGCCCGTCGGCAGGCAAGGATTCGCCGCACTTCAGCGTCTTGGCGTCCGGACCATCGTTAGTGTCGACGGCGCCAAGCCCCGGATCGAGCTCGCCACGCAGTTCGGCCTCCGCTACATTCACATCCCGATTGGTTACGACGGCATCACGGACAGCCAAAAAGCCACGCTTGGTGCCGTGTTCACGCGCTGCCGGCCCCCGTATTACTTCCACTGCCACCATGGCAAGCACCGTGGCCCGGCGGCGCTGGCCGCGGCACTCTGCACCGCCGGCACCATGACGCTGGCCGAGGCCAACGACTACCTGCAACTCGCCGGGGTAAGCCGCGGCTACAAGGGACTCTGGAATGCCGTGGCCGACGCCTCGAAGCGCCCGCCACTACCCGCTCCGCAGCCGCTCATACCTGTGACAAGCGTATCCACCATGGCCGCCGCCATGGCCGCGATCGACCCGATCTACGACAACTTGAAAGCGTTGAAGAAAAACAACTGGCAGCCGGACCCCGACCAACCCGACGTCACCTCGGCACACCAGTCGCTCATGCTGCTGGAGCAATTGAAGGAACTTCCGCGCACGGTCGCAGCGGACCAGGTCAAGAGGCCGCTCTTTTTGACCGCCCTCAGCGCCACCACCGATCACGCGGCCCGGCTCCAGCGGGAATTGAGGAAATCGGACTGGGCTTCCGCCTCAAAATCCTTCGAAAAAATCCGCCTGTCGTGTGTCGGCTGCCACGCCGACTTCCGCGACTAACAAGAGAACATACCTTACCATGAAACGACGCGCCCGCCTGCCGGTCATGCTTGGACTCATCGGCCTCACCGGCCTGTGTTGTGCTCTGTCTTGCAAGCACAAGCGCGGGCAGGAATGCGTCGTCCTCTACACCTCCTTGGATCGCCCGCACTCGGAGCCGGTCATACGCCTTTTTGAAAAACGGACAGGCATCCGCGTTAAAGTCGTCTATGACACGGAGGCCGCCAAGACGGTGGGTCTGGTGAACCGCCTCATCGCAGAAAAAAAGAACCCGCAGGCTGACGTCTTCTGGAATTCCGAAGTCCTGCGCACGCTGGTTCTCAAGGAGAAAGGTGTCTTGTCGGCCTACACCTCTCCGGCCGCCGACAACATCCCGGCGGACATGAAAGATCCCGCCCACTACTGGACCGGGTTTGCCGCCCGGGCCCGGGTCATTTTTTACAACAAAACCATGGTCGACAAGCCTCCCACAACCCTGGAAGAGCTAACAACTCCCGCGTGGAAGGGCAAGGTGGCCATCGCCAACCCCCTTTTTGGCACAACCAACACCCAGCTGGCCGCGTGGTGGTCGTTCTGGGGGGCTGACAGGACCAAGGGCTTCCTCCGGCGCCTCCATGACAACGACGTCATCATTTGCCAGGGCAATGCCATGGCCCGGGACATGGTGGTCAGCGGGGAGGCATCCGTTTGCCTGACTGACACCGATGACGCCTGGGCCGCCATCGCGCACGGCCATCCCGTGGCGATGATCTACCCCGACCAGGATCCGGGCGACCGCAACGGGCCAGGGACGCTTGTCATCCCCAATACGGTCTGCCTGATCAAGGACGGCCCGAACCCCACGAATGCCGGAAAACTCATCGATTTCCTTCTCTCCGAGGAGGTGGAAAAAACCCTGGCGCATTCCGAGTCCGCACAGATTCCCCTTCGCCAGCTCACTGGTCTACCCGGGCACGTCCAAACCATGCTCCACATCCAACGCATGCCGATTGATTTTGCCAAAGCGTCCCGATGCGTCCGCGATGCAGGGCTTCATGTTCAGAAACATTTCCAGCCGAAGTGATCTTGCGCATCGGAAAAGTCGTTCTCTTGCTGGCTGTGCTCTTTGCGGGAGTATTACCCGTCCTGTATCTGCTGCTCGCCAATGATGAGCTTGATACCGGCCTTATCAGTCGGCTGAGCCGGCAAAATGAGACTTTCAGGCTGTCGTGGCAAACCGCTCGCTTGGCCATGGTCACCGCGTGTGTCTCGTCGGGCATCGCGTGGGTAGCCTGCGCGATGTTACGGGCCAGCGCCCGCCCCCGCTCCTGGCTCGCCCTCTACGTGCTGTGTTTCACCGTCTCCCCCTACATCGCGGCCCAGGGATGGATCCAGCTTCTCGGGGCGCAGGGGTCTTTTTGGAAACTGCTCGCGCTCACCCCCAGGGCCGAGATGCTCTTTGGTCCATCCGGGCTGGTCTTCCTGATGTCCCTTCAACTGACCCCCCTCGCCCTCCTCGTTTTTGCCTCGACCTACCGCCCGCTCGATCGGGAATCACAGGACCTGCAATCACTGACAACGTTACCCGTGTGGAAGAAGCTGTATTTTTTCCACCTGCGCCCCGGTAAGGCACCCCTGCTCTTTGCCCTCGTCCTGGTCTTCTGGCTCGCCTTCTGGAATTATGAAACGCCGTCCATCCTCAGGCAAAATACCTACGCACTCAATGTCTATGCCGCATTCGGCTCGTTTTACGATTACAACCAAGCGCTGGGGTATGTGCTCCATGCCGTGATCTATGCCGTGCCAACCCTAGTCCTCATCCTCTGGATGTCACCCGCACTCGCCGCCAACATCCGGTCCTTGCCTCATGCTCGCCAGCACACGGGCTGCCGCCTTCAAAAACTCGCGCGCCTTTGCAGCTTATCCTTCATTCCCCTCTGTGGCCTCATTGTTCCGGGCGTGGGGTTGATGGGCGACCTTGCAGGCATGCAAAACCTGACCACCGCCATCCAGCCCATCCTGCAGTATTCAGGTGACATTGAAAACACGCTCGTGGTGGCGTCCAGTGCGTCTTTGATCACGACCACGATCTGTTTTGCCCTGGTCTATGTCGGCTCGATCGTCAATGCCCGCGCGGCTCTCGGCCTGCCCGCTCTGCTGCTCCTCATCATCCCGCCCCTGTGCACCGGGATGGGCGCAGCCCACTGGTTTGCCGAAAACTCGACGGGCGATGCCGGCCTGGAACGGATCGTCCTGGTTAACGCCCTCATCCTGCTTCCGATCCTCCTGCTGCCTGCCTCGCTGGCATTCCCCCGAAACGCCACAGCACGGTCGGACACCCGACACCTCTATCGTATCGGCGACCTGAAACAATTCGTCCTGTTGGCCAGGCCTGTCATCCTGCCGCGCTTCCTGCTCCTCTTCGGCTTCGGGTTTCTGATGGCGATGAAGGAGGTGCCGGCCTCCTTGCTGAACTACCCGCCTGACGGCTCCACCCTCGCCCTCACCATCGAAACCATGCTGCACTTCGACCAACCCCAACTGATATCGGCGCTCTGTCTCATCCAACTCCTGATCTCGGTTATGGTGTTCTCAGCCATCACCGTCACCTCCCACCTCTGCCAACGATGATCCAGCTGCGTCACATCAACAAATCCTACGGCCGCCACCAGGTGCTGCATGACCTGGGCCTGCAACTCCGCAAGCACGAGATCCATATGCTCATGGGAAACAACGGCGCGGGCAAAACCACCGTGGCGCGCATCATCGCAGGACTGGAAACACCCGATTCGGGAACCGTCGGGGGCATCGAAAGCCGACGGACCATGGTGATGCAGCAGGATTTTGTCATCTGGCCCGAACTCACAGCCAGCCAAAACATGTCGATCGCCGGGGACCAAAAACAGGCGCGGCACTGGCTGGATAAGTCAGGGCTCGCCGACGTCGCCAAAACCAAGGCCGACCGACTCTCCCACGGCCAGAAACAACGACTGAGCATTGCCCGCGCCATGGCATTCCAACCCGAGCTCCTGGTGATCGACGAGGCATTCGCCTACCTCGACCCGGCGAGAACCGCCGAAGCGCAGACATGGATTCAGGAAGCACTCGCCGATGACGCCAACCCGCTCGTCTCGGTCCTCTGGATCTCGCAATCACCCCGGGAAGCCCTCAGCGTGGGGCACCACCTGTCCATCCTCGCCCACGGCAGCATCATCGACTCCGGACCGCCCGAAAAAATCTACCTCAGCCCGACCACCCTCAGCTCCGCCCGTCTCACCGGCGCGCTTTCTTCCCTCACCCACGCAGAGTGGCAAGCGTCCCGCGGCCTGATCAGCCTACCCGACGGCGCCGATCCGCCGGCGCCCGGCGAAATTCTCACCTTCCGCCCCGAACGGGCTCGCTTGACACCCTGCGCATCGGGCGAAACCGGGTTCAGCCTCCTGCGAAGCCACTTCCACCCGCACGGATACCTTTGCCACCTCGGCCACACCGGCCCCCGACCGCTCCAGGTCCTCACGCCGGAGCAGCCCGACCCGACACAGACCTACCGCCTGGCCTTCACTCGCCCACCCTGCATCCTCCCCCTAGCATGAGCCGAAACAACACCTGCGCACTGTCGCCCCGCCTGGTTCCTTTTCTGGCCCCTGTCCTGACCCTTGCCCTTGTCCTGGCAAGCCTTTCCCCGCTATCGGCAGAGACCTACATCACCGAGGAAAAGGTGCAGATCGACCGCTGTGCCTGCGCTTGGTTCATCGCCCGCTATCTCGACGAAAACCCGACCTTTGTCTTTATCAAACAGGGGCAAAAAGCACCCGCCGGCGTGACCTACGATTTCCTCGGCGCCGACTACTTTCACCGCGGCCCCGACTGCAGTTTCACCGGCTTCATCAAAAGACACATCAGGAAGAAAAACACCGCACTGATCGCGGTCAACGCGATCGTCAACGACGTCTTTGCCTGGCGCAATGGCCCGAACTCGCTGTCGGTTGCCATCAAAAAACACATCGACCACCTCGCCGCCCAAGGGAAAACCGACCAACAAATCTATCAGGCCTGCATGGTCGTGTTCGACCTCGTCTACCTCGCCCGGCAAGGGCAAGCCACCGCCATGAATCCATCCGGGAAAACCCGTTACACCCACACCGGCAAGCGGCTACTCAAACACATCTACGGCGACAGCGTCAAACCGCCCGGCCCACAGGTCATCGATGTCACCACTCTGCAACAAATCCTCAAAACAAACCCACCTCGAAACAACCAACCCCTACACGAGCTTGCGCTGCAAGTGTTGGGTCACGCGTCCCCGTAAATCCTCCCGACCGGAATTCTTCGTAGCGAAGAGTCTTCTCTCTTCGTCGGTTGCGATGTCAATTCACGCTTCCACGCACGATGGACGAAGACCCATCGCTACGGGAGGCCACTTCTGGCATAAAAGGACCGTCATCCAAGCTCCACGAGTTGCGCCCATCTACATGACCTCGTCTGAGATCCGGCACGACGTCCGATCACCCGTTTTTCTTCGGGTAGTCCTTGGCCGCTTATTTTTTGGCGGGGTTCTTGATCAACTCACTCTGCTCCAGGATACCGCGCCAAAGCTTGGCCCGTTCCCCTTTGAATTGCCCAAGCCTTATATGATAAGCCAAGGCATAGATCCCATCGGAGCCTTTCATGAACTTGCGGATGGCGTATTCATTGAACAACTTGGATTTGTAAGTCATCGTCATGACCCCGTCCTTGGAATCCGCTGTGATCTCCACATTACGATCAGCCTTCTCAATCATCTTCCTCCACGCCCCAACGTGGTCCTGCAAGCTTGATTTTGTAAACGTGATCTGCTGCGCCACCATTTCCGTCCACGCATTGATCGATTGCCCTAAAGGCGTAAACTCCGCAATGATCCCCGATGCATTCCCCCCCGAACTCTGCATCTTCCATTTGACCTTGTCCTCCTTCATGCTGAAGCTGACGGATTGATCCGGAGTTGGCACATGCTGAGCCGTCACGGGCACGACAGCTAGGTATAACGCTAAGATGATGTATTTCATATTGTTATCTATCAGATAATCGAAAACAACAGGAACGTCAACAATATTTCTGCTAGACTAAAAATTACTATCAGATACGTGAGCAACGCATCAACAATACGAGCGGGACCGGGCGAAACCCGAATCCCGTTCAGGAATATCCCGCAGCGAAGAGCCTTCACTCTTCGTCGACCTCAAGGCCAATCCATGCGCACACGCACGATGGGCGAAAACCCATCGCTACAGGATCCGGAGCGCGCAAGATAGCGGGATGACGAGATCTGTTTCGACTTTTCCTCGCGCACCCCCCCCTTTTGCAGCCATCGGCGGGTCATCGCCACAATCCCAGGCGGGCAGCTCATTTCTCGGTATCAACCAACTCAACCTTGTAGCTAATAATCCGAAAACCGTTTTTTTCCACACTGTCCGGAGATTCCAAGTCCCTTAAAATGAGCTTGGTTCCCGGCTTACTGTTTCCAGAGTCAGAAAATACCAGTTCAATTTCTCCATTCTTGTAGATCATCCTCGCACATTCCAGATCAGAGCCATCATGTAAAAATTGCACTTTGGAAACCTCTAATTCTAATCGGTCGCCATCAGTATTCAAAAAAGCAAAAGTTTCGCCATTTTCATATTCAGCTTCATACACCCTAAACACCCCACCCCCCCTCTGCTTGTGACCAACAATCTTAGCCCTCACTACCTTACTCTGTTTAACGACTCCCCCTTGTGTTGCAACCTCTGCAGAAACTTGATAAACAAGTGTATTTCCGACTTCATTCTTATGTTTCCAAGTGATCATTTCTCCCCAATAGGTTGCAATCACCATGATTAACGCGGGGATGACTCCGATGGCTAAAAATCCACCAAGGACCCAGAATACTGGGGTAAAAAATGATTTGGCAAGAGGCTTCATGTTTAATTATTAAATTATCTAATGAAAATAACGAGTTTATAAAAACAAATAAACAGCATCTACTGTTAGTATGCCCGACAACTTAAAACTGTCAACATCCTCTTACCTTCCTTCTGAACGCAACCTATCACATTCGTCTTTACGCTTATCAAGAGATTCGAGTATGGTTTTGCTACCATGCGAGCCAAAAGATTCCGCGAGCGACCCCACCGGACCGAAAAGCAAAGAATAATTACTCACCGTAGACCCCACATACTCTCTTTTTCCTACTGAGTCAGGCACGAAAGGCAGGTAATCTTGTGCTGTATTGAGAACTTCTCCTTCGACGATAATATTACGCACATGGTCTGTCCCTCCTGGAGGCAATAGGGATCGTGTTGTCGAAGACAACCCCGCCGGATTGAATACAATCGTCCGATTACCTGTGATTGCCCCATACGCCGAAGCCAGCCCCCCTCCTAGCGAATGCCCAATAATAATCGCGTTAGGATAGGGATTATCTTTTGCTAGATTTATAGTCTGTTTGTATTGACCTCCGTGAAGCCCAACAGCTTGGAAGACATCCTCGCCTATGTCCTTTGGGCTGTTTAGTTCTGTCCCCCTAAACACCATAGCCTGCTTACCATCATCACGTTGATATACCGCCACAAACGCTCCTGACGACTTCCCGATAAAGGTATTCACTTGCCTCCAGCGATTAGGCAACGAACCCTCCTTCTCCGGGTCGTCATCATAAGACGCCGCCGCTAGTTTCGCATAGGTGATGAGTTC
Source organism: Oceaniferula sp. (assembly GCA_041548785.1). Classification (GTDB taxonomy): domain Bacteria; phylum Verrucomicrobiota; class Verrucomicrobiia; order Verrucomicrobiales; family Akkermansiaceae; genus Oceaniferula. Next base: position 43,578 of record JBFERY010000009.1, read on the forward strand.
GTCAATGCCCTTGCAGCAAACCTTCTTCCTCTTTTTGAACCACCTCTCCACCTTCGTGATATCCTCTCCGAGAAAATCATGTCCAAACTGGTATTTTTCTTCGATCATTCCCAGACCCATCAGGCTGTCATGCACATAATTCTTCCTGTACATGTCCAAACCTAACAAGCCATTGCGCATAAAGCTCCCAACCGACAGCCCCAACAAATCCACCTGACCGACCGGATCATTTCCGACCATGCCGTAAAGGTTCACCCCACCTGCCTCTTCGATCGGGTCTGGTGAGATCCACCGGCCGTGGGTGGTGTCGTAATAGCGGTAGCCGTAGTAGGACAGCCCTCCTGCGTGGGTGTTGACGGGCTTTGTGCTGAAGCGGTAGGTGTTTTCATCGGCGATGGGTCCGGTTTTCACCAGCACCTGTCCGAAGGGGGAATACTCGTAGTGGGCGCTGGTTGCTCCTGACGGGTCGATCAGATCGACCACGTTGCCGTTGCCGTCGTAGGTCACGTAATGGCATTCGGGGGTCGCGGGTTCGTGGTTGGTAATGGCAAGCAGGCCGCCGGTTCCGCCGGCGCCCTGACCGGAGTTTGAGACGTCGAGCCCCCAGGTATAGCTCTTTTCCAGGGTGAGGGTTCCGTTGGCAAAATCGTACTCCGCGATGCAGTTCCATCCTTCGTAGAGGTAGCGGGTGGTCTTGACCCATGCTCCGCCTGCCGCGGCATTGTAGTCGTTGCGCTCCACCCTTCGACCCTTGCCATCGTAGAGGTATTCGCTGCGGGTATTGCGGGTGTTGTCTGCGATTGTTTGAAGTCGGTTTTCCTCATTCCAGGTATTGGCCAACCGGTCATCCGTGAGCAGGTTCCCATTGTTATCGAAGGTGGGCGCAATCGCAGGGGTTGCCGCCGTGCCTCCTATCCCGGAGTATTGGTTCAGGGCATTGGCAAAATACGGAGTGGTGAGCCCATTCTCCATCGTCTGGGTGCGGTTACCGATCGCATCGAAATCGTAGTCGAAATCGTACCCTGCCACCGGGGTGTCCGTCACATCCACTTTCTGGCTGGTATCAAGTTGGCGTTTGTCGTCATAGGTCAATTTCATCCTCGAGCCGTCGGCCAGGGTGATTTGATCCTTCTGGCCGACGCGGTTGTATTGGTGGTCGAAGCTGTTGATTTTGGCATTCGACTGGTTGAATGCCTCGATAAGTTTGAGCCTGCCGAGCGCATCGAAGCTCTTCTCCTGCCTGGCGCCGCTCGGGAATGTGATCCGTTCGACGAGATCGGCATTGTCGTGCCACTGGTAAACAAACGGGTTGGCAGCGTCGACGCGATGGTCGGTGATATCACGAAGCCGGCCGGCATCATCATAGCCGTAGCCGGTGAGCCATTCCCCGGCAACGCCTTCGGCCGCGCCAACCGGACGCACACGACGTTCCCGAACCCGGCTCCAGGAATCATAGCTGTAATGAATACTCTGGTTGACGTTGTGCTGGGTCGACGCCTCCAGCCGGCCGAGGTAATCGTAAGACCACCCGGACACCCCACCGGCATCCTCCATACGGATGCGGCGGCGCGCCTTATCGTAGAGGAAGTGATTATCGGTATCGCCGGGATAAGAGATATCCTTGAGCAGGTTGCGTGCGGTTTCGTAGAGGTAGGTGGTGACTGTTCCGTTGCCATTGCGGCGTGTTTTCAGTGCGCCATTGGCATTGTAGGAATACGCATGATCGTACCCATAGGTGCCAGGATCCTGATAGTGATGATATTTCCGGGACACCCGGTTACGACTGTCATACTGCCACCGGGTGCGGGTGCCATTGGAAAACAAATCCCCGCCTCCCTGGTTCTTATTGTCCGTCATACTGAGCCGGTTCCCCGCCAAATCATACTCGATCAATACCGGGTAGGCAGCCGACCCGGTATGTTCCGATATCTGGCTGTAGGGGGTATATTTAAAAATCTCGACCCCCACTGTGCTACTGGGATCCGGCTCGTTGTTGATATAGGGGTGGTCGGGATGATAGACCCTCGTGACGTTGTCCAAGGCGTCGTAATCCACTGTCGTCAGGTCATCGTTCTCATTTTTCGACGTTCTCACCCGCCCCCTGACATCATAGGTAAACCGGGTGAATCGCGAGTTCGCTGCATTCAGCGATCTCAGAATGGAGGCCCGCTTATACCGGGCCGTATAGGTATAAGCCGTGGTGTTGCCGGCACGATCGGTGACGCTGCGGAGAAGGTGGCCATTGCGGGGGTCATACACCGACCGCACACGGGTCGCAGGATGAATCAGCACCCCGCCATCGTCATGCTGCGCTGGGAAATCAACAAACTCAATCCTATCGAGCTTGGTATAGCGGTAATTCATCGTCGGACTCCCCGGACGTGCCTGTGTTTTGAGCCTGCCCAATGAATCGTAGCCAATGGTGGTCAAAACACGATCGGCATCCCAGGCCTCGAGGATTTCGCTCCAGGCCGAATAGGCCTTCACCTCGCTGGATACCTTTTGTGGATCCGTCCACCAGGTCACATTCGACCAGTCTTGATCCGTCTCCACGGAAGTATGGGTGAGCCGGCGCAGGGAATCGTATTGATAATAACGGTGAATCCCCCGGCCATCTGTAGCTTGAATACGGTTGCTGAGAACATCGTAGACAAAAGTCACATCATTCCCGTCCTGGGGACGCGCTGAAAGATGATCCGCACGGTCAGCAAATTGAATACGCACGAGCCGGCCCAAGCGATCTGCGATTGCCGTCGTCGCATTCCCCCGGCCGTCCCTTGTGATGATCGAAAAATTTGAATCGTCGTGGACCATTGTTGCGGGCAGGGCGATTTCACCCTGTTTGACATCCGTCTCCGGGTTCCAGTTCATGCCGACCTTCCGCCCCAGGGCGTCAAAGTAATGGTAGGTATTACCGACCAAGCGATCGGCATTCTGGTTGTCTTTTGCGAAGACACGCGCAGCAACCACGTTCCCTAAGGCGTCATGATCCATCTCGGTCATACGTTCGTCGCTTGTGCCGTAGGCTTCTCGCTGGCGGATCACGCGACCGAGCTTGTCATACTCCGTATGGATATAACTCCCACCGGGTTCCTGCACCAGGTAGACCCTGCCCTGACTGTCGTACCAGGAACGGGTGGTGGCAAACTCCGCACTCCCGTTGTTATCACGCCATGGTGTCTGCCTTGATGTCGCCCAGGGAAGATGGTTGTCATCATAATTGACCGAAACCACCTGGTTGAGGGCATTCTCGAACGTCAGCACCTTGCCATCCGATCGGTAAAAGCTGAAGGAATTAACCTGCTCCACCTCCGCGCCGGCATCTGTCGCGACCCGGATCGTTGTATTCCGACGGTTCAAGCTATCGTAGCCATAGCGGACGATGCGGTATCCCTCGGCATCGGTTCCGGTTTTCACCTCCGTGAGGTTCGGCCCCGAGTAACTGCTCAGCACTTTTTTGACCACAGCGCCCGCAGTGTCCTTAAGCCGGATCTCTTTGATTCTTCCCGTATCATCAAAATCAATTTCCCGGGAATTCCCCATGGCATCGGTAACCGCGTCCCTGTATCCGGCGGCTGTGTAGTGGTAGGAATGGCTATAACTCGGATCATCCAGGTCATACGACTTTTTGAGCAACCCGATCGGCTGAGGCGCGTCTGCGGAAGTGGTGTATTCATGTCGGGTCGTTTGCAGCACCTTCCCATTATGCCGGGAAATGGTATCCTTGCGCAGACTCTCGGATTCGTGTCCTGGCGGGTAATAGGTGTACTCCGTGATCAGGTAATCGTTGTCCCCTTTTTTCCGCTTCTTGAGGTGAAGGAGGTGTGTGTCCGGATAGTACTCATACTCGATAACAAACGACTCAGGACGGTCCGACTGGCTGACTGCCGATCGAGTCATGTTATTGACCGCATCATATTCATAGGTCTTAACGAGATTCACCGTATCGGAAACCGGCATGGTCTCGTTTTTCACAAGGCCACTGGGAAAATACGTGTAGTGGGTGATCACCCCGTTGTAACCACGCCGCGTCTTGACCTTGCCGATGTATGCACCACCGGCGCCATGCACATCGGCAGGATCTTCACCGAAGTAGGTGTATTCGATGAAATAATCGCCTGCTCCAGCGGGATGCTCCGCGTCGGCAAGCTCTGGACGTTTTTTCGTGCGCCGCTTAACCCGACGTTGATCACGGGAATCAGTCACAAACTCAACCACCTCCTGCCATGACCCCAAACTCGTTAGATTGTTGCTTGCCGGATCAAACACATTGATCACGCTGGTCAGAGTGACGGTATGTGAGTTACCAACCGTGGCATAGACAACGCTCACATCCTCACCTTCGTCGTACTCCCCCTGCACCTGCCGACTCACCCAACCCGCATAAGGCCCCCCATTGTAATAGTAATTTCTACGCCGAGTGCAGTCCGAGCACCCTTCCCGGCTGAAGGTTTCCATAAACCCGTAATAGGACGTCGTACCCGCCCCCATGGCGTAGGTGTAATGGGACGACAAACTACCCGTGGCACCCAGCGTCTCGGAGATCGTCGTCAAATTGCCAAAATCTCCCGCGTCATGAGTCAGGTCGACCATGCGTGCTTGCTGGTCTTGCACATGATCAAGCAGGCCGGTTGTCACATCATAGGAAAATTCGAGCCGCCTTCCCGTGGCAACGCCATTGGCGAGCACCTCCTCCACCCTATGGACACGATAATCTCTGACAACACTTGTTACTGATGTTAGATTGCTGTTGCGCGGAATACATGTGACCGGATACTTCGTCGGGGTCAGGCCGGACGCAGCGTAGCTGACGAGTTGCTTACACCCCGTGGGGTCGATGATGGTGGTGAGCCGCCCTTCGGTATCGAAGGTGTATTTTTTACCCGTTTTCCTGGTGACGGTATAGACCCCGTTTGCAAACTTCGCCTCGGTGTGCCACAGGTCGTCGGAGAGGTAGCTGTCCCCTCCCGTCGGATTAAAGAAAACCAGCGTACCTTGTTGGTCGACCATGACCAGTCGCCCCTGACTGGTTTCACGGAGGCGCAGGTTGTAGTTGTGTGTCCAGCCGTAGCCGACCGCAGAATGCACATTGAGATACGTGCTATAGTGCAGGCTCAGGCGAAACTTCATTGCCCCGCCTGGCTGGTCCAGGTAGGATTTGGTCAATTCAAATTCGCCGCTGTGCAGATCAAACGGGTCGCCTGCCTTATTGCTCGAGCAACCTTGGTCGCCTTCACTTGGCTTGCCATCCGGCGTGCCGCTACATGCATCGTCATCGTCCGGCGAACAGGGATCCGCCTGTCTGGCGTCTGGTGCCGGAATGTAGTGGTTCAGATCAGCACGGGACGCTCCTGGCCGAAATACAAAGATGAGAGCGAACAGGAGAACAAGAACATAGGCGGGGCGTTGTTTCATTTTTAATGTGAGGGAATGGCGAATGGTGAATGGCGTGATCGGCAAATGACGGCGGAAGGGTTATGGGTTTGGATCGGTCTCCTCGGTGGTTAGCTCGGCATTTCCTGGTTTGGGCGCAAAGTGCAGTGCGACCGTTTTGGAGGCGATATTGCCGTGATAGTCGATGATGTTGACCGTAAAGTGATGCTTACCTGAGACATCCGTAAATTCCGGGAGGATAAAGGTGTAGGGATCGACGCCCTGGGCCTCCTCGTGAATAAATTCGCCATTGAGGAAGAGCAGAATTTCAAATCGCCGGCCACCCATTTTCTTTTTTGACACCTGGTCAAGGCTAACACGCACCGGCATACCCGCGCGCGCATGGTAGACAGCATCCGGCGACCCTCTCTTCCCGTCGGCAAGCTTCGCCCCCGGAAGACTGAGGATGAAATCGTAGGGGATCTTGGGAAGGGCAAGCTTGGCAAAACGTTCCAATCCGGCATGTCGGTCAGTATATTTTACATCGCCTATCACGATCCAGCGTTTCCCCAGTGGCACCCTCTGCACAAATGCGTGTATATCCGAGTCCGTGCGATAGGAGCGCACAGCGCCGCTGTCTCTGAAATTCCATGAGGCAAGACGACTCCCCACTCCCGTAAACCCCCAGGGTTTCACCCAGGCGACCAGCATCCCCGAACGATTCGCGACAAATACCCGTGAAATTGAGGGCGTCTCCTGCGTCCACGTGATCCCATCCAGCCCCCGTTTGATCTTAGCCTGAGCGACACTGAACTTCTCCGGCATGGCAACCTCAGGCACGGCCGGCGAAATGTTTTTGCCATCACGGTGAATACTCCAGCAGTACAAACCACCGGTGGTCAACAACTCAGGCGCCGGCTTCCATTCGGCCTGCAATGCCTTGGGCACCGCGCCCGGTTCGAACCCGTTGACAACCGCGACAACCTGACTCGACACGGCATCGACAAGTTGCACGCTGTAACTCGAATCGGATTGTATGTTCTGGAGTTGGAAGAATATCCTGCCATCGCTTCGATGCTTGTAGAAAAGGTGCTCCTGAGCCGAGACCTGTTGCGCGCCCAGAGCCATCAGCAACAAGGCAATGGTGGTTATACTTCTAACTATCTTGGATTTCATTTTTGATCGATGTAACAGGGCTCCTTGGCTGGGCGGGGCAGTTTCAGCAGGCGATGTTCCTTGTTCCGCATGTCGTAAACGGCGATGGCGTTACCTGCATTCTCGCGCACCTCGTAGAAAATCCAGCGGCCGTCACTGCTCGCAAATGGCCAAAACTCACTCACTGATGGTGTCACAAAGAGCGGCTTGGTTTTCTTGCTCGCGAGGTTGAACGAAAACAGGTCGTAATTGCCACGACTCACACGCTTGGAAAAATAGATCACTTCTCCGTCCTTGCCGTATCTTGGAAAGGCTGCAGTGATGCGTTCCGGGGTAATGGCTGTGGCGGTTGTCGTGGCATCCTTTTTCAAAGCCCCCAAATCGAGCAGAAGGATTCGTTCCTCGTTATCGCGCCAGACGTGGCTTATGGCGATGGTCTCCCCCGTGGGGCTGAGACACACATTGCGGATGGAGCCACGCGGCATACGGAACATGAGTTCCGGTTTGCTAAACCCGTCATCCGCGGACGCGTGCCATAGCGACTGTCGGAGCGGGTTGTTTGCCAGCAGCCTGGTGTAATAAATATCCCTCCCATCCCGAGTTATGGTGAAATGCGCACATGTCCGAACACCTTGTACCAACACCTGCTCACGACCCGAAAGGTCAACGGAGCATATCTGTCCCACGGAGTCTTTATAAACGACTTTTTTCATCGCTGCCACCCAGACGGGCATCCGTTTATCGCCGGGGGATCTTGTGATCTGGGATTCCTTGCCCGACGCGCCATCCCAGTGATAAACCTGCCAACCATTATCAGCCAAACCCGAGTAAAACACACCACCATTCCATCCGGCGGATACAGGTTGAGCCAGCAGGCAGCCTAGCAGCAGGTAGTAGATTTTTCTTAGCATCGGTAACTCACACATTGATCCCATTATTGCACGGCTTTGACCATGGCCCACTTGGTGCGCACATGGCCGGTGCGCTTGTCTTCGATACTGAATTTCACCCTCCAGAACCGGCGATACTCTCTGTCGCCGATGTCATTCCCGTTGGTTTCCCGTAACGTAAAGTGCCCGTGGCCAGTTGTCTGACCGTCGCTGAAGATATTATCGAGAACCTTGGGATTCGCCGGATCGGAATAATCCATCACATAAAACTCCAAATCATTCGCACCTGCCGGACTATCAATCGCCACGGCGTTGGCATAGTTGCCGGCATCTGGATCGCGGTAATAAAGAGGCATCTCTTGCCCTTCTGGAGTCAGCATGGTTAACGTTACTCGCGCGCTACGGTCCAAATCATAGGTGGCATGCACGACCTCACCATGTGCCGCACTGGCTTCATAGGACTCCACGGAGTAACGGGTGACATTGGCATGCTGGTTCAAACAAACCACGGATGCCGACGGCAATCTGCGCACACTGAAGAACTTGATCGACTTGTTGATGGATGTCTCATCCCCCTCGATCCCGCGCCCGACAGTGTCCATCCATTGATTTCCGGTCTCGGCCCATGGCGTGCCATCTTCCTCAAAAGAAAGCCAATCCCCGGTGGGAGTGGCGCCAAATATCGGCCGATGGCTTACCAGGTTAGGAAAAAGCTTATGGTGGATAATCACCGGTTCGATCATGCTGGCCGCACCCAAGGTGCCGCTATGGGGCGCGTTGTGCCAAACCGTTTTCCGAGGGTTGCCCTGCAATCCGCCGCCTGAAATCGGGAACTGGGATATACTCGCCTCCGGCACGTAGTAACTGGTGATGGGGGTGTGGAAATGGGAAACCCCCTGCCCGTCAACCATTTCAACCACGGGGAGAATCACATCCGCATCATTGAAGTCCGGACCCGCCATCCCGTCCCAGGTGACCGTCTTTTCAAGCCCGCCCGCAAGCACGCCAAGCGAAATGCTGGCCAGCGACGAGGCATCCACCTCATAGGCATGCAAATCCTCAACACCCGGGAAATTGACAGGATCCACCTCCTGGGTCGTGAAGTGAAACTTCCGGAAATGCACGATCACCTGATCATCGCTCCGATGCAGTCTCACCGTCATGCTCATCGACCGGTTTTGGCTATCCAACACATCCACCCACCGCCGGTCAGGCGTGACGGAGGCGACGATGTTGTATTCATTCGGATTTTCATCAAAACCGTTTTCCTGATGGTTCACCAGCCCATCGCCATCGAAGTCCTCAAGCCCATCGAGAATCCCATTGTTATTCTGGTCAGCACCGTCCGAGACACCATTGCCGTCGCTGTCCACCGTTAACACATTAAGCCCGTGCGTAATCTCCCAGCTGTCGGACATACCATCACCATCGGCATCGACAAACTCATCGATACCCGCATCCGGGGCCTCATCGCGCCGCTCTCCCGTGTAGTCATGCGCAGTCGCACCACCGGAAAGATCGGCGGCGGAATCAATCGCAGGACTACCCGGCTTGAGAAATCCATATTGCTGGCTCACCAAGGGGTCATCGTCGACACCGCGGATGTAACAATGAATCCGGGTCAGCGTCCCGCCGCTCACTTCGGCGCTGGTCGAGGCATTGGGGTTCCACAGGATCGAGTTGCGCAGTATGAATTTCGCCCCGTTATAGATCGACTTGATCGACTTGGCCGACCCTGCGCCATGCCCCGCGTTGTTCACAAATGTGCAATGATCGACATAGTAGGTATCCGAGCTGTCCTTGGTGTAAATCGGGGCGAGCCCTTTCTGGTGTTCCTTGAACAAGCAATTCACAAAACGCGTCGCGCTCGTTGAATACGGGTTGTTGAGCTCCACCGCCACTCCGCCAGTCTTGGCAAACCCAGGAACGTTTTCCCGGGAAACAACCAAACCATCCATCACAAAGTCGGGGCTTCTGTAGATGGTGAATACATTTTCCGATGAATCATTGATACGAAACTCGGGAAATCCGGATCCGCTATCACGGTCGGCAATCAAGGCGAGTCCTTCCAAATACCGGATATCCAACTCTTTCTCTCTCTCGTATAAACCCGGGTGTATTTTCACAATCCGGTATTGGTAGTTGCCGCCCGCGGTCCTTGCCTCGTCAAGTTTTGTAATGACTTCGCCAAGGGTGGCGAAAACATGATCGTCAGGAGCCGTATCTGCCTGTGCGGGATTGACCTCGTAGTCGGCCGGAGGCACCTCCGCAGCCAGCGACGGGCTTGTCCCCCTCTCCCACTCATGGATGTTGGGCACATGATCCCCGTCTCGATCAAGAACGACATCATTCCGGTCCAGGGGATCGAGATCGTGGAGCATCTCGTAACCATCGAACATCCTGTCGCGATCTGTATCGGGATCATGCGGATCGGTGACACCCGCCAGGCGATGAATTTCTTCCCCATCCGTAGATGCATCATCGTCCGTATCGAGATCGTTCGGATCCAGGGAGAGTTCGTATTCGTCGAGACTGCTGGCGGCGTCTCCAACCCCCTCATCAGCATCATAACTCCCGTCATGGGCGATGACACCGTAGTGTCTGCGCTCCCACGAATCAGCCACTGAATCCGTATCGACATCGACAAATTCATCTGCGCCCAGATCTCGGGCGGCACCTGCCACCTTTTCCCCGTGGATATCCGGCAGCAAGATCGATGCTCCATTTGCAGCATCAATCGCCGGGCTGCCGGCCTTCAGGTAGCCATCCCTTGTCATCAGCGGATCGGAACCATCGAGCAGGTTCGTGTGGCCGACCCATTCCGAATTTGCCGAGGTCGAGTCACTGATCTCATTGGCGCTTCCGTTGTCATTCCAAAACACCGAGTATTCAACAGTAAGGTGCGCCCATGCCTCAGCCCTGGCCGAACTGTATGACCCGGGAAATTCATTCCCATAGAAGGTGCAGTTGGAAATGAAATTGCTCCCCCCATACATCCGCACCAGATAATTGAAGCGCGAGGTATCATCGGTAAATCCGCGCATGATACAGTCGGTCATCTTGAATTGATAGTTGCGATGCGTTTCTGCGGGCGAGCCACGGTAAATAGCCTGCCACTTCGCCCCCCCTCTTTCATCACTTGGCTCAAAAATCAGGGAGGACAACACGTTGTCCTTGTAGTGGGATTGCATGAATGCATCATTTTCACCTATTTGCAGAATTGTCTCACCATCGCCAGACTCACCCAGCAACAACACCCTTCGGGAACCCAAATCCACTGATCCGTTATAAACCCCTTTCTTCACGCGGATGACGTAATAATCGGCCGGATCCGTCGGCCCTCCATTCAGTGCCGACACCGCTTCAGCCAGTGTCGTGAAAACATTGTCGGATGACGAGCTGCCACCTGTCACGCCATCGACCACCCAATCCGTCACCCCATCGAGATGAGCCGGACTGACAGCTGATGTCGGGTCCGTCTGCTTTGCCATTTCGTAAATGTTGGGAATATGATCCCCGTCCTTGTCATCCAAAGCATCCCGGCGAACCAAAGGAAGCAGTCCATACTGCACCTCATACCCATCAGGCATGCCATCGTCATCAGTATCAGACTCACGCGGGTAGGTTCCTGCGATCGATTCCTCATAATCGTCCAGCCCATCCTGATCCTCGTCCGTCACCCAAAGATGAGAACCAAATTCGTATTCTGACAAGTTGCCTAACTTGTCGCCGTCTTCATCCGCCCCAGCCAGCAAATCACCTCCGCTCTCCAGCCAATCAGGCAAGCCGTCGCCGTCGCTGTCAATGAATTCGATAGCGCCCATGTCCGGAGCCGCGCCCCTTCTCTGCCCAATGAGGTCATATCGGGTTGCAAAGGCTGTGTCGGCGCCATCAATGGCAAGAGAGCCCGCCTTGAGATAGGCACGATGGGCGAGCATGGGGTCGCCCGGCAACGTATCCGCAAATTCGGCACCTGACATCAGCGAATGCCGTATGTCGACGATTGGAAAATAGGCGCCCATGCGCATCGGCGACGTTCCGCTTTTTTGGTAAAAGACGGAATTTTCAAGCACCCTGTGATTTTTCTGAATCCGACTGCCCTCGAAGGCATACTTCACAGGCAGGCCAGGCTTGCTTTGATCGACAAAGGTGCAGTGTGAAAGAAGGCCTGGCCCCACCAAATCCACACCCCAGGTGTTGCCGGCGAGCTGGACATGGGACATCTCGTTACGGACGGCACTTTCCAATAAGCAGTTTCTTGCAAACAGAAATTGGGCATTCGAGTAAATCAACGCCGAGTTCGCCAAGACGCTCCTCAGGTGCAACCCATCAAACCCGACGACTCCTCCTGATAGATTCCAGTTACCGGTAAGCTCGGCGAGTGCGGGGTAACCTTCATTCCCTGGTCCAGCCTGCACCAGCTTGGCTGACCCCATCAGCAGCAATGGTTTGCCATTTGCCGATACCACGCCGCCGCCGGCATAACTACCCGGAGCCACCGCAATGATCACGCAGGGGGCCACGACCAGGTTTCTGGCAGCCAAGGCTCCGGCCATGGTCGCGTAAGTATTGCCATGGGAGGCATTTCCCGGATCAACGCGCATATGGGCTGCGGGACTGTCACTCCCGTCATGCGGATCGCACCCCAGCAAGATCTCCCACAAACTCGGTATCCTGTCCCCGTCAGGATCCCTGAACGCATCGCTCCAGTCATCAGGATCAAGGCCATAGTCCAGCTCCTGCTTGTCGCTAAGGCCGTCCCCGTCAGTGTCTGATCGCGCGGGGCTTGTCTGCGCGACAAACTCGTCCAGCAAGGTCAGACCGTCCAAGTCCGAGTCAACAGCCGCGTCGGATGCATCGTTATCATCCACGTCCCATGCCGCAGGCACACCATCACCATCAACATCATCATTGACACCGGGAGACATCCACAGGCCACCCAACCGGTATTCGGCCAAGGCGCTAAACCCATCGGCATCGGGATCGGCCCCGCCGCCACTCAACAAGTCGCCATAGTGACGGATCTCCCAGTTGTCGGGCAGCGAGTCAGAATCCGAATCCACCCACTCATCGGCACCGATATCCGGGTCTTGCCTCGACTCACCATGGATATCGTATTTCACATAAATGTCGCCATCACCACGGTCGATGAGGTTGCTACCCGGCATCGTCACGCCATCGGGTGTGATGTGCGGTCGCGTGTTCAGCGCCCCGAGAAAGCCTCCGCGCACCACGGACGACTGCATGCTGATCGTATCACCCAGCTTCAAGTTGGAGGTGCCGATCAAATCGTCTGTCAACTCGATAACCAGACGTTCGCTCCTGTGCTTCTGTTGGCTCCATATCGAAGAGTTCACGATCTTAAAATGCTTTGCTTGCGAGCTGTTGTGCATTTTCCTCAACCAGATGTACGGCCAGTTGGAACTACTATCCTTTTCCTCATAGGCCGTGCAATGCGCCATCACCAGGGGAGAGTATTGCGCCAAGACAGCCGTCTGGTTTTTGTAAAAAATGCAGTTTGAAAGAATCACCGGCACAGTCCGACTCCAACCGCTCCCATAGGTAGTGCTCATGATGTAGCCCCCGGTTCCGGAAAGAATAAACCCGTCCATACTAACCGAAGAAAACCGGTTCACCCGCATCGCATACCCTGCACCACCGTCGATCCGCACATCCCCCGCCCAATCGGCGAGCAGAAATGCCGTCGCGTTATAGCCAGTCACCACGGATTCACTGTAGGTTCCGGGTTTGACAAAGATGATTCTCAGCGCGTTGTTTGCCGGCACCTGATTGACCGCCTCTTGGATCGTCGTGTAAATATTGTCATTCAGATCCGCCGCCCCGGCGTCCGGATCCACAATCAAGTCGTAAGCAGGCACACTCGCAATATCAAGCGGGTCGGTCCCCTTCATCACCTCATAGAGTGTCGGCACACGGTCCCCGTCGGGATCCTTCATCGCATCCCACTTGTCATTGAAGTGATGCCCATGGGAAAACTCCAACAGGTCGTTGAGGCCATCCTGGTCAAAGTCGGAAACAGCGCTCACGTCGGACAGGTCAACCACGGCATCGTCAGGGTCAAAATCAATCGCCTCCTGTTCCCACACATCGGAGATTTGATCGCCGTCGGCATCGACCGCATAGCGGAGTCCATATTCAACGACATCCTGCCAATCCGGTTTGTGGTTGTTGTTATGATCGGCAACAAGCGGTCCTTGCCCCTGAAGCTTCGCCCGCAAATAATCCTGGACCATGGCCCGTTCGCCCTTGGTTAACGCACGGTCAAAGACAATCAGCTCACCCCATTCGCTCCCCAACCCGTCGCTGCCGCCGACCCGGTTGATATAAAAATCCCGCGTGTTTGGCACAATCGTCATATTCTCCTGCGCGGCATCGAATGCCCCGTTGATAAAGATCTCCGAATCCCCGTCGCCCCCCTCGTGGTGCAGGGTAAACTGGCAGGCCGTGTTCATCGCCACGTCTCCGTGGCTACTCAAAACGTGCTCAACCCCCTGATCATAGGAAGACCAATGCAACTTGCCCCCCGACAATCCCACGCGGAAGCCACTTACCCCATACTCGTCATTGGACAGGATCCCCGACCCGGCACCGGTCGGCTTGATCACCCCCATGACGGCAAACCCGCTCCCGGGCGTAATCATGTCCTGCCCACCCGCATCCACCACCAGGTAGTCATCCGCGTCAAACTTCACCACCGGGTAACCATTCATGCCTGAACTGATTCCCACGGGTTGTGCCCCGGCGTCGCTCTGGACGCCGTGGAAATCATCTCCGGCCGCATTGCCCCAGCGGCTCACACCCTGCCCATCAGACACGACCCGCCCCCCATCCGTCCGGTACCAGGCGACAATGGCATCCGACGGCCAGACGGCGGTCCCGCCGGAATACACCAGCACCGGATTGGTGCCATTTTGGAATTCGGCAAGATTGCTCACCCCATCCCCGTCAAAATCATCATTGCCGGAGGTGACGCCGATTCCGTCGAAGTACTCCAACTCCCAGCCGTCGGGCAGCAAACCCCCGTCACTATCCATATCATAGTCGGCCACCCCGTCCCCATCGGTATCGGCCTCAAACGGATCAGTACCTAACCCACCCATGCGGATCTCATCCCAGTTACTCACCCCGTCCAGGTCAAAATCATCCTCTTTGGGATCAAAGGAAGGGATATCGCTATGGTTTAGCCGGTAAAACACAGCACTGGCGCCGGACTCAGCATCATGACCCAAAGCCCCCCCCAACCCCGATTTCAGCACCGGCACATACGACCACGTTTTAAGATCGTTCGATTCCTGCAGAAAATACGTCCTACCACTCATGCCACGCCAACTCAGGTGATTCACCGCCCCTGCCGCCGTCACCTCCAACCTCTCAAAATCCGCACCCCCCGTTTGCGGCAACTCGGAAGATGCCCAAAACGGGAAAATGCAAACCACCCAAAGCAGGGGGCGCTTCGAGACTCGGGTTATGACAGACACACACAACATAGACCGCGCAGCTTATGCGCATCACGAGCGGAACAGCACACTAACAAACCGTCAAATAAAAACACCCGCCAAACTAACAATTGTTACTAACATTACGAACTACAACCATAAAGCTAATACTTGATGATCATCAGAAACATCAAACATAAACCTCGCCAAGCCCCGAATCAGAGCCACATTGCCATCGTTCAATCTCACCGAAAAACCATGAATGCATACCATCATCGGAAAATCAAACACCCACTTCCCACCATTAAAAACACCCGCTCAAAATACAAAAAATACTAACTGAAACTAACAATCTAGCAAAAATGACGACCATTAGCGGCATTCACTCAAAACACCAAAGCCCGTATCCCCGTGTCACGATACGATAATCCGACCCAGGGGAGCAGCACATCAGACTGCCCCCTCTTTCCCCCTGCGGGCCGGCGATTCGGGTTCATTTCGAGAACACGGGGAAACGCGCGCCCCCGGATCAAGCCCGGATGGCCGCCGCCCCACCAATCCCCACCAATCCCCACCTCAGCGGGCCCGCAGTCGCCACGACCACTTGTGCAGCTCCATGACCGGAACCACCAGCACCGCCAGGGCGATGGCGACGAGCCATGTCCCCTGGGAAACGGGTGCCGTGCCCAGAACTTGCTGCATGAACGGGATGTGCATCACCGCCACGTGGATGAGAAAGGCCAGCACCGTGCCGGTCAGCAGAACCGGGCTGCGCAGCGGCGAGAGCAGCAACGCGGATTTCGTTTCCGACCGGCAGTTGCCAATGTGAAAGTTTTCAAACAACACCATGGTGAGCAACAACACGTTGCGGGCCGCGGCCTCGTCCCAGCCGTTGGCAATCATCCAGTAAAAGGCGCCAAAGCCGACCCCGCCACCGGTCACCGCGGCCACCACCGTCCGCTCGACCATCAGCCGGTTGAAAATGGGTTCCTCGGGCGGACGCGGCTTGCGCTTGAGGACGCCATCCTCGCCGGGCTCGAAGGCGAGCGCCACGTCCTGGATGCCGTTGGTGACCAGGTTCAACCAGAGAATCTGCACGGGCAGCAGCGGCAGCGGCGTGCCCGTGGCAACCGACAATGCCATCAGGACGAGTTCCGCCGCCCCGGTTGAAATCAACAGGTAAATCACTTTTCGGATGTTGTCGTATGCCACGCGCCCCTCTTCGATGCCGGCGGCGATGGTGGCAAAGTTGTCGTCGCTGATCACCAGTTCGGCCGCCTCCCGGGCGACGTCCGTGCCCCCCTTCCCCATCGCCACTCCAATGTTCGCCGTGCGCAGTGCCGGCGCGTCATTGACACCATCCCCGGTGACGGCGACAAAATGCCCCGACGCCCGGGCGGCTTCGACAATCTGCAGCTTCTGGTGGGGGGCGACGCGGGCAAACACCCGCACCCTCCTGACCGTCTCGGCCAACTCCGCGGGCGTCAACCCAATCAACTCCGGCCCCGTGACGACCTGCTCCTCGTCGCTCGCCAGATTCATTTGGCGCGCAATCGCCAGAGCGGTGACCCGGTGGTCGCCGGTGACCATCGTCACCTCCACCCCCGCACTCCGGCAGGCCTCAACGGCCTCCGGCACCCCCGGCCTCAAGGGGTCCATCATCCCGACCAGCCCGAGAAACGAAAGGTTGTCCGGTTCGGCAGGCGCGCGCGACCCGTCCACGCACATGTCGCCCGGCCCCGCTGCCAGCGCCAGGACGCGCAGCCCGCGCCGCGCCATGTCAAGGGCGGCCGCCTCAACCGCGTCCCCGCCCTCGCCATCGCGGCACATCGCCAAAACACGCTCAGGCGCCCCCTTGACAAAAACACGCGTGGCACCATCCAGCCGGTGGAACGTGGCGGCATACTGATGCTCGGATTCGAAGGGGATCTCGTTGACCTGCGGGTGGGTGTCCAGCGCGGCTTCACGCAGCCAACCCAGCTTGTGCCCGAACGAAAGCAGGGCGATATCGACGGCGTCGCCACGCCAACTCCAACTGCCGGTCCGCTGATGCAGGTCCGCCTCGTTACACAGAATACCCGCACACACCAGTTCCTCGAGCGCCGGCAGCTCGCCCGCGCCAACCGGGTTATCGCCTGCAAAAACCTGTCCCTCGGGAACGAAACCCTCCCCCGTCACCGTAATCGTTTCACCACCAGCAAGCCTCGCCTCCACGACCGTGAGCTCGTTCACCGTCAGCGTGCCGGTCTTGTCCGTGGCAATCAATGTGCAACTGCCCAGGCCCTCGACCGCCGTGAGCCGGCGCACAATGACGCCGCGCCGCGCCATCCGCTGCGTGGCGATCGCCAGGGTCACGGTCATCGCCACAGGCAGGCCCTCCGGGATGGCCGAAACCGCCAATGCCACAACGAAGAGCAACATCAATTCGACGGAGTAACCACCTAACACCACACCAAGGAAGCCGATCAATATCGCGATGACCAGCGTCGCCGCCGCAATCACCTTGGTGAAGCGCTCCATGCGCTGGAGCAGGGGCGGCCTGCCGCCCGCGGTGCTGGCCACATCCAGCGCGAGCTGCCCGACGTTGGTTTCCGTGCCCGTGGCCACCACGATCCCCTTCGACCGCCCCCGGGTCACGATCGATCCGGCATACGCCATGTTGGCACGGTCGCCGATCGGGGCGCTCTCGCTTCCCTTCCAGTCCGGATCCTTGGCCACCGGCAAGGATTCACCCGTGAGCAACGACTCGTCGACCTCAAGACCATGCTCCATGAGGATCCGCATGTCAGCCGGCACCCGGTTTCCGGACTCGAGCCAGACGATGTCCCC
>JBFERY010000010.1:0-58260 GCA_041548785.1 Oceaniferula sp.
CGCAAAACAGACGAGACGATTGATGATTGTTGAGGTATTTGGAAAAGCACTTCGTGATCAATGAATTTCCAATGGATTTGTTGGGTGGTTTTTCAAGATGCCTGCCATGTAATTACAGACGGTGTTCTTCACATCCGGACTTTGCAATCGGGGCAGGATGGTTTACGCTGGGGCCGCATTATGAAGAGAAAATCATTGAGGGGCATTGTTCTCACGTTATCTGCACCGGTTGCCTTATTACCTGTTTTTGCCCATGCCGCGGAAAATCTGGACCCGGCCTATTACAATCCCACACCGTTTGGCACCGATACCGGCTGGGCACGGGCTTCGGACAATGTCGCCATTGGCCAGTGGTGGAAACCTGTGCCGCGCGACAGCAAGCGGGAGAAACCCATGCGTGACTGGTTCCGCTCCATTCCCCGCACTCAGGCGATGGCCTTTGCCCTCTACACCCACGACAACGGTGTGCTCAAGATCACCGGGCAGTGCTTCCCCTTGCTGCCCGCGGAGCCGAAGTCGGTGACGCTCGAGTTCAACAAAGACGGCCAATGGATCGAGGCGGACAAGCGGGCGGTTGTCTACCCTGGGTGGTCGGTGCACTTCCGGGTGGAAAACTGGGACAACACTCGCGATGTGCCATTCCGGCTTCGTCTCGGGGAACTCTCCCGGTTCGAGGGGGTGGTGCGCAAGGATCCGGTTGAAAAGGACGTGCTTGTGGTCGCGTCGTTGTCGTGTAACTCGCCCAAGGACAAGGAGCGCTTCACCCGCACCCAGTTTGTGAAAAACCTCAAGCAACAGGACCCGGATCTGCTTTTTTTCGCGGGCGACCAGAACTACGTGCATGACGAAGCCACCTTCGGCTGGCTCCAGTTCGGGATGCAGTTCAAGGATCTGATGAAGGACCGCCCGACGATCTGTATCCCTGACGATCATGACGTCGGGCACGGCAACCTCTGGGGCGAGGGCGGGGCGAAATCCGAAGGCAAGGGCGGCGCGGCCGACGGCGGATACATGTTTCCGGCATCATTTGTCAACATGGTTGAACGCCAGCAGACATGGAACCTGCCCGACCCGTTCGACCCGACTCCGGTCAAACAAGGAATCGGCGTCTACTACACAGAATTGAATGTTGCCGGCATTAGCTTTGCCATCCTGGAGGACCGTAAATTCAAGACCGGCCCGCTCGGGATGATTCCGCAAATGGGCCCGCGCATTGACCACATCAACGATCCGGCGTACGACCGTAAAGCCGTCGACCTCCCCGGGCTCAAGATGCTCGGGGAGAGGCAACTGAAGTTTCTCGACCACTGGGTGCGCGACTGGAAAGGCGACGTCATGAAAGTCGCGCTCTCGCAAACCGCCTTCTGCGGGGCGGTGCATATGCATCGGTCAGGCAAGAGCCGGCTGCTTGCGGACCTCGACTGCAACGGCTGGCCGCAGGCCGGGCGCAACCGGGCGCTTACCCGCCTGCGGGCGGCCCGCGCCACCCACCTCTGCGGCGACCAGCACCTTGCCGTGGTCGTTAAGCACGGCATTGATGGCTACCGCGACGGGCCGATGGCATTCACCAGCCCGGCCTTGGTCAACACCATTTACGGTCGGTGGTGGTGGCCGGAAAACGAACAGGCCGGCGGCGGTCAACCTGTCAAGTCACCCTTGCCATGGGTCGGCGACTACGAAGACGGGCTGGGCAATAAAATCACCATGCTCGCCTACGCCAACCCCGAGCTGTTGGATATGGATGTGATACGGGAAGATTCCTCGCGCGAAAACCGTGGTGATGGTTACGGGCTGGTCCGTATCCATAAAAAGACCGGTAAGATCGTCTTCGAGTGCTGGCCGCGCTTTGCCGACATCACCCGTGGCGATGCCGCCCAGTACCCCGGCTGGCCACTTGAGTTTAATGTCAGCGAAAATGACGGGCGCAAACCCGTCGGATACCTCAAGGAGGTCAAGCTTCCTGTCGAGGACGCCGTGGTCGAGCTGACAAATTCGCAAACGGGCGAGCTCGTCTACTGCCACCGCGCCTCTGGAAAGTCATTCAAAGCCCCGGTGTTCAGAGCGGGAACCTACACCCTCAAAGCCGGCAAGGACCGTGCAACATCCGTGTTGCTCAGCGACGTAGAACTCGAGTAATGGTTGCCCGATCACTTGCGCTCGGAGAGCCATGGGGTGAAAGAACCGCCGACCGGACACGTAATGTTCCATGCCAGCAACCGGCTGTTTATGGCCAACGTTTGACTTTCAATATCGACCGATTACGCCATCTTTTCGCATACGGGACACAGCGTGCAGCGACTCATTTAACCTCTCATTCAACCCCTCATTTAAAGAACCAACATCGATGAAAAAAGATTCCATCCTCACGCTCGTGCTGCTTGCCAGCACCGCCGTCCCTGTATTCGCCGGGCCTCCAGTCGTCAAAAAAGCTCCCGTTGTTAAAAAGGAGTATCGGCTCGATAAGAAAGGGAAAAAAGTCGAGTACATGTTCATTGATGGAATCAAGGTGCACGAGACCGATCCTGCCAAGCAGCCGCAACCGGAAGTCGTGGTGCCAAAACCCTACGATGCCATGGCCGCCAAAGCGCCCGCCGGTGCCAAAATCCTGTTCGATGGCAGCGAGAAGTCCTTTCAAAACTGGACCGATACCCAAGGTCAGCCAACGAGGTGGAAACTGGTCGATGGCGCCATGGAGTCGGTCCGCAAGAGCGGCTATATCCAGAGCAAGGAGCAATTCGGCTCGTGCCGGCTGCATGTCGAATTCGCCACCCCGGCGGACGTCAAGGGCAACGGCCAGGGGCGCGGCAACAGCGGCGTGTTTCTGATGGGGCGGTACGAACTCCAGGTGCTCGATAGCTACCAGAATCCAACCTACCCGGACGGCCAGTGCGGCGCAATCTACGGTCGCGCCAAACCCCTCGTCAACGCCTGCCGTAAACCCGGCGAGTGGCAGACTTACGACATCACATTCCACCGACCGATCTTTGATGACAAAGGTGAGGTCACCCGCCGCGCCAAATTCCATGTCGTCCATAATGGCGTCGTCATCCACGACAATGTCGAGCTCTACGGCGGCACCGGCTGGCGCGGACCCCACTCGGTGTCGGAGTATGAAAAACATGCCGACAAAGGGCCGCTGCAAATCCAGGATCACGGCAATCCGGTGCGCTTCCGCAACATCTGGCTGGTGGAGCTTGACGACTAGAAAAACACCCGACTACCCATTGCCTGATCATGAGGATTGTTCGTAAGTTTGCTCTAGCCGCCATGATGGTCGGCGCGATGTTAGGCCAGGCGACCGCCGCCGATGCCAAGCCGCTTAACATTCTCGTCCTCTACGCCGATGACTGGCGTCATGACACCCTGGGGGTCGCGGGTCATCCGGTGGTAAAGACTCCGCACCTCGACAGTCTGGCGGGCGAGGGGATACGTTTTACCCAGAACTGCGTCACCACCGCGATCTGCGGGGTCAGCCGCGCCTGCCTCTACACCGGTCAGTGGATGTCACGCCACGGATGCCGAGGGTTCAAGGAGTGGAACACGCCCTGGAAGGAAACCTACCCCGGGATATTGCGCGCCAATGGCTACCACCTCGGACACGTCGGGAAATGGCATAATGGTAAGGAAATCCCCGCCGACAAATACGATTTCAGCCGCGCCTATCACGGGCGACACTGGTACGAGACCAAGGACGGCAACAAAATCCACGTCACCCGGCGCAACGAGAAAGATGCCCTGGAGTTCCTCCGCACCCGCCCGCTGGACAAGCCGTTCTGTCTCACCCTGGCTTTTTTTGCCCCCCACGCCGAGGACTCGAGCCCGCTTCAGTTTCTCCCGCAGCCGGAAAGCATGAAGCTTTACCAGGACGTCACCATCCCGGTGCCAGTCAACGCAACCGAAGAGTCATGGAATCGCCTGCCGCCGTTTTTCACCGAGAAAAACGAGGGCCGCAACCGCTGGCACTGGAGGTTCGACACCCCGGAGAAATTCCAGTCGATGATGAAGAACTACTACCGGCTGGCCACCGAAGTCGATAGCACCTGCGGTCGGGTCCTCAACGAACTCGAAAAACAGGGAGCTCTCGATAACACGCTGGTGATTTTTACGACCGATAACGGCTACTACCATGCCGAGCATGGGCTGGCCGACAAATGGTACCCGCATCAGGAAAGCATCCGCGTCCCCCTCATCATCCGCGATCCGCGCATGGCCAGAACCAAACACGGCGGCACCAACGACGACATCACCCTGAGCGTCGACCTTGCGCCGACCATTCTCGCCGCGACCGGCCTGCCGGCCCCGAAGAGCATGCAAGGCAGGGACATCGGCCCGCTCTACCTGGCCGCTGAAAAGCCGCAGTGGCGCAGTGAGTTTTTCTACGAACATCCGACCCTGAAAAATGCCGATTTCATCCCGGCCTCCGAAGCGCTCGTGCGTAGGGACTGGAAGTACCTATACTGGCCGGAACATCGGGTTGAGCAACTCTTCGACCTCGAAGCCGACCCTCACGAGGAGGTCGACCAGGCGAAGAACCCGGAACACTCGAAACGCCTCGCCGCAATGCGCCAGCGGTTCCAGGAACTCAAAAATGCCGCGCGGTAGGTAAGCCGGCGAAAAGCGGATGCCTTTCTTTTCCCCGTAACGCGGGACCTGGATGGAACACTTGTCTATTTACAAGTGAGCTATGATCCATTAGCACAAGTCCATGTCTGATTGCCGCCGCCCTTTTTCCTCCCAAGTATTTGATGGTCCTGATCGCGCACCGAGTCGTGCGATGATGCATGCCGTTGGTTTTAACAATGAAGACTTTGACAAACCCCAGGTGGGTATTGCCTCGACCTGGAGCCAGGTGACACCATGTAACGTGCATATCGACCGGCTGGCGGTCGAATCTGCCAAAGGGGTGGATGCCGCCGGTGGTAAGGCCGTAATTTTTAACACCATCACCATCTCCGACGGGATTTCCATGGGGACCGAAGGGATGAAATACTCGCTGGTTTCCCGCGAGGTGATCGCCGACTCGATCGAAACCGTGGTCGGCTGCGAGGGGATGGACGGGGTTGTCGCCATCGGGGGGTGTGATAAAAACATGCCGGGATGTTTGATCTCCCTGGCCCGTCTGAACCGCCCCGGGGTGTTTGTTTATGGCGGCACGATCCTTCCTGGCTGCGCCAGCATCCAGGGGGAGGAAAAAGATCTCGATGTGGTTTCCGTGTTCGAAGCCGTGGGTAAGCATGCGGCGGGCGAATACAGCGATGAGGATTTACGCAAGGTCGAGGAGGCCGCGATCCCCGGCGAAGGCTCCTGCGGCGGGATGTATACGGCGAACACGATGGCGAGTGCGATCGAGGCCCTCGGCATGTCGTTGCCTAACAGCTCTGCGCAAACGGCGGTGGGCGAGGACAAGATGCGCGACTGCTTTGATGCGGGTGCCGCAGTGCTCAACATGATGGACAAGGGAATCCGTCCGAGGGACATCATGACGCGCAAGGCATTTGAGAATGCGATCACGGTGGTCATTGCCCTTGGCGGCTCGACTAATGCCGTGTTGCACCTGCTGGCCATGGCCCATGCGGCCGAGGTCGAGCTCAGTATTGATGATTTCACGGAAATCGGGAAGCGGGTGCCGATGTTGGCTAATTTGAAACCCAGCGGTAAGTATGTGATGGCTGACCTTGTCAAGATTGGCGGCACCGTGCCACTGATGCGGATGCTTCTCGATGCCGGCTTGCTGCACGGTGATTGTCTGACGGTGACCGGCAAGACCATGGCGGAGAACCTCGCGAATCTGGATGCCCACTACCCCGAGGGGCAGGACATCATCCGCCCGATTGACAACCCGATCAAAAAAGACAGCCACCTGCGCATTCTCTATGGCAACCTGGCCCCCGAGGGGAGCGTGGCCAAGATTACCGGCAAGGAAGGCAACAGCTTCACGGGTAAGGCGCGTGTCTTTGATTGCGAGGAGGACGCCATGGGCGCCATTCTCGCGGGGAAAATTGTCGATGGCGACGTCATCGTCATCCGCCGTGAAGGCCCCAAGGGCGGCCCCGGCATGCGCGAGATGTTAGGGCCGACAAGTGCCGTGATGGGGCGTGGCCTCGGCGATACGGTTGCCTTGATCACCGACGGTCGTTTCTCCGGTGGCAGTCACGGGTTTGTGGTGGGTCACATCACCCCGGAAGCGCATGTCGGTGGACCGATTGGTTTGCTCCAGGAGGGTGACGAGATCACCATCGATGCCGTGGGGAACCAGATCAACGTCAACATCAGCGAGGCAGAGCTCGACGCCCGTCGTGCCAACTGGCAGCCCTATGAGCCGCGCTACAAGCGCGGAGTGCTGGCGAAATACGCGTCCCACGTGACCTCGGCATCGACGGGTGCGGTGACCGACAAGTTTTAAGTGACGCCAGGATCACACGACGCCTTGAAAACCGCCACCCCAGACGGAATACCTGGCTCAGCCGAGTTCGGCCTCGAGTTTTTCGATGGCACTACTGACCTCGCCCCAGCGTGAGAATGTGTGCTCGAGCTTCTCTGAGAGCGCCTGGTAGGCGGCGGACGCCTGCTGCATTTTGTCGGAGTCGCTGGTGGTGGCGGGGTCGGACATGTGGGCGGTGAGCGCGGACTGGGCGGCCTCGAACTCGGAGATGGATTTTTCGAGTTGCCCGAGTTCCGTCTGCAACGGTTTGAGCACGTCGGTGCGCTTTCTCCGTTTCTCGGCGTCGATTTTGCGTTGCTCCTTGCGGTTGACTCCGGGTGTGCCGGTTGTCTTGGTGGCTTGAGCCGAGGCTGTGGTGCCGCGGCTTGCTTTGGCGGCGTTTTTTTCCTCGTCGCATTTCTCGAGGTAGTAGGTGATGTTCCCGGCAAACATCCGCGGCGGGTGCCCCTGGCGGAATTCGAGGGTTTTGGTGACGATCGGGTCGAGGAACGACCGGTTGTGGGAAACGATGAGGTAGGATCCCGGGTAGTTGTCCAGGGCGTTCTGGAGCACTTCCTGCGACTGGATGTCGAGGTGGTTGGTGGGTTCGTCGAGGATCAGGAAGTTGGCCGGGCGCAGCAGCATGCAGACAAGGGCGACGCGTGACCGCTCGCCGCCGGAGAGCACGCCGACGCGTTTGAAGACATCATCACCGCGGAACAGAAAGCATCCGAGCAGGTTGCGCGCCAGCGGGGCGGTATCCCGGGAGGCTGCTTTTTCGGCGCACTCGAGCACGGTGATGTCGGGGTCGAGCTCGTCGGCGTGGTTCTGGGAGAAAAACGAGACGGCCGCATTGTGGCCGAAGCTGTGTGTGCCACTGTCAGGCTCTTCCTGGCCGGTGATGAGTCGGCAGAACGTCGATTTTCCCGCGCCATTCGGGCCGACGATGGCGATGCGTTCCCCTTTGGTGATCTCGAAGTCGTAGTCCTGGAAGATATTGATGTTGCCGTAGGCCTTGCAGGCCTTGTCGAGGGTCGCGACGCTATGGCCTGACGCGGGCGGGGCGGGGAAATTGAAGCTCATCACGGCATCGTCCTCCTCCAGGGTGATGAGCTCGAGCTTCTCGAGCTGCTTGATGCGGCTTTGCACCTGCTTCGCCTTGGTTGCCTTGGACCGGAACCGGTCGATGAAGTCCTGGGTTTGTTTGATTTCCCGTTGTTGCGCCTTGTATTGCTTGAGGAGGATTTCTTTGCGCAGGACGGATTCCTTGGTGTAAAACGAGTAGTTGCCGGCATATTCTTCCGCGCGGCCGTGGTGGAAGGCGATGGTGCGGGTGGTGAGCATGTCGAGCAGGGCGAGGTCGTGGGAAATGATCAGGATCGCGCCGGGGTAGTTGACGAGGTAGCTTTCCATCCATTTCTGGGAATCGATGTCGAGGTGGTTGGTCGGTTCGTCCAGCAGCAGGACGGCCGGCTTCTGCAGCAGGAGTTTCGACAGCGCGATACGCATCTGCCAGCCGCCGGAGAACTCGCTGCAGTCGCGGGTGAAGTCGCTGCGTTTGAACCCGAGGCCGGTGAGCACGGACTCGATCTGGGGTTTGATTTGCCCCGGGTTGGCGTCTTCGAGGCGGAGTTCGAGGTCGCCGATTTCGTGAAGAAGGTCGGAATAGGGGGCCGAGCGGGGGTCGAGGTCGTGGAGCTGCGCGGCGAGTTGGTCGATGGTGTTTTGCAGCCCCTTGGCCTCGGCAAAGGCGGACTCGACCTCGTCCCAGAGGCTGATGCCGTGGATGTGGATGCCTTCCTGAGGCAGGTATCCGACCTCGCAATGCTTGGGTTTGGTGATTTTTCCAGCGCTGAAATGGATGATGCCGGCGATGCACTTCATCAGCGTGGACTTGCCCGCGCCGTTGTGACCGGCGAAGGCAATCCGCTCCTTTTCCATGATGGAGAATGTCAGGTCCTTGAACAGGACCCGGGCTCCATATTCCACACGTAGATTTTGAACAGCTAGCATCGCGGCAGGGTTCTGCCAGAATTTCGGCGATTAACAATGGTATTTTCATGGCACTTCAAATGCGCATGGGGGCTTGTCATTCGGGGCATCCTGACCAATGATGCCGACCATGAACGGGATTTGCGAAGTGACAAGCGAGCTGATCGAGCTGGCATTGCGTGAGGACATTGGTGGGGGCGATGTGACCTCGCTCTATTTTGTGCCGGCGGAGAGGGTGGCCCACGCCTCGATCCACGCCAAGGCGGCGGGGGTGCTTGCCGGGATGGCCGTGGCGGTCGAGGTGTTTCGCCGTGTCGATCCTGACTTGCAGTTGACGAAGCTTCGGAATGACGGCGATGTCGTGAATGACGGTGATTGTGTGCTGGAGATCGGCGGGTCGGCGCGCTCGATTCTCACGGCCGAACGCATTGCCTTGAATTTTCTGCAGCGCCTCTGCGGGGTTGCGACGCAGACGCGCCAGTTTGTCACGCGGACGGAGGGGTCAAACGTCAAGGTGCTCGATACGCGGAAAACAACACCCGGGTGGCGCGCCCTGGAAAAAATGGCCGTGGTCGCGGGTGGCGGCAACAACCACCGGATGGGCTTGTTCGACCGTGCCATGGTGAAGGATAATCATCTGGTGGCACAAAACAAACTGGAAGTGCTGCAGGCTGCGATTCACCGGTTGAAACACGACAAGCCCGAGGTCGAGGTCGAGCTGGAAGCCGACACCTTGGAGCAGGTCGGGGATTTCCTCAAGATGGACGGGGTGGACTACATACTGCTGGACAATATGTCGTGCGCCGACCTGAAACGTGCGGTGGCGATGCGCGGGGCCTCCGGGCCTTTGCTCGAGGCGAGTGGCGGGGTGAATCTCGACACGATTGCCGGTATTGCCCAGACCGGAGTTGATTTTATTTCCGTCGGGGCGCTGACGCACTCGGCGACCGCGCTCGACCTCTCGCTTGAAATTCATTAAAAACCGGTTGCAATCATGGCTGGCGTCATCATGATGTTCCGATCAAAGCCAAGATGAAGTCATCAACCGCATTTTTTGCTCTCCGTATCGGAACGGCAATTATTCTGTTACAGGCCCTGTTTTTCAAATTCACGGGGGCTGAGGAATCCGTGGCACTCTTTGCGCAGTTATCCACGGCGTTGACCGGGGATGCGGCACTGCAGCCGGCGCTGCGCATTGGCTCGGGGCTGGTTGAGCTGGTGACGGTGATGCTGCTGCTGATGAAGAGGCCGGCGGCCATTGCCACGGGGGCGTTGTTCGCGGTCGCCACGATGTCCGGCGCGATTTTCGCCCGCCTGACGGTGCTCGGTATGGATGCCGGTGGTGACGCCACGCTTTTTATTTTGGCGGTGGTTGGCGGCTTGGCAGCGCTGGCCATCTTGGGGCGCTACCGCGGATCGCTGCCTGTCCTGGGTAAATTCACATGAGCACACTGATGTTCCCGCCGTGTGCGGGGAGATAGTTTGCATTCCTTCCAATTAACGCTACTTGTAACCTCATGATTTTGATGCCGATGCCAATACCGCTAAATTTACGGACGATTACGAAGCTGCTGGTCTGCGTGTTGTCGACCGGTTTTGTATTGGCAGAGATGCCCGACGACGCCCTTGGCAAGCTGGCATCGGGGCAATTCAAAGAGCGACAGTCGGCGTATGCCCAATTAGAGAAGTGGGCGGTGGAAAATACAAAGGTCTCGCCGGAAGCGCTGCACAAGGTATGGCGGGCGAGCGAGGATCCCGAGGTGAAAAGCCGCTGTTACAGCCTGATGAAAGAGGTGGTTATTCATCGCAGGTTCGGCAAGGGCAAGGGTTTTGTCGGGGTGCAGATGGAGGAGATTGAACTTCCGGGGAAGCCAGGCGCAGAGGTGCGGGCGGGAGTGCGGGTTAAGATGATCTTACCGAAGACGCCGGCGCAAAAATACGGTTTGGCCGTCAATGATGTCGTGGTGGGGATCGATGAACTTGATTTGAGTAATCCGCCTGAGGAGTGGCATTTGAACAGTGCCGTGCTTGTCTTCAGCCATTATGTGCAATCAAAGCAGGCGGGCGATACAGTCGCCCTTCACGTTGTCCGTGGCGGCAAGCAGATCGAGAAAAAAATCGTCCTGATGAAACGCCCGGCATCCGCGGACGTCGATCCCTTTGGCCGCAATCGACACGATGATAACAGGGAGGCAGAGCGGTTTTTCAATGGTTGGTTGAAGGAAATGGGGGAGTAGGCCAGTTACGGCGCGGGCATCAGGGTGGGCTCCGGTGGCGCCACCTGATTGTAGAACGTCACGATTTTTTTGTAGGCATCGCGCTCGATCAATGCCGCGTCGGCGAGTTGTTGGGCGAGTTTCTTGGCTCGGGCAATTTCGAAGTTGTTGATCCTGGTTTTGGGTTTTTCCCCCTCGCTGGTTGGTGGGCTGATGACGAGGTTGGGCAATAATTTGTCGACGCCGGGTAAGACGGAGCTTGGGATGATGAACTGGATGATGGCGTGTTCCCCTTTCGCAGGGCCCTTGGAGATGATCGGGAAGTCCCCTTTTGACAGGGGGTCGATGTTGCTGGCGTCGGAAAAAACACCCAGCTTGACGCAGTTGTCGTAGTTGCTGAGCAGGGCGTCACGGATCAGGACCTTGCGGATGGGGAGTTCGTCCCGGTCATCCGGGGAAAAGAGATCCGCGCCCACACGCATGACCTTGTCGAGCACCTCCTCGGGTGTGAGTCCCAACTCCACTCCGAGGTGGATCTGATGCATGGACTTGAACAGGTTTTCCCGTGCGTTCTCCTGGTAAAATTGCTCGAATGCAGCCGACTCGCTGGCATGGGAGCTGAGCTCGACGACGACCTGACGCTTTTGCTGATGCTTGCGGCAGCTTTTTATCCCGAACAGGCAGAGTCCGATGATGACGGCAAGAAAAACGCCTTGTTTGATATACTCGCTGTAAATGATTTCTGGTTTGGACATGGTGATGGGAAACGGGAGGTGGGAAATGGGCGATGGGCGGCGCTGCCATTACCGGATTTCGAAGCGTTTGCGATCGCGGCAGTTAAAGACCGCTTCCTCGCTAGTGATCTGGCGGTGATGGAGAAGTTGGGCAAGCGATTCGTCGATGGTGTGCATCCCCTCGGCCTGACCGATTTCCATCAGTCCCACAACCTGTTCGATCTTGCGCTCGCGGATGCAGGCGCGGAGGCCGTGGTTCATGCGCAGGACCTCCGAGGCAAGCACGCGTCCTTGCCCGTCTGCGCGCATGATGAGTCGTTGGGAAACAACGGCCTCGAGGACATTGGCGAGTTGGGCGACGATCTGCTGTTGCTGGTCGGACGGGAACACATCGACCAATCGGTCGATACTCTGGGGCGCGTCCATGGTGTGAAGAGTGGCGATGACGAGGTGTCCGGTTTCGGCTGCGGTGAGGGCGATGCGGATGGTCTCCAGGTCACGCAGCTCGGAAACAACGATGACATCCGGGTCCTGGCGCAGTGACTGGCGCAGCGCCTTGGGGAATGACTTGGTATCGGTGCCGATCTCACGCTGCTTGACCAGGCAGGAGAGGTGGGGGTAGATGAACTCGACCGGATCCTCGATGGTGATGATGACGCCGGAGCGTGTTTCGGAGATACGCTTGACCATCGATGCCAGGGTGGTGGTTTTTCCTGATCCTGTGATGCCGGTGAGCAGGATGAGTCCACGCCGCAGTTGGCAGAGTTGCTCAATCACCGGGTAGTGGCCGAGCTCGGCAAGGTCCGGGATTTCGGTCGGGATATAGCGGAATGACGCTTCGATATGGCCGCGAACGTAGTGGACGTTGCCACGGAAGCGTCCGACGTCGCCGACCTGGATGGCGTAGTCGAGCTCCCATTCCCTTTCCAGCTCCGCGCGCTGGGACTCGGTCAGGGTGTCCATGATGAGCGCCTTGGTCACCGCGTCGTCCATGCAAAAGTCCTCGAGCGGTTTTAACACGCCATCGACACGGGTTGCCGGTGGTGCGCCGCTGGACAGGTGGAGGTCCGAGCCCCCGAGCTCGACGGACACACGGAGATAATCGATGACATTTTTAACTTCGCTCATGGGTGGGTATGCGGGTGTTCCGGGGATCAGGAGATGCCGCGCAGCAGTCGGTCGAAGTCCTGGGCATTCGGCGCGGATTGTCGGGCGATACTCTCGTCGACATACCCCTGCTGGGCGGCGGCGACCAGGAAACGCACAAAGGAGCAGTTGGCCGGGTTGTCGCCGCGGTTGATGTGGTCGGAGATTTCCGCCACGTTGCTTTCCCTGATCCACGCGCGGGTGGCGGCTTCGTTTTGGAGGTGTTCGACAGCGAGCAGCAGGCCGCCGTCTTTTCGGGCTAAGAGCTGCTGGGACATGATCCCCACCAGATGCTGGGAGAGCAGCTTGAGCAGGCTTTGCCGGCTGTCGTGGTTGAACAGGTTGGCCAGGCGTTCCAGGCTGTCGGCGACATTGGAGCTATGCAGGGTGGCGAGCACGAGATGTCCGGTTTCGGCGGCCTGCAGCGATATTTTTGCCGTTTCCTCGTCGCGTATTTCACCGAGCAGGATGATGTCCGGGCTTTGCCGCAGCGCCCCTCTGAGGGCGGACGCAAACGACACGGTATCGGCGTGCAGTTCGCGCTGGGAAAAGTAGCTGTGTTTGTTCCGGAACAGATACTCGATCGGGTCCTCAATGGTAATGATGTGACGGGCCTGGTTCTCGTTGACCCACTGCAGTGCGGAGGCAAGTGTGGTCGATTTCCCCGACCCGGTCGGGCCTGTGATCAGGACCAGTCCGGACTGGCGGGAGACCCAGTTGGTCAGCAGGGTTTCGGGGGCTCCCAGTTCGGCCATCTCCGGGATGACGTCCTTGATGGGGCGCAGGACCGCCGAGAGAAGGCCGAGTGACTTGTAGAGGCTTACCCTGAGTCGGCGGCCGCCGGGGATGACGTAACTGATATCCTTTTCCAGGGTGCTTTCCGGGTCGGCATGGCAGGCCTGCCAGAATGCGGCCAGGCACGCGTGGCTGAGCGGTGAGTTGCCCTGAACCTGAATCTGGTTCTGCACGCGCAGGCGGGGAACCCGGTCCTCGCATAGAAAGAGGTCGGTCGCCCCGGCTCGGAATGCTTCGTCGGCTAGCCTGTCAACGGTCTCGTGCATGAATAGAATACTGTCGATGATTAAAGCGCAGTTATGGGCCGGGGCAAGCCAGAAGCATGGGTGGCTACGTATTAGCACTGTTTCGTTTGCTTTTATATTTCCAAACCATGCGCCGCTGACTAGGTTGTGGGAAATTTATGGACGACGCGCCGGAACAACATATTGCCCACTGCAGTGCGTGTGGATGCAAGATGGATATCTCTCCGATGGAGCCCTACACGAATGTTGTTTGTCCTGACTGTGGGTATCATACACGGGTGAAGTGCGAACTGGGGCAATATCTTCTGGTGGCGCGGCATGCGGTCGGCGGGATGAGTCGGGTTTTTAAGGCGACTGACCTGACGTTGAACCGTGATGTGGCGATCAAGATACTTAACGAGGACTACTCGCACGACGAGCAGCGCATGCGGCAGTTTGAGCATGAGGCTAAGATTACTGCCGCCATCAGTCATCCGCACGTGGTCAGGGTGTTTACCGTGGGCAAGGTGTATGGGCATTTCTACATCGCCATGGAGTTGGTTCCTGGAGAGAGCCTGGAGCAAAGGATTGCCCGGGAAAAAGCCATCGGGGAGGAGGTGATGCTTCCGATCGCGGCCGAAATCATCTCGGGTCTGCGGGCCGCGAAACAGGCCGGGTTGATCCACCGTGATGTCAAGCCGGGCAATATTCTCTTCGATGCGCAGGGCCACGTCAAAATTGTCGACTTCGGCCTGGCCCTGGTCACCCAGGGAGGCAAGGCGACGGCGGCGGAGATCTGGGCCACACCCTATTATGTCGCACCGGAGGCCCTCGAAGGAGCGGAGGAGGATTTCCGGAGTGACATCTACGCGCTCGGGGCCACGCTCTTCCACGCGCTTTCAGGACAGCCCCCGTTTTCGGAACAAATAAAATCGACCCGCGCGGTGGCCAAGGCCAAGGAGGGCATCCCGCCCCTCGCTGATGTGGCCCCCTGGTTGAAGCCGGAGACGTGTCAGCTCGTCGATAAGGCATTGGCTCTGCGTCCGGAAAATCGGTTTGCCTCTTATGAGGCGATGGAGGAGGCGTGGCGAGCGGCCCGGGACGCGTCCCTCGGGGGCGGGCCGTCGGGGCCGATCCGCGGCCATGAACGTGCACACCGCCGCGTCAAGTCGAAGCACCGCAAGTCGGGCTTGATCATTGCCTCTGTCGTGGGTCTGGTCTTGGGGTGTGTCACCATCGGTGTTTTATGGAACAGGGGGGCAGGCGACGAGCCTTCCGGTAATCGTCATCCACGATCGGATGCCGGCCTTGTTGATGGGGCGGATGACTATGACCCTGAGGTGGCGGCAAGCATTGCCAGGCAGTTCCGCGTGGCGCATGAGATGCTCAGGGAGAAGAAATACAACGAGTCCAGGGAGGTGTTCACCCGCTTGATGCATGATGATCATGTCAAGGAACCCACATCCTCATGGGCGGGTGTGGAGGCTGTGATCGCTGCGCTGTTAGGAGGTGACTCGGGCGACGCCAGCGTCGCAATTTCGGACCTGCAAGAGCATATGGCAATCAACGCGCTGCCGGACAAAGGGCGGCTGGGGCGATTAGGCAGACAGCTGCAGGCCCCGGGGGTCATCCCCGGTGACAACATAGAGCACGGGGCGATGGCGGTGGTGCATCTGATGGCCGTGGCGTTGAAAAACTGGGAAACGGGTGCTTGGGATGCCGCTGTCCCTCTGTTTGAACAAGTCGGGGAAAAGTATCTTCCCAACGGAAGTCCGCTCACAGTCTACCGCGATATTGCCCGGAGATACTTGTCCGATTTCGAGAGGCTGAAGCCCGTTTCAGGGATGCCGCCCCCCGGTGATGTTGACGAGGCCAAACGGCGTCTGTCCGATCTCAGGTTGCTGTTAGGTGAGCTGGAGACGCGCGGGCGGGCGAGGTTCCATGTGCGGGTATGGCAACTGCGCTTGCATCATCAGATCAAGGATTTGAGGAGGCAGGCTGAGCAAGCAGGCGAGAAGATCGACAAGGCGCCGGGATACGATGTGGCGCTGGCGAAGTTCCATGAACTCATCGCGGCCTCGAAGTTCAGTGCGGCCGCAGAGGTGCTGCGGGATGTCAGTCTGGAGGAGGCTCTCCGCGAAGAGAGGGACGCTTGGGTTTATCTGGCGGACTCGGCGGGTGCGTTTCTCGGTGAACTCGAGGAAGCGATGTCCGATGCGGGAGCGGCAGTGCGGATTGTCGCCATGGATGGTCAGGTCTACCCGCGGATTATCCGCTCCCGGAGAGGTGGGGTGGATGTCGGGGGGGGGCGCGGGGAGCTGTTCCTTCCCTGGTCGGCAATCCAGCCCGACAGCGTACTCTCGATTTATCAGAAGGTATTTCCCCAGACGCTGACCACCATGGAGGGCCAGCTGAGGGTCGAGCAGGCCATTTGCTACCTGTGGCTTTGCGGTAAGAGGGACAAGGCAGGTTCCGCCGCCAGCAAGCTGTCCGAGGTCAACGGGAATTTTCGCAAACGCTGGGAGAACACCATGAGGGAGCAGCGCGAGTCACCGTGAACAAGGCAGGGGGCGTCAGAAGCGATGCGCGATACGCGAACCGATGATGCGGATGCCGTATTAAAATGTTCCGGTGACCAGCTCGATAAAGCGCTTGCCGGTTTGACTCAGCGTGGCGCGGTATCCCGTGCCGCTGATAAACCCCTTGGTGAGGTATTCATGTTTTGAGCGGCATTGGCGAATGAAGCTGACGCGGGGCTCGCTGACAGTCCGGTTGCTCGGACTGACCACGAGCGGAAAACCCGAGGCGCTGAATGAGATTTCCCATGAAGGGGAGCGGGACCGGTGGTCACCACGGGCCAGCCAGGGGTAACGGGTCACCATCTCCAGCGTCCCGTGCCGTGGAACCGTCACCTTGTAGTGGACCGGGATCGTTTGCGTGAAAGCGGATAAGGTCAGTGAGTTATTGCGCTGCTGAGCCATGTAGAATGCTGCGATATCGAGCCCGGCCATGTTGATTCCATTGTGCTTGCCGTGGTGGTTCTTGGTGCCGAAGTGCTTGTCGTGCCACACTGAAAAGCGTGTCGAAAGCAGAAGGTTAAGCTCCAGGTGGAGATGGGCCCGCTCCCGGCTGATGCCCGTGCCGGTGTAGCCGAGCTTGCCGATCGTCTGTCCCTGGCTGACCCGCTGCCCCACTTTGACGCCCACGCCCGAGAGATGCGCGTAGAGGCTGAAGACCGGGCCGCAGCCCCAGAGGTGCTCGACCACGACATACTTGCCGTAATTACTCCGACTGGAGCTCGTGTTGGTGTAAGCAATGACCCCGGGGGCGATCGCGAGCACATCGTCGAGCGGTTTGCCGGAGCGGTCGCGTTTGACCGGTTTGATGTCGATGCCCTCGTGAAACTTGGTGCCGATCAGTCCGTCCTCGGTGCGTTTGAGGTTGCGGACAAATCCGTATTTGCCGGCCGTCCAGGGACGGGACACCTGCCCTTCAAAGTTGCGGTGGACAAACATGTAAAACTGGTCCCCTCCGCCATGATCGAGGTGATGGTTGGCGGTGGGCAATGCAATCGGGCCAGGGGAAGCTCCCGCCGCCGGCAGGGGCGCCACCATGGCAAGCAGGCTGAGGATGGAACGTGCGAGGGATTGCATAGCTTGGAATCTTGTGCGCCGGTGAATGACTATTTCTTTTTCTTCTTCATTGCCTTGAGGCGTTTTTTCCAGGCCTTGGCATCCTCCCCGATGCGCGGAGCCACCTTGTCGTAAAGCTTGATTTCCTGCTGCTGGACGCCGCTCCAGATAACCAGCATGCCGTCCTTGACCGGCTGGTCGATGCGAACCACACCCAGGGCCTGGCCATTGACGAGCGCAAGCAGGAGCTTGCCCTGGTTCATGGTGGTGCTCGCCATGAGCCTGCGTGAAGCCTGGGCGTTGAGTTTGAAAACAATGCCGTAGGTGACTTTGTCATCGGCTGGGAACGGGCTGAAGGCGACAATGTCCTTGGTCCCGACCTCGGGGACTTTGCGGAAGTGCCTTTCTCCCGCCAGCGTCTGTACTTTGCGGACAAACTTCGGCCCTTCGGCCGCCGAGCCTTCCATATGGAAGGAGATCGATGCCGGCGGAGTTTTTTTTCCGCTGGCCATGCCGGCGGCGGGGATCAGCATGAGGATGAGTAGGATCAGGTGTTTCATAGGCAGCAGGCTGACTGCTCACGGGCTGTTCTGAAAGTAAAAAATCGGGACACAAAAAATCCCGGCAGCTGCGGGGGGCTGACGGGATGTTTTAAAATCTCGGTGCGACCGGGAACGGAGGTTCCCGTCCCACCAGGATGGTTTTAGCGGCGGCGTCTGAGAACGAGGGCACCGACACCGAGCATGCCGAGAAGGGCACTGCTTGGCTCGGGGACTGCCGTCCAGCTGACTGCTGCGAGGCCAGCGCCGTCGCTGCCGGGGTTCCCGATGGTGTTCACCTGGAACTCAAACGTGCGGATGGCATGCTGGGTGATTTGGACGGACTCTTCGCCAGGGGTCAGGCCGGCGATATCGAAATCGACGTTCAATGCCTCTGGTCCGAGGAAGGTCACCAAAACCCTGTCGCCTGCATCCATTTCGAGGGAGTTCACGATCGTGGTTCCGGCGTCGTTTTGGTAGGTGTTCCCTACTTGCACAACATCGGAGCCGCCGACCTCAAACTTGACATCGCCGTAGCCTGCGACGTCGACCGTAAGGGGCGTAGCTGCAGTGATGGTTGTTCCGTATGGAACGACGAGCGCATTGAAGTCGATGGTGAATGCCTGTGACAGGGCAGAGGCAGTCAGCGACATCGCCGCAATGAGGAGTGTTTTTATTTTCATGTATCTCAAGGGTAGTTGGGGTTGTATCCGCGTCGGTTGGCAAAAAAATAGCGTCAACTGGACGGACGCGGCATTTTATTATAGAAAATAAACCGTAAGCAAGGTAAAACGTGCCCTTGAAGGTCAACTGAACCTTAATATTATGGTTTTTATCATTTAATTGGATCCAAACAATACCTCGGCTAACTGTCGGACTAACGGTAAATAATTTACCGCAGTACGACTGCCATTGTCCGGATCCCCCGGTTATGGCGCAGGAAAAAAAGTGAAAAAAATCACGGCGCCGTCCGATGCGGTCACGGCCTGAAGGTGACGACGGTGTTCACCGGAGGTGTTTTCGGTCCGCCGGGCGACATGCGTACGCCCGCTTCCCACTTGCTATTTCTGCCTCTCTTCGAGGTAGAGGTCGTGGAACTTGATGGCCTCGCTGCCGACGATCGCGGCGGTGCCGA
Organism: Oceaniferula sp.; assembly: GCA_041548785.1. Classification (GTDB taxonomy): domain Bacteria; phylum Verrucomicrobiota; class Verrucomicrobiia; order Verrucomicrobiales; family Akkermansiaceae; genus Oceaniferula. The sequence goes on from JBFERY010000010.1 coordinate 18,835, forward strand.
GCAGGGTTTCCTCAGTGACCGTGCGCGGGACCTGGGCGGCGGGACGGGTGAGACCCATGATGAGCTGGCCGTAGTTCTGCGCGCCTCCGACGTGCTGCAGTAATTTTAACGCAATGTGACCGGCATCGAGGTTGGGGTAAACGAGGACGTCGGCCGCCTCCCGCGCCTTGCCGCTGGGAAGTTTGACTTCTGCTGCAGAGGGGACGAGGGCGACATCGGCTTGAATCTCGCCGTCGATCCTCATTTCCAGATGGCCATCCGCGACATACTTCCGCGCAAGTGCGGTGGCGGCGCTCATTTTTTTGGCCGAATTCGTCGACGCGCTGCCATGGGTGGAGTGGCTGAGCATGGCAACGGTGGGGGGGCGGCCGAGAAAGTGCCGTGCGAGTTTTCCTGTCTCCACGGCGATCGATGCCAACTGCTTGACGTCGGGCTCGGGGATCACCCCGCAGTCGGTCATGAAAAGGATGCCGTCGCGGCCGAAATGTTGGAGGTGGGGGGCCACCATGATCATGGCGCCAAAGACCTGGGACACTTCTTTGAGGGGTTTGATCATGGTGATGACGGCGCGAAAGACGCTGGCGGGCATGGAGTTGTTTCCCGCGATCAGGCCATCGGCATGCCCATACTGCACCATCATCGCGGCAAAGTTATGCGGGCGGGCGATCAGCTCGCGCGGATTGTCAATGGTCCGCCCTTGGTAGCGCGCAACCTTCTGCAGCCGTGAACAGAAAAGATCGATTTCGGACGACTTCGCAGGCTCGATGACACTGACAAACGTCATCGGGATATTTTCCTCGCGGGCCATCTGGCGGATGCGGTCGCGGTTGCCCAGCAGGATGGGGACACCGGTTTGCATGGTCACCATCCGTGCGGCAACGCGGAGGACACGGAGGTCCTCGCCATCGGCAAAGACGATGCGCTTGGGGTGACTTTTGAGAGTTTGATAGAGCCTGGCCGTAAGGACGTTGGGCTCAGGGAAAGTGGAATCAGATGGCATACTGGAAAAGTTGGTCGAAGGTGTTCGGGTTCGACTCGCCAACATCGTTGCGGTGGGTCTGAGCGAATAAGGGGAATCCTAAGAGCAAGACCCTTGGGGTGCAAGGGAGAAGTCAGAATAGAACACGAATTATGCCAGCTCTAACGAAGCGGTGCCGTTCCCTGCGATGGCGCTTTCTTTATACGCATGGATAGGCTAGGGTTCCGGCATGGATAATCCAACCGTGCCGCCACAGCCACCGGCGGGGCCGCCACGCCACGTGCAGACGGTGGTTGACCAGGACGCGGAGCACCTCAGGATTCTCTCGGTTTGTTATTACGTGCAGGCCGGGTTGGCTGCGCTGGGGGCCTGCATCCCGGTGATCCATCTTGTGATGGGGGGTGCCATGTTGGCAGGGCGTTTTGCGCCCCAGGGGGCATCCCCGCACGATCTTGAGGCGATGCGCATGATGGGGGGCTTCTTTGTCGCCATCGCGGCGCTGCTCATCCTGCTCGGATGGGCGCTGGCGATCTGTAACTTCATGGTGGCCCGAAGGATTATGCAGCGGCGGTCGCGTGTCCTGTGCCTGGTGACGGCGGGGATCAATTGCCTGAGCATCCCCCTGGGAACTGTCCTCGGCGTGTTTACTTTCATCGTCATGAGTCGGCCATCAGTGGCGGAGAGCTTCTCCCGCAACGCGGGGCGGGGGCCGGCGACAGGGCAGGCGATGTGATTGGGTATGGGTTGGAAGTCGCTGCGCGGCGATTTTTTACTTTTGATTCCTTAAATAATTACGTATCATCCCCGTGATTCGCACCGCCATGGCACGTAACAAGAGAAACAAGAGCAAACGACCCTCCCGCCATGGCGGGTATAACAAGGTCAGGGCGCGCACCGAGCGAATGAACACGGGGGTGCGCGTTGCGTTCTGCGGTCTGGCATTTACCGCCTGTTGCGCCTTCATGGTCGCGGCCCTGCAACCCTACCGCAAACTAGGCAGGATGCGCTCGGATTTGGCCGAGGTGCGGGCCCAGGAAATGGCGGTGGTCGAGCGAAAGGACGCTAAGGAACGCGAACTCCGTGCGATCGAAGAGGATCCGAAGTATCTGGAGCTTATCGCCCGTGACCGGCTGAACTACTACAAGCCCGGCGAGCACGTTTTCCGCATCGAGCGCTAGGGGCGGACATTGCACTTGCACTTGCCGGAGGGCTGGGTAACGTGCGGACCTCTGTCGCCGCTCCCCGGGCTGGGGGAGGCCGCAACAAATCGCCCAATACCGATGCCAGCATCGGATCAAACAACCGACTAAATTTTTCCCATGAGAACTGCATTGATGAGATCGAAGAAAATTGTGTTGCGGGCAGCCGTCGTGCTGACCGTGACGATGGCAACCGCGGAGCTGGTTGACGCGGCCGAGAAGGCGCCAGCCAAGGCTTCCAAGGCGCCTGCCATTTTGGCGACCTACCTCACCAAGGATCAGGCGGTGTCAGGTGAGGTGGGCGCAATCGTGCCACCCAAGGAAATCAACAAGTATATCGCCAAGGTCCAGGCGGCGGCCAAGGCGGATCCCGAATGGCATGCCGAGTATGCTAAAAAGGCGCAACCCGGAATTCCGCTGCCATGGCATGACAAACTCGGCCTGACCAAGGAGGAATATGAGGACTATCTCAAACTTTGGGACCAGCGCGAATTCAAGGCGGTGCAACAGGTGGTTATCCGCCTTGAGGAACCCAAGCCTGGCGAGTGGATGATCCGGGTGAGTGGTGTCGGGATGTCAATCTCGCTGCTGCGCTACAGTCCGGAGACCGACGGATTCAAGTCGCCGAACGGTATCCTGAAGCGCATCGGGGACATCAACGCCGAAGCCCGCAGCATCCTCGGCGCCTGGACAGGCCAGGAGTGGCGCTACGAGCACAATACCGAATTTATCTCGACCAAGGAGAACATCGCCCTCGGGAAGTTCAAGGACGCGAAGCAATGCCTGCTGATTTATCGTCTGCAGGAAAGTACCGCGGGTCATCGCCTGGCCGATAAGAGTCTGGTGATTCGATTCAGCCCGCCGAAGAAGTAAACAATGGCTAACTCCTCAGGGACTGTCAGGCGATCACGGCTACGCCGTTTGGGGCGGATCAGCGGCGGGCTCATTCTGATCGTGCTCGTGGTCTATGGGGTGTCTAACATCTGGTTGTCTTCACGATGGGGCACCGGTGTGGTCGAGGCGCGGCTGAAGGTCCGCACCGGCTTGGATTGGCAGGTCGAGTCGGTGACCTGGTCGCCGTGGAACGGATTGACCATCCGTGGTGCGCAAATGCTCCCACCGGAGGAATTCAGGGGGCAACTCAGCGACCCCGTGATTTCAGTCGACCGCATTCAGGTCCAACCCTACTGGACCGAGCTGTTGCGCGGGCGGCTAAGGGCGCGTGAGGTGATGATGGATTCACCCAGGGTGACGGTGAGCGTCGAGATGCTTGCGGCAATGGCGTCGGCTGTTCCGGCCGCCCCGGCTCTGCCGCCAGCGCCGGGGCCATTGCAAAAACCCGTCCCGCCGGTTGCGGCACAGCCGCTGCCCGTCCCCCCGGAAAAGCCGCGTCCGGGCGGGCCGAAAAGCGATCCGTCCCAGCCGGTCAAACCCGCTGCTCCCGTAGCCTCGTCGGAGCGCGGACGCCCGGCGGCAGGCCTTCCCCTGCGCCTGCGGATGGATGGTGTCAGTCTGCGTCTTGTTTCCGCGAGTAAAGACATGGAGCTGATCAGGCTGGACCAAACTTCGCTGGATATTCCCGTTTTTGGCGAGGATGCCAAGGGGCTCATCAAGCTTGGGTCGCTCAAAGTGCCAGGGGTCTCCGAACTGACAAATCTCGAACAGGCCGTCGTGTGGAAACGGCCGTATCTCCAAATCGAGGAAAAAACCGTGGACATGGGCGGATTGAAACTCCGTTTCATCGGACAACTGGGTATGATCGGAAGTGCCCGCGGCAAACTTCCTTTCCATGGCGCTTTCGCCATCGATCCGCAGAAACTTGAGCAGGTGCAATGGCTCGAGCGACTGGCTCTGGTGGTGCAGGCCGACGGGTTGGCCGGAAGGTTGAGTCTCAGCGGTGCCCTGTCCAACCCGATGTCGTGGCGGGCCGAGGGGCTGATGCTGGGCGAGGCTGTTGGGCTGAAAGAGGAGCATGGCGGCCATGATGTGGTGTTCGATGAGGTCGTTCTGCCTGCGGTTTTTCGCCAGGGGCAACTCCGCTGGAGCGGAGCCCGGTTGATCGGGGAGGATGTTGCCGTGCTTGGCAACGGCCAGGCGTCGATGCGCGATGGCATCCTCTCGGTTACCCGCTTGGTGGCTTCCCCTGAGGTCGCGGAGATGCTGAGACGCGGTCTCAACGGTGCCGGGCTGATCCGGGCAGGCGGCCGGTGGTGGTCCGACCTCGATACCCCGGATCGGAAAATGCGCGACCTGGTCGTCAGCGGCAGCTTGGCGGACCCGGTGGTCGACGCAGGGGAAAAAAATGCCGACTTCCCCGTCGGCCAGGTCGTGACGACCACCCTGAAATTTATCCGCGAGGAAATGAAGGAGGAGGGCAAGGATCTGGCACCGGTGCCGAACAAGGAATTACTGAACGGAGTGAAACATGAGAATCATTAGTGGCAAGGCAGGAAGAAGGCGCATCCGGGTGCCGGGGGCGGTGGCGCGCCCGAGTACCGACCGGTTACGCGAGGCCCTCTTTTCCATTCTCGGCGACCGGGTCGTTGGTGCCCAGGTGCTGGATCTCTTTGCGGGCTCGGGCGCTCTCGGGCTTGAGTGCCTGAGCCGTGGTGCCGCGTCCTGCGTCTTTGTCGATGACAGCCGGGAGGCCCAGCAGGTGATCAAAAAAAACCTCAACGACCTCAGCCTGGCTGGTGGGCGGGTCGCGGGCGGTGACGTATTCCGTGTGCTCAAGGGGGATCGCGGCAAGTATGATTTGATTTTTGCCGACCCGCCCTATTTCAAACGACCGGACGATACCGACTTCGTGCAACGCCTGTTCGAGAGCGAAGGATTGCCGGAGCGGCTGGCCGACGGCGGTTTGCTCATTGTCGAAGACCCTCCCTGCAACCGTCGTGGGGAGAGCCATGGCTGGGAATTGCTGGATCAACGCCATTACGGAGGGTGTGGGATTCTGTTTTACCAACGCCGTTTCGCAGGATAGCATGCGCCCCGATGCCCCGCTCCCTCGTCTTGTTTTTCTACAATATCCTGCTTCCGGTGTTTTTTGTTGTCGCGTTTCCAGCGTGGTTGCTGAAAATGTGGAAACGTGGGGGCTACGGGACGGGGTTGTTAGAACGCTTTGCGAAATTCAAGGTCGCGGCATCGGAGGAACCCAAGGGGGTGGTATATGTGCATGCCGTTTCGGTCGGGGAGGTGCTCATTGCCATGAAACTCATCGGGACATGGCTGGCACATCACCCGGAAGAAAAATTCGTGCTCGCGGCAACGACGTCCACCGGTCACGCGGTGGCGCGCGAAAAAGCGCCCCAGTCGGTGCGCGTGATCTACAGCCCGCTTGATTTCGGATGGATCGTCCGCGCCGTTTTCCGCCGATTCCGCCCGCAGCAGGTGGTGTTGATCGAGGCCGAGGCCTGGCCGAACCTCCTGTATGTTGCGCACCGGCAGGGGGTCCCGGTGTCGATGGTCAACGCGCGTCTCTCCCGGCGGTCCGAGGCCCGGTTCCGCAAATTTTCTGCTCTGGTGCACCCGCTTTTCAAGATGATCGACCAGGTTTGCGTGCAGGATGACGGCGATGCCCGCAGGTTTGAAGGTTTGGGGATTGGCGCGGAGAAAATCCACACCACCGGAAGTATCAAGTTTGACCCGTCGGGTGGCGCTCTCCCCCGGCGGCGTGATGGGTTTCAGGCGATGCTCGATGACTTTGCCGACCCGGATCATGGCAGCCGACCTGTCGTACTGGCCGTCAGCACCCATGCCGGCGAGGAGAAGTTGCTCGGGCAGGCGCTGCTTGCGGCGGCAGGTGAACCGCGGCCACTTTGGGTGGTTGCACCGCGTCATGCCGAGCGGCGTGCCGAAGTGGCAGCCGACCTTCAATCCGTCGGGTTTGAGGTTGTGCTGCGCAGTGATTACCACCCACCCAAGGATCCGGAATCGGCCTGTCTGGTCATCGACAGTACCGGGGAACTCCGGGACTGGACCGCGCATGCGGACCTGGTGCTGATCGGCAAAAGCTGGCTCGGCGAGGGCGGGCAAAACCCGGCCGAGGCCATCGCCGCGGGCGTGCCCGTTCTTTGTGGCCCGAACATGGGTAATTTTGAGCCGCTGGTGACGATGCTCAAGGAGGCCGGAGGGATCAGGGTGTTAGCCTCGGCAGACGAGCTCGGGCGGGCTGTCAATGAGCTGCTTCAGGACCCGGCAATGGCAGTCGAAATGAGCCAAAGGGCCAATATAGTGTTGGCGAACCACAAAAATGCCGTTGAAAAAACAATCAAACTTCTCTATTTGAATGCTTCCGTTAGGAGGCCGAGCATGCAAAAGTGACACCCGACCATGAGTAAAAAGGAATCATCCCCCGCAAAAGGCGATCAGGCACCCGATCTGAGTGCCTTGGATTTTGGGCCCGCATGGGCAAAAAAAGACCAAGGCCAGAAACCCCGCCGTGCCCCCCAAGAAAGGAAATCAGGTGGGGCAGGTGGTCCATCCGGCGCAGGGGCGCAGGGTGAAAGGAGACGCCCGCCAAAGGGGAGGTCCGATCACCGGGGTGACCAGCGCGGTGGCCGAAAAGGAGCAGGCGGGCAAGGAGACAGGCGCTCGGGAGGCGGCCGTCCTGATTACAATAAGGACGGTGGACAGAACAAACGCCAAGAGCCGGTGGCTCCTCCCGCAGAGGGTGTGGTGGCGCGCATCATGCCCATCGAGGAGGGGATGGATGCCATGGCCAAACAAATCATCGCGACCGGAAGAACTCATTCCGTGTTCGATCTCGCATGGGTTGTGTTAGGTGGGCTGGACCGCTTCCATGTGATTTTTGAAAACGAGCAGCAACCAATCTACCGAAGCAAAAGCGACCACTCGGTTTGGCTCTATCAGAAGGAATGCTTGGCGCATTTTTGGTCGGCTGGAATGATCAGTAAGTATTATGACGAGGAAATCACCGAGGTGCCGCCACCGTCAGGTAATTTCCAGTCGGTCGCACGATGCGGGTTTAGTCGCAAGCTGATAGGCCCGCCCAATCACCACGCCTACCAGCAAAATGTGATCAATTTACACCGTGAGCGGTTTTCCAATATGTCGCTCGATCGCTACAAGAGCAGAATCACCATGGAGCACAGTGAGGAGGCTGTGCAGGAATGGCTCGAGGGGATGACCAAACACACCCGCTGGCGTCCCAAAAGTGAAGCCCCGCAAGGTGAAATCAATCCCGGGGAGGAGGAACCCACCGATGCCGGCAAGACAGGCACTGACGAGGAGCTTGCGCCCGAAGGCCTTACCCCAGACGCCGTTGTGCCCGAGCTGTGTGCCGATGAAGCCGCCGTTGGGATCGAGCCCGCCCCCGGTTCCGCAGACGACGCCCCCGGGGATACAGCGGAGGATGTTTCATCCGAATCTCCGGAGGCAGAGGAAGCCCCGGCAGATGCGGAAGTTGCCGCCGAGCCCGCCGCAGCCACGACTCCGGTGATCGAGGAAACGGTCGTGATCCTCGATAACCATCGCGAGGTGGAGCAGCACTTTCTGGCCCATGGCTTTGAACGCGAATTTGAATCCGGCAAGATCGCCTCAGCCCTTGCCAACATTCCCGCTCGCATGATCAGTCCGGGTCTGCTGACCTTGCTTAGAAATACCGTGGCGGAGGAAAAACGTTATCCGGGAAACCTCGCGTCCATCCTTTGTCGCCAGATGAGTGGCCGCCACCTCGCCGTTTTCAAATGGAAAAAGCGACTCCACTGCGGTCCGGCCCGACCCAAACACGTGCCTGATAGCATGGTGATCGCAGACCGCCCGTCCGTACTGTTCCAATGGGTGACGGCCCATCCCGGCGGCAGCATCGATGTCATGTGGAAAGAGTGCCTCCCTGCAGGAATTGACGAGGATACACGCCACCTCTGGTACCACGACCTGCACTGGCTCATCAACGAGGGATTGGTCTTGTTTTTCTCCGACGGCACCTTGCACGCTGCCAAGGAAATAGAGAAAAAACCAGCCAAGAAACAAGCCAGGCCGACGAAGAAAAAATCAGCGGGCAAACCCGCCGCCGAGCAACCCGCCGCCGAGCAACCCGCCGCCGAGCAACCTGCTGCCGAGCAACCCGCCGCCGAACAACCCGCCGCCGAACAACCTGCCGCCGAACAACCTGCCGCCGAGCGATTACCGCAGAAAAACTAACAGATATCGTGCATGGATCACTGGAAAGACGGAAGGAGTATCCGGCCCGGATGTTTAACCGGGCGGTGGTAGTCTGTCCCTCCTGTCTCCAGCATTTTAACGAGCCTGCCGACCAGTGCCAGCGTTGCGGCTTTGATGCCTACCGTGTCGTCCAGCAGTTTCCCTACACCCCTCCGGTGCTGGAGCGTATCATGGACAATGCCGGGGTTGTGGATGATCGGCTTTGTGCTGATCTGAACGCTGCGGTCGATAAACTCGTCCGTCGATTTCCCCAGCTCGGCTTTTATTTTTGTTTTGTAGAAATGGACGATCCGGTGAGCATGCCGGAGTTTGGTTTCTGGATGATGAATGCCTGTCGTCTTGAGGATGGGCAGGTGGAAAATGACCGCGCGTGGAGTTTGTTGCTGCTCATCGATACCAAGCGCGGCCTGGTATCGCTCACGCCCGGTTACGCCATCGAGGCCTTTGTCGAGGACAGCGGCTGGGAACAGACGCTGCGAGAAATATCCGGGGATCTGGCGGCAGGGAACTATCGTCAGGCCCTTCTTGAATACGTGAGTGGCGCCGAAGCATTACTCCGACGGTCGGCAAACGATGTGAGTAAAAAAGTCAACCAATAAGCCCTCCGCCATGATAACTCCGCCCAGCATCCTTCAATGGCTCACCCTGTGCCTGTGCACATCGGTGATGGCGCAAATGGATGATGGCGACGTGGTCGACCTCTCACAAATTCCCATGCGTCCGGTCGGGCAGATTCTCGATGCCGCGAGGTGGTTTTCCCGGGCTGAAAAAGAGTCCGCCCAGAGCGAGCTCGACCGACTGTTCAAGGAGAATGACATCGATGTCTATCTGGTGACCTCCGAAAAAAATCCGCCGCAGGGTCCGAAGACATACGCCCGCAAGCTGGGTGAAGCCTGGTCGCGGGCTCCCGTCTGGTGTGTGGTGTTTCACGTGCCCGGTGAGGCATCCGGGTTTCACGTCGAAGCCGGAGGCGTGGAAATGGCTCGGGAAAAAATTGACCGTGCCGTCGACGAAGCCTGCAGGCGCGCCCGGAAGGAAAACACGGAAAAAGACCGGGTGATGGCGGCCTGGAGGGAGTGCTCAGAAGGGCTTCGCTTTGTCCATGCCTCGGGTAAACTCCACAACGACCGCGTGGTCAAGGTGAGGAAGGAGATGGTGGCGGATTATGTGTGGAAACAAAAACTCAAAAAAATCATCCCGGTAGCCGCCATCGGTGCGCTGATTATTCTCACGGCCATGGTCTGCTTCGTCATGCGGACCATCCGTGCCAAGCGATTCAGCTTTGTTTTCCCCGATACGACATGGCGCACCCGCTTTCAAGGCCCCCACAGTGGCGGCGGCGGCATTGTGGTCAATTACCATGGGAAAAAATTGACGTAGGCTGGCATGCCGGCTTTGCAATCTAGCTCGACCGCGCGTCCAGTCGGCCTTGCAGGAAGCCGCGGATATTAGCCACAATGCCGTCGAGCAACCGTTGGCGCGACTCGATGGACGCCCAGGCGGTATGCGGGGTGATGATCAGGTTCGGGATGTCATCTGCCAACAGCACGTGATCCGCGCGTGGGGGCTCCTGGGTGAGGACGTCAAGCGCAGCCCCGGCGATGGTTTGGTTTTTTAATGCCTGCGCCAGATCCTGTTCGTTGATGAGGTCACCCCGGCCGGTGTTGATGAGAAACGCACCGGGTTTCATCAGTCCGAGGGTGTGCCGGTCGATCAGGTTAGTTGTTTCCGGCGTCAGTGGGCAATGCAGGGTCACGGCGTCCGCCCGGGCAAAAAAGTCATCGTTGGCAACCCTTGGGATTGCGCTTGCGGCCGCGCCCTCCCGTGCGCGGGCAATGACGTGCATTCCGAGCCCGGAAGCCGCCGTGGCGACCGACCGGCCAATGGTGCCGAGCCCGATAATTCCCAGGGTTTTTCCCGCGAGGTCGATGATCGGGTGGTCAAGCCGGGTGAAGATCGGCGAGCGCGGCCACTCGCTCACTTCGGCGGCATAGCGGTGGATCCCGGTGGCCAGATTGATCAGTAACCCGAGCGTGTGCTGGGTGACGCCCGCCGTGGAATACCCCGCTACGTTGCACACCGGGATGCCCGCAATCTTCGCGGCCTCAAGATCAACGCAGTTCGTGCCGGTGGCGGCGATACAGATGAGTTGGAGATGCTTGGCGGCGGCAATCACCGCGGCGTCGATCACCACCTTGTTGGTGATGGCAATGGTGGCATCCTGAAGCCGGGCCGCGGTTTCCCCGGGCGAGGTGACGGCATGAATATCCAGCTCACCGAATTCCGCGAGGGGATTGAGATCGATCCCGCCAAGCGTCGAGGCATCGAGAAATGTGATGTGCTGCATGGCTGCTCTTACTCCAGAGACCCGCTGAATGCCAGCCGGGAAGTGGCCGGAGCATGCGGATCCGCAGCCAGCATTGTCGGAATGCGGGATGCCACGCTCCCCCCGCCATTTCCCGCAATTTGGTATTTGGCACATCGGCTTTAAAACCTAAGATCCCGGCGTGATCTCCACCCTCCGTTTGCAGAACTTCCGTTGCTTTGATGCGCTGGCACTGGAATTTCCGGAGTCGGGAGCGGTGATGGTGGGGGCGAATGCGCAGGGGAAGACCTCGATTCTCGAGGCGGTGTGTGTGTTGGTGCGACTGCAGTCGCCACGCAGCCAAAGAATGGGCAAGATGGTCAAGATGGATGATTCCGCAGCAGGGCCAGGTTTTGGGGTGGCCGGGCAGTGTTGGGGCAATGAACAGCAGGTGCGCTATGCGCCGCGTAAAGGGGTGGAGATGAAACTGGACGGCGAGTTGGTGGTCAAGCAGGGCGACTACTTGCGGGCCAGCGGTCTGGTGGTCTGGATGGGCAATGATGATCTCGAGTTGGTGCGGGGGGCGAGTCGGGTGCGGAGGCGCTATCTTGATTTTTTGGGGTGCCAGTTAGATTCGGCGTATCGGGATCATTTGAATCGATATAACCGGGTGCTCAAGGCTCGGAACATACTGCTCAAGGATCGGGTTTTGCGCGAGGCCGAGATCGCGGCCTACACCGGGCTGCTTGTCAAACACGGTGATTTTCTCACCGAGGCCCGACGCAAGCTCGTCGGGATGCTCGAACCGCAAGCCGCTTCCTCCCAACGTGAAGTCAGCGCCTGTGACGAGCGGGTTGCTATGGAATATATCGCCGGGTCGGGTGATGATTTGACGGTGAGTCTCGCGATGACGCGCGAGCGCGAGCGCAGGGTGGGCCAGACGGTGGCCGGGCCGCATCGGGATGAGGTTCGGTTGACGATCAATGGTATGGCGGCAGCGGATTTTGCCAGTGAGGGCCAGCAGCGGACGATGGCGCTCTCACTTAAACTCGCCCAAGGGGAGTTGTTGCAAAAGGAGGCGCAGCGAATGCCGGTCTATCTGCTCGATGACATTTTCGGTGAATTGGATACTAACAGGAGAAACGCGCTGATGGCGGCTCTGCCGAAGGCTGCGCAGAAGCTGATCACCACCACGAACATCGACTGGATGCAGGATGAGTTTTCTGTGATTCGAATGGCCGATTTGAACGCGGCGAAAGACGTGGGATGGTAAATCCGTGGCATTGGCCGGTGGGCCCTGTTGCCGGTGCTGCAAAGCTTCCTCCGTGGTCGCGGTGTGCCATCGGTTTGCGGCGGCACTCAATCAGAACGTGCGCACACTCCCGAGGCCCCCGTCGGCATGGATGATTTGGCCGGTGACGAAGCGTGATGCGTCAGAAAGCAGCCAGGCTGCCAGGCTGGCGAGCTCCTCCGGCTTGCCGATGCGTTTGAGCGGGTGGCGGTCGGCCGACGCCTGATGCTTTGCTTCGGTATCAACGAGTTTCGCCGCGAGGGGTGTGTCGGTGAGTGAGGGGGCAATGGCATTGACCCGGATGCCGGGTGCCAGCTCCGCGGCGAGCGAGCGAGTCAATCCCTCCACCGCCCCTTTGGCCATGGCGATCGAGGCGTGGAAGGGGAGACCTGTTTGCACGGCGACGCTGGAAAACAGAACCACGGAGGCGGAGTCAGCCCTTTTAAGCGCCGGCAGGGCCTGCTGCAAGGTGGTGGCCGCGCCGACTGCGCTGAGTTCAAACTCGGCGACCATTTCCTCCCGGCTGAGGCGGTGGAACGGTTTCAGGTTAATCGAACCGGGACAGTAAACCAGGCCGTCGAGCTGGTCCGGGAGTTCCAAGGTGTCGCCCGAGGTGGCGTTGTAGCTTTGATGCGGGAAGGCGGACGGCTCACGGGATGCGGTCAGAACCTGGTGGCCCGACTGCTGAAGTTGGCGCGCCAGCTTTTCACCGATGCCTGAGTTGCCGCCGATGATAAGGGTGGTTTTCATGATGGGTCGGGTTGCTGTGGGTTCGGCCAACCGCTGGCAAGTTGACGTGCCATGCGCGGGAAGAGGATGAAGTGAAAGGGGGAGGTGGCATACCAGTAGACCCGACCGAACAGGCCCAGTGGCCGGAACGTGGCTGTTTGTTTCAGTTCATCCTCGGAGATGTTGAACTCCAGCCATGCCTCGCCGGGGAGTTTCATTTCAGCGTAGAGGATCAGTCGGCCCGCTTGCCGGTCAGCGACGAGCACGCGCCAGAAATCCAGGGCGTCGCCCGGCTTGAGTTCGGTGGTGTCCCGCCGCCCCCGGCGCATGCCAATGCCGCCGACGAACTTGTCCAGCAGGCCGCGCAGTTTCCATGCCCATGTCATACTCGGCCAACCACGTCGGCCCCCGATCGACCAAACGGCAGCGATGACCTCCTCTTGGTCGGCGGTGAGCCGGACGGTCTGGCTGTCTGACAGGACGCCGTATTCCGGCACCTGGATGTTGCTGATTTGCTCGGGGCGGAGGTTTCCCGTGGACATGGCGCCATACCAGGTCGACGGCACACGATTTTGGGCGATCCGTGAAAATGCCAGGTCGATGGCCTCGCGATAGCTCAGCAAATCCTGGGGGATGATCGATTGAATCGCGTGTTCTTGGCAGACCGTCTCCATGTGCAGGCTGCCGACCAGAGCCTTGGCGAGTTGGTAGTTGGTTGCCGTGACCAGACTCAGCCAGTAGGACGACAGCCGGGGGGTGAAAAAGGGAGTCGGGATGATGATGCGAAACAGCCCGCGTGCGTCAGCGTACTGGCTCATCATGTCGCGGTAACTGAGTTGGTCGGGGCCTCCTATGTCAAAACTCCGGTTCAGGCATTCCGGATGGCTGAGGACGCCTGTCAGGTATGCCAGCACATTGCGGATGGCAATGGGCTGGCAGCGGGTGAGCGTCCACTGGGGGGTGATCATGACCGGAAGTTTTTCGACAAGGTCGCGAATGATTTCGAATGACGCCGAGCCCGAGCCGACGATGATGGAGGCGCGCAATGTTGTCAGGGGTATTTGGCTTTCGGCGAGCAGGTCGGCGACCCGTTGCCTCGACTCCAAATGCACGGAGAGTGTGTCAGCCTTGGGGATGATACCTGAGAGATAGATGATCTGCTTGCAGCTCGTCGGCTTGATCCACTCGATGAAGTGCCGTGCGCAGCGTTCCTCTCTCTCGGCGAAGCCTTTGCCCGATCCCATGGAGTGGATCAGGTAATAGGCGGCATCAATATCAGTTGGGCAGGCTGACGATCGGTCGTCGGAGAGGAAATCATGCTCGACAATCTCGAGACGGTCTCCAAACATCGCGCACGTTTTTTGATCGAGCCTCCGCTTGTTCCTGACCACGGCGACCACACGGTGCTCGGTCGAACTCAGCTCTGAGAGTAGCCGCAAGCCAATGTATCCATTCGCGCCTGTGATGAGAATTTTCATGATGATGATGCCATCGGGGAATCGGTCAATGAGCTGCCGTTGCCCTGTGGTTGCGTATGTTGAGTAACTCCGGGGTGAGTTCTGAAATCGTGGGGACCGTGACCGCGTCGATCTTGGCGAGCGTGTCGCGATACCCCTCGATGCCGCTGCCGCCGACCAGTATCGGCAAGCCCTTGCGCACGAGCTTGCGCAGTCTTAGCAGCTCCAACTCAACTTGGGGGTCGTCGGCAGGATAGACAATACTGAGTAACACGGCATCCGCCATGGTTCTGAGGGCCGCAGCCGCGATTTCATCTGCGGGGAGGGACGGGCCAAGGTAAACAATGTGCCATCCCGATTTCCTGGCCTGACACGCGCCGATGTATGCGCCCAGCTCGTGAAGCTGCCCGGCAGGAGTGGTGACAACCAGGATCGGGGCATTCTCTTCCGGAGTAAACGAACGCATGCTGTTGGCAAGGTACTGCTTGATGAAGCTGGTGGCGGCATGCTCGCCTGCGCTGGTGAGGCTGCCATTATGCCAGTCATCACCGACCTGCTGGATCACGGGGATGACAACCAGCTCGAGCAGGCCGGAGTAGCCGAGGGTGAGACTCGCCTCGTCGAAAATACCCTCGAGGGCGGTTTGGTCGTAGTTTCGGATGGCGGTGGCGGCGGCCTGAATCAAATGGCTGACCTGACCGGCCGCCGCGGCGACCCGCGGGTCGCTTTCCCGGGTCGCGATGCCATGCAGCAGCTCATCGAGCTCGGCATCCTGCAACTTGGCGATGTGGCCGATCGTGTAGCCTTTTTGAGTCAGCTCCGAAAGCGTCTGGAGCCGACTGATGTCGGTGTCGGTGTAGAGCCGGCGATTGGTTTCGGTACGCTGCGGCGTGACGGCGCCGTAGCGTTTTTCCCACACACGGATGACGTGGGCACTCAAGCCTGTGAGGGTGGTGGCGGCTTTAATTCCGTGCGTGTTCATGAGCTTTTTTCTAGACACAAATTAAACATGGGGATGGGGGGGAGGCACAAGCAAATAGACCGGGGGATGTCAGGTGGAAATAAAAACAGTGGCGCGATGTTGGTCGCGCCACTGTAGTTCTTCGACTGCCAAACTGACAATGGCAGTGGATCTGAAACAATCCGACTAGGGAAGGATGACGCTGTCGATCACGTGGATGACCCCGTTGGAGCCGACGATGTCGGTGGTGATCACCTGTGCCTTGTCCACCGTCACGGTGCCGTCGGCCACCTTGATTTCGAGCGTGGAGCCTTGCAGTGTCTGGGCCTCGCCGGTCGTCACATCAGCGGCCATCACCTTGGCGGGGACCACATGGTACTTGAGGATCGCTGCGAGCTTGTCCTTGTTTTCGGGCTTGAGCAGCGACTCGACGGTCCCGGCGGGGAGCTTGGCGAAGGCCTCGTTGGTCGGGGCGAAGATGGTGAAGGGGCCGTCTCCGTTGAGTGCTTCGACCAGGCCGGCGGCTTTAACTGCGGCGACCAGCGTGGTGAAGTCCTTGTTGCCTGCCGCAATCGCGACCAGGGACTTTTCGTGGGTGGCCGTGGCTGCGGTGCTGACGGTCATTTTTTTCGAATGCGCGTCCTTGCTCCCGCATTGGCTCCCGCATTGACCTGCGAAAGTGGCCGTGGTGGTCAGGCTGCAGGTGAGGAGGGCGGCACAGGTTAGTTTCATGGACTTGTTCATGGTTCTGTTGGTTTTGTGGTTAGGTTGTTGGGTATCGACGGCACATCAGGTGCTTGCGATGAGACAATAAATAGACAGAAAATGGACAACGTCAACCTGAAATCGATAAAATGTCGAAATAATGTCAAATAAAAAGCCGGAGCGAGGGTGCTCCTCGTCTCTTAGGACCGGAAAACGAGCTGATCTACCGGCCTTAATTGTCTGATTGTGAGTATTTTGCAGGTCCATCGCCGACATATAGACAAATTTCATTGACTCCGGATAAAAAATAGACAATATTGCCACAACAACCCCAATACAACCCATGAGCATTATCCTACTAAACAGCACCCTCGTCCTATTCGCCGCAAGCATCGTCGCGCATGCCGGTGCGCCGCCCTCAAAAACACTGGACGATTTTAACAAGACCCGGTCGGCCGGCACCTGGATGAATGTCAATGACGGCGTGATGGGGGGTGTCTCCAGGGGCGGCCACCGAGTCAGCCCGGAGCACACGCTCGTTTTCAAGGGGGAGATCTCCCTGGAGAACAACGGCGGCTTCTCCTCCATCCGGACTTCCGGCGAGACGCTCGACCTGTCCGGCTATGACGGACTGGAGATCAAAGTCAAAGGCGATGGCCGCATGTACTACCTCACCACCCGGGCGAGTGGTCGCCGGATGCTCGCATTCTGGAGCCCGATCCAGACGGTCAAGGGTGAGTGGCAGGTGCTTCGTGTTCCCTTTGACGCCTTCTATGCGACCTACATGGGCAAAACAATCCCGGTGATGAAACTCAACACCAAGAAGGTCACCAGCGTGGGATTGATGCTCTACGACAAAAAAGCCGGGCCGTTTGCCCTCGAGGTCGACTCCATCAAGGCGTATAAAAACATCGAGGTGGAATAATGAGTCCGGGCCACTGTGCCTGGTTGAATTTTAACTGACCGCTGAGTGGTTAGGGGCGGCGGGGATCAGCGCCGGGGCCGGTTCCTGTCGCGGTTTACGGGGTCAGGCAGCCCGGGCAGTTCTGGGCGAAGTGGCCGGGGGTGATCTCCTCGAGGGGGGGGGGCGAATCTGTGCGGCAACGGGAGGCGTCTCCCAGGGTGTTTCGTTCGTGAAATGCGCAGCCGGCGGGCGGGTGGGAGAGGTCGGGTGGCATGCCGGGGATGGTGTAGAGTTCCTCGCCCTTGTCGTGGGTGGCGGGGATGCTTTTGAGCAGGGCGCGGGTGTAGGCGTGCAGCGGGTTGTTGAATAGCTGGTTGGTCTCGGCGCGCTCGGCAATGCGGCCGGCATACATGACGTTGACCTCATCACACGTCTGGTGCACCACGGCGAGGTCGTGGGTGATGAGGATGACGGCGGTGCCGAGTTCCTTTTGGCGCTCCTTGATCAGGTCGAGCACTTGTTTTTGCACGGTGACGTCGAGCGCGGTCGTGGGTTCGTCGCAGATGAGGAGTTCGGGCCGGGTGATCAGGGCCATGGCGATCATGACGCGCTGGCGCATGCCGCCGGAGAATTCGTGCGGGTAGGACTGGATCCGTTTTTCGGGTTCCGGGATGCCGACTTCGGCGAGGGCGTCGATGGCCTTGTGCAGGGCGGCCTTGCCCTTGATGCCGTCGTGGATTTCCAGGGGCTCGGTGAGTTGGGTCGATATTTTGAGAAACGGGTTGAGCGAGGTCATCGGATCCTGGAAGATCATGGAGACGCGTTTGCCCCGGATCGCGCGCAGTTGTTTGGCTTTGGCCTGGAGCAGGTCGGTGCCGTCGAAGATCGCCTTGCCGGAATGGATTTTCCCGGGAGGCTGGGGGATGAGGCCGATGAGCGAGTAGCAGGTCACGGATTTCCCCGAGCCGGACTCGCCGACGATTCCGACGGTTTGCCCCTTGTCGACGGAGAACGAGACGTCCTCGACGGCGCGGACGGTGCCATTGCGGGTGTGGAAACGGGTGGTGAGATGGGTGACATCAAGGAGGGGCATCGGGGGTCGTGTTGCTCGGCGGAATTGCCTGATCCGGAATTATCTGGATTGGAGGTTATTACGCAAGGGCGAATTTTTCGAGGGGGTAAAACGGGAGGGCCAGAACCGTCGCTTTTTGCCGGATGGGATGAAGCCCGGTGCGGTTTGCCGCGGAATGCTAACATTCCAAAGCCCTTTTACACGCATTGGCGCGCTCAAGTGCCTCGTCGATGGTGTCGCCGATGAAGGTGACATGACCCATTTTCCGCCGCGGTTTTGCGTGGCTTTTGCCGTAGAGGTGGAGCTTGGCGCCGGGGGTGTTGAGGATCGGAGTCCAGTCGGGGGCTGTCGTTTCGCCTGGCCACAGGTCGCCTAACAAATTCCACATGACGGCGGGTTTGATTAGCCTGGTGCTGCCGAGTGGGAGGTCGCAAATGACCCGGAGTTGCTGTTCGAACTGGGAGCACTCGCAGGCATCCAGGGTATGGTGGCCGGAGTTGTGCGGCCGGGGTGCCATTTCATTGACCAGCAGTTTTCCTTGCTGGTCGAGGAAGAACTCGACGCCAATCACGCCTGTGTAACCGAGTGCCTGGGTAACTTTGGTGGCAATCGTCCGGGCTTCGTCGAGCAATGCCTGGGGCAAGCGGGCCGGGACAATGGACACATCGAGGATGTGGTCGCGGTGTTCGTTTTCCGCGGGGTCGTAGGTGACCGTGGACCCATCCTGGCCCCGTGCCACCATCACGGAGAGTTCGGCGGCGAGGTTGATGCGTTGTTCCACGATGGCCCTGCCGCCCCCGAAATCCTGCCACAGTTGATCTGCGCTGGCACGGGTCGGCTCGGCGCGGACCAGCATCTGCCCTTTTCCGTCGTAGCCCGACTCCACTGTTTTCAGGATCACGTCCCCCGCAATGTCCTGGAGTGCGGCGTCCAGGCCCTCGGCGGAGTCAACGATGCGGAATTCGGCGGTGGGGATGCCGTGGTCCGCGAGGAATGATTTTTCCAGTTCGCGGTTTTGGCAGACGGACACCGCTTCGGTGCCGGGGATCAATGGGACGTGCGCGGCCACTTTTTCAAGCAGTTCGCGTGGTATGTTTTCGAACTCAACGGTGGCGACGTCGACCTGGTCGATGAATCGCTGCAGGGTGTCGGGGCAGTCGAATGGCTGGGTCAGGATGTGGTCGGCCAGACGCGCTGCGCCGGAAACGTCTCCGCCGGTCCATTTGATGACCCGAAACCCCATGCGGCGGGCTTCGAGGGCCAGCATGCGGCCAAGCTGTCCGCCGCCCAATACCCCGATACAGGTTTCAGAATCGTAGTTCATGATCGCTTAGCCTTGGGCTGGGTTCACCGGGGGCAGGCTGCCCCCCTCAATCTTCCGGCGCTGGGTTTCACGGAAGCGGGCAAGCTTCTCGGCCAGTTCCTGGTTGCCGGTGGCCGCGAGCATGGCGACGGCAAACAGGCCGGCATTGACGGCTCCTGCCTGGCCGATGGCAAAGGTGGCTGTCGGGATGCCGGCGGGCATTTGCACAATCGATAATAACGAGTCGATGCCATTCAGCGTGCTCGACTTGACCGGGACGGCCAACACCGGGAGGTGGGTGATGGCGGCGGCCATACCGGGAAGATGCGCCGCCCCACCGGCGCCTGCGATCAGGCACTGCAGCCCGCGAGATGCGGCCGACTCAGCGTAATCGTAGAGTAGGCGGGGGGTGCGGTGGGCGCTGACCACCCGCGCTTCCCAGGCGACGTCGAAGTCGGAAAGCGTGCGTGCGGTGTGTTCGAGGGTGGGCCAGTCCGACTGACTGCCCATGATGATGCCAATGCGTGGGTTGGTTGCGTTCATGTGTTGCCAATGTGTGAAGTTTTCTTATTCGTCACCAGATTCGATATCGTTTAATATCTCCTTTGCGAATTTCCCCCGGCGCAGGACGCTGACCTCGCTGAGGTAGGCGATGACGGCGTAGTTCTCCATGTATTGGTCGCCGACACGATTGAGGATGCGGTCGGCGGTTTCCGCTGAGACGATGGTGTCAATCTGGATATTGCGCCCTTCCCAGTCGGATGCGTTGACGCCGCGTGAGCCCTCGCCTTCACATGCGGTGAGGGTGTAGCCCGTGGCGCCCTCCTGCTTGATGATTTTGAGGAGTCCCTCCTTGAGGAGTCGCTCGGCGACGAGGGTGACTTTTTTTAATGGGATGTTCATCATGTGATGGTGGTTAGCCAGTCGGCGACCCTCATGAATAGCGGGATGCCGACAAGCAGGTTAAACGGGAAGGTGATTCCCAGTGCAAGTGTTAAGTAAATTCCCGGGCTCGCTTCCGGCAGTGCGATACGGACTGCCGCGGGGGCGGCGATGTAGGACGCGCTGCCAACCATCGCGCCGAGCACGGCGGCGCCACCCGGTGACATGCCGACCATGATTCCCGCGGTGGTTCCCACGATGCCGTGAAGGGTGGGGATGAGGCAGCCCAGCGCAATCAGTCTCCAGCCGGCGTGGGTCATGTCCTTCATGCGCCCTGCCGCCACTGTGCCAAGCTCAAGGAGAAAGAGGCAGAGCACGCCCTTGAATGGATCGATGAAAAACGGGGCGACCGCGCTGATTTTTTCCGGTCCGCAAGCTGTGCCGATGACCAGGCCGCCGATGAGCAGGAAGATGCTCTTTCCCGTCAGGACGTCATGCACCGCAGTGCCGAGGCTGCCGGAGCCCTTGCCGCGTGCAAGCACCAGGCCGACGATGATCCCGGGCACTTCCAGCAGCGCCACCAATGCGGCCAGATAGCCTTCCGTTTGCAATCCCGCCATTTTGGCCGCCTCAATCGATGCCAGGAAAGTGACGGCGGAAACCGATCCATAATGCGCGGCGGTGGCGGCTGCGTCAGTCTGGTTGAGTCGGCCGCCCTTGCGCATCATGTAGTAGGCCGACAAGGGGGTAAGCACACCGAGAACGAGGGTGACAACGGCCGGGCCGAGGAGCTCCATGACCGGAGTCTGGGCAACGGCAACGCCCCCCTTGAGCCCGATCGCAAGCAACAGGTAGATTGACAGGCTCTGGTAAACGGCATCGGGCAGTTGGAAGTCGCTTTTCACCCAGCGGGCAACCGCCCCCAGGACAAAGCAGAGGACGATGGGTGAGATGAGGTTTTGTAGGGCAAGGTCCATGGCTCAGTAGGGGCACGCGTTAGGTGGCGGCGGCCACTTCCTAGGGGAGGGGTAAGATACATGCAAGCTAAAACATGAAACAAATTGCATGTATTTTATTGCATGCATTAAATTGCAGGTAATGAGGCCTGTTTCACGGCGAGTCAGGTCTGTCCGGAGCTGGTTCAACCTAAGCTAGAGACTGCAGGTAAGCCTCATGGATGGCAAGCGCTTCCTCCTTACCGTAGTTTCTTTTTTCGGGGCACCCCCAGACCACGCCGGGCCAGGCGGGGTCGCCAGCGGAGCGGGCGACGATGTGGATGTGGAGTTGCGGGACAATGTTGCCGATGGCGGCGACGTTGAGTTTGTCCGGCTGGAAATGGGACTGCACAAAGCCAGAGAGTTGGCGGATGGTGGAGTAGACCGAAGCGTAGTCGGCGGCTTCCAACTGGTGGAGCTCGGTGATGCTTTCATCGACCTCCGGCACGAGGATGAACCATGGGAACAAGGCATTGTCCTTGAGCAGGACGCGGCAGATGCCGGTGGTGCCAAAGTCAAATCCTCCGGCGGCGAGTCGGTCGTTGAGCTGGAAGGGCATGACGTGTGTGTGGGTTTACTTTCGCCGCTTCTTCTCATCGGTGGCATTGCGCGAGCGGACGGAGAAGGTGATGGGGATGCCGGGGGTGGGATGGTCCTCGCGCAGGCGATTGGTGAGATACTGTTCGTAGTTCTCCTGCATCAGGCGCTTGTCGTTGACAAAGAGGATGTAGGTCGGCACCGGGATGGCGGTGTAGCGGTCGTTGATGGCGGTGGTGGCGTAGAGCAGCTTGAGTCGCTTCGACCCCTTTTTCGCCTGGGGTGGTTTTTTCTCGAAGGCGGCACCCAGGAAACGGTTGAGCTTGCCGGTCGTGATCGGTTCCTGCGCATGCTTGCGGATCTCGGCGAGTTTGGCGAAAACGAGACCGATCGATTGTTTCTTCAAGGCGGAAACGCAAACGTAGGGGGCGTAGGCGAGGAAGAAGAGCTCGTTGCGGACGTGTTCGGTGGCCTCCTCGAGGCGGACGTTTTTCGGGGCACCGGGGTGGTAGAGGTCGAATTTGTTGAGGACGATCAGGCACGGTTTTTTCTCGTCCTGGATGATGCGGGCGATCTTGCGGTCCTGCGCGGAGACGCCCTCGGCGCAATCGATGACTAACAGGCAGATGTCGGCGCGGCGGATCGAGCGTTCGGCGCGCATGGCGGAGAAGATCTCGACGGAGGAATCCATCTTGGTGCGGCGGCGCAGGCCTGCGGTGTCAATCAGGGTGTGCAACTCGCCCAGGAACTCGTAGGGGACATCGACGGCGTCACGGGTGGTGCCGGCGATGTCGGAGACGATGGTGCGGTCGTCCTTGAGGATGGCATTGATCAGTGACGACTTGCCGGCGTTGGGTCTGCCGACAATGGCGATTTTGAGTCCCTCCCTTTTGACCACCTCCTCGGCTTCCTCGATGTCGCGTTGGAGGGGTTCGATGACCTGGTCGATGGCGTCCGCGAGTTGGTCCATGTTTTTGCCGAGCTCGGCGGATGTCGGGATGCCTGATCCGTATCCCAGCGACGCAAAATCGCCGATAAGTTGTTCCTGTTTTGCGTTGTCGGCTTTGTTGATGACGAGTTGGACGGGGGCTTTCGATTTGCGGAGTTTCTGCGCGAGGGCCTGGTCGATGGAGGTGATGCCGTCCTTGGCATCGACGATGAAGAGGATCAGGTCCGCTGTTTGCATCGCGATATCAGCCTCGGTGCTGACCGCCGTGCCGAAGCCGTCATCGAGGGTGGCCCCGATGCCGCCGGTGTCGATCAAGGTGCACGGGGTGTTGGTGATGTGGCAGGGCGCGGAAATCCGGTCGCGGGTGACGCCGGGCTGATCGTGGACGATGGCGATACGGCGACCGGCGAGGCGGTTGAAAAGGGCGGATTTGCCGACGTTGGGTCGGCCGACAATGGCTACGGTGGGCATGGGGAAATGAGTGAATGGATGATTGGAAAATGAACGAATGGGGAGCGCCCCGCAGAGCTGGGGTGTGGGCAGAGCTGGGGTGTGATTGGCTATTGGTATTTAAGAGCCGGGGTTTTCCACCTCGTGGTGGTCCTGGAGCTGGTGGAGTCCTTGGCGGAAGTACTCGATGCCGGACCAGACGGTGAAGATGGTGGCGGCGATGGTGGGGTAGATGGGCGAGAAGGGGATGAATTTGAGCATCACCCAGCCGAGCAGCAGCATCTGGGTGAAGGTGCAGATTTTGCCGGTCCAGTGGGGACGGATGGGGACGTGCTGGTTGAAGTAGTGCAGAATGGCGATGCCGCCAATGATAATGATGTCGCGGGCGATCATTAGTGCGGTGAACCAGATCGGGATGTGCCAGCCTTCGCCCCAGGGGACAAAGGTGAGGAAGATGATGCCGGTGAGCAGCAGCACCTTGTCGGCGAAGGGGTCCATGAAGGCGCCGAACTTCGAGCGCTGGTTGAAATGGCGCGCGATGTAGCCGTCGATGCCGTCGCTTAGCGAGGCGAAGATAAACACGCCCACGGCCCACCAGCGGATGGTTTCATCCGGGGTGCCGGCTTTGACGCTCTCGCCGTAGTAAACGGCCAGCACGGCAAAAACGGGGGCGCAGAGGAGGCGGCCCAGCGTGATTTTGGATGCCAGGGTCATGGGGCGGACAGCTTGACGGCGGATTGGCGATGTTTGAAGTTTTTAATGTGAATGATTGCCTTTTGTCGATCCCGGGCGTGTGATGGCGCGCGTGAACCAGTCTGAAATCAAAAGCCGCCTGGCGGCGATGGGGGTGATGCCATCGAAGAAGCTTGGCCAGAATTTTCTGATCGATGAAAATGTGGCGCGCTGGATTGTGGATCAGTTGGAAATAGCGCCCGGGGATACCGTGGTCGAGGTCGGGCCGGGAACCGGGGCGTTGACCGAACACGTGGTGGAGATCGCCGACAAGGTGATTCTTGTCGAGTTTGATGCGCGGCTGGCGGAGGGGCTGAAAAACCGTTATGAGGGGAATGCCAAGGTGGAGGTGCATCATCACGACGGTGCCAGGTTTGATGTCAGGTCGCTGTACCAGTACCAGCCCGTGAAGCTGCTCGGGAATTTGCCCTATTCGGCCGGAGGGGCGATCATGCGCAATTTCATGAAGCGGCCGTCCCCGGTTTGCCGTGCGGTGCTGATGCTGCAGAAGGAGTTCATCGATCGCATCATCGCCGAGCCGCGCACCAAGGCCTATGGGGTCCTCTCCCTCCGGATGCAGAGCGAGTGGGTGAGTCGACCGGTGAAGACGATCCCGCCCCAGGCGTTTTTCCCCAGGCCGTTGATTGACTCCACGGTGATGGTTTGCGAGCCGCGCGAGGATGATTTGCCGGTGTATGATGCCCGGCTTTTTGACGAGATAGTCAGGCGTGGGTTTGCGCAGCGCAGGAAGCAGGTGCGCAAACAAATGCCCGACACCGGAGTCTGGGAGGAGGCCGCCAGACGGATCGGGGTGCCCGAGACCGCGCGTGCGGAGGAAATCAGTCTTGAGCAGTGGGTGGCGCTCACCAGGTATTACGATGACCACCCGCTCAAAGATCACCCCCAGGACGGTGACGAGGTTTTCGATGTGGTGGATGAGGCCGACAATGTGCTCAGGCAGGAAACCCGCGATGTGGTCCACCGGGACGGCTTGATCCACCGGGCCGTGCATGTCTTTGTCTTCAATAAACGCAAGGAGCTCTTCTTGCAGAAACGTTCACGGCTGAAGGACAAGAACCCGGGTGTGTGGGGGTCCAGCGCGGCCGGCCACCTGAATGCGGGGGAGGGTTATGAGTCGACCGCGGTGCGTGAGCTTTCCGAGGAGCTCGGCATTCATGATGCGGAGGTGCAGGAGATCGGGGGGGTGGCGGCCGGTGAAAACACGGGCTGGGAGCATATCCGGATTTATGTCGCCCGCCATGATGGCGTTGTGCGCTTCCCCTGCAGTGAGGTCGAGTCGGGGCAGTGGTTTTCCCTGGATGATGCACGCGCCTGGATTGCGGCAAGACCGCAGGATTTTTCCAGCGGGTTCATCGAATGCTGGCGGGTGTTCGGCGGGATGTTGGCCGAAACCATGCCTGCTGCCGAGGGGTCGTGAATCTTGCCCCGATATTGCCCCGGCGGTGCCTTGCCGGTGCCTTGCCGGTGCCGGCCCGCCTGCCGGCGCGCGCTTGCCCTTCGCGATGATTGGGAGTGGTAGGTCCAACAGGAGTCGAACCTGTATCTACGGCTTCGGAGGCCGCTATTCTATCCATTGAACTATGGACCCGTTCACGCAATTGAGAAAATCAAAAACAGCGGGGGATGGCTGTGACAGCGCGGCAGCATGTGCCGCGACGCGGGCAATGCCTACTGCGTGATGCGGCCCTAGTCAAGAGGTGAGTTCGGGCAATTCAAGGAAATGATGATTTTGGAATTTACTCCTTTACTCTAAGAAGATGATTAGCAGAATCGTCCCGTCTGTTGATTGCATTGAGCGAACAAGCGTTGTTCACAAACAGTCATAAGGCAAATCCCCATCACACCTATCCACCTACTACACACCAGTATGAAACAAACATCCTACCGATCCCTCAAAACCGTTGTCCTCGCAGTATCGACAGCGTTTTTCTCAACATCAACCCTGTTTGCTGCACCCGCGGCCGAGGGCAGTGTCTTGAAGCGCTACGTGCTTGATGGCGGTTGGCCGATGATTCTTATTGGCCTGCTGATCATTGCCCTGATCGCGCTTTGCGTATTCAACTTCATGAACCTGAGTAGGACCAAGTTTGCCCCGGCCGATCTCAAGGCCGGGCTCATGGAGCATATGGTGAACTGCCGTATCCGTTCAGCCATTGAGTTGGGTGCCTCCCATCCGAGCTACCTCGGACGGATGATGGCCTACGCGCTGCCCAACGTGGACGCGCGCCGCCCCGAAGATCTGGGTCGGGATTATGTCGAGGATGCCATTGCCGACTTCACGATCAACGAAAACCGCAAGAGCATGACTCTGATCAATTACATTTCCCTGATTGCCCAGGCCGCGCCAATGCTGGGACTGTTTGGAACGGTTCTTGGTATGGTCGGCGCGTTCGGCACGCTCGCAAGTGGCGACGGGTCGGCTGACCCCTCGATGCTGGCCGGTGACATTTCCGTCGCACTTCTGACCACGCTCTGGGGGCTGGTGACCGCCATTCCGTCACTCACGGCCTACTTCTTTTTCAAGAACAAGTTGAACAACCTTGTTGCCGAATGCCATCACTCGGCTGAGGAGTTGCTGAACGCCTCGATCCAGACAGTCAATGGTGATGCACATCTGGCTAAGATTCCCGAGGGTATCGCCGTCTAGTCCCCAGGTGTCGCCAGCGACCCAATCCGTGTGCGACGGGGCGTTCCCCGGCCCGCACGGAGCCCATACCAGAGTGTGAAGCGGTTCCCCGGCGTCTTTTATCAAGCAGCAAATCACGAAAAGAATCACAACTATGGCATCAAAAAAACTACATCGTGCCGCGGCAGGTGCTGAGGATGAGCTAAAGGTGGATATGTCGCCCATGATCGACATGGTCTTCCTGCTTCTCATCTTCTTCATTGTGGCGTCCACCGTCATTGTGGTGAAGCAGGACCCGGAGGTGAAGCCACCGGTCGCGGATAAGTCGAAGAAGCCGAAGGACGGCAAGGGCCGGATTGTGATCAATATTCGCGAGGATGGCACCTATCTTGCCGAAACCGGAGATGTCACATTTGACGATCCCGAAGCCATCGAAAAGTATGTCGAGGAGAAAAAGGCGATCGAGGAAGGCAAGGGGCTCGTGCCCATAGTGCACCTGCGCGGTGACGAGGGAGTTCCCTTTAAACACGTTCGCACCGTCATCCGGGCCGCCGCCAAGGCGGGTGTGGATAACGTGATTTTCTCGGTCTACGGATTCGAGAAGAAATAACACCAAGACCAAACACTATTTATTATGTCTCGCAAAAAGAAAGCTGACAATTTGGAGGAAGATGAACCGGGGTTGGACATATCCTCCCTGATCGACGTTTGTTTCCTTCTTCTCATTTACTTCCTTGTCACCACCACCATCCAGCCCCGTGAGCAGGACCTGAAGATGTCACTGCCCGCGGCGGCGCCCAGTGACACGCCTCCGGTGCTGGCACCCATGTTCATCAAGGTGGAGAAAAGTGGACAAATATTCATTAACACCGGCCCCGCCCAGGAACTGGTGGAGGAGGGTACTGACAACCGCAAGCTTGCGGAGCTGACCCTGCGCCTCAAAGGTTATGTGGCCACTGCGCAAGCAAGTGCCCAGGAGCCACTCGTGCAGATATGGGCGGATGGTGAAGCCAAGCAGCAACGGATTGTCGACGTGCTTAACTGCCTTTCCGGTGTGGAGATCTCGAAGGTTACTTTCACGGATCTGGTGGACGCCCCCTAGGTCATGTTCAGATCCCCCGCCCGTGGTGACGGTGGGTTTTTTGACCTAATGGATTACCCGTCTCCCGCGTTGGACAACAGGGCGAGCCCAGCTTAGTGACATCTCAACCATTGATGCAGGGAGGGGTGTCAGACGGGTGAACTTACCCGACGAATACCCAAAGCCCGACCTATCCCCCGCTTCTTTTCACAACCTCCGACAGCGATCCAGTCCACACCAGCCACTCCAGAATCCACGAGGCATGCCGGTCGCGGCGGCACAATGGTTTTGACCAACTCACTCACAGCCCCTATCCTACGAACACCCCAACGAAGTACGACCATGAATACGATGTTTAAACGATCCTCTTTCACCCGTGCCCTTGTCGGTATCTCGCTCGCACTGGTTGCAATGGCAGGCGCCGTGAAGGCACAAAACCTCCAGACCCAGATGTCCCAGGCGAATAAAGCGTGGGAAGACGGGCAATATGAAAAATGCCAGGCTTTGTTCAACCGGATTGTGACCGTCTACGGTGGCCGGGCCCCGCTCTTGTATGGCCCCAAGTTCGGGGTCATCTGGTACCGCAAGGGGCTCTGTGAACTGCGGCTCGCGGGCATTGCCAAGCGCGACAATGAACTCGACGCCGCCGGCAAGTGGTTTGACATGGCGGCCCAGTCTTTCGAGGCCTGCTATACAAAATTTCCCAATGGTGCGGCCGGAATGCCGCAGACCAACAACGGTTCGCACAAGGCCAGCCTGCAGCGCTGGGCAGAGGCGAACATGGGCAAGGGCGAATATCAGGAAGCCATCAAGCTTTATAAGAAGTTCCTCGCGGAGCGTGATCCGAACCGTGACAAAGTCCTGCCGACACCCGGTGGGTTTTACATCAACCTCGCCATCTGCCACTTCCTGATGGAGGAACCCAAGATTCAGGACGGCATCCGGCATTTTGAGACGGCGCTGAAAAATAAGGATACGATGCTGACCGCAGACGGCGATATCGTGGCGGCATTTCTCGCGCTCTCCCAGGCGGTGATCCAGCAAAAGAACGAGCAAGCCATGCTCGACTTCCTGGATAAAAACCGCGCGGACATCACCCTGGAGCCGTACCAGATGTATGAATTCACTCCGCTGTTCATGAAGCTCGCAGCAGACTCTCTCGAAGCGGACATGTACATCGCGGCCTTCAATCTTTACGCGCTGATCCCGGACACCGAGGATGTTATCCAGGATATTAAAGTCCGTCTTAACCAGCTTCCCGACCGCCGTGGCATCAAGGACGGGATCAAGATTATCGAGGTCGATCGCCTGAAAAAAGGCTTGGCCAAGCTGGAGGAGAAGCAGCGGTCAGGTGACCCGGACGATGTCG
Source organism: Oceaniferula sp. (assembly GCA_041548785.1). Taxonomy (GTDB): domain Bacteria; phylum Verrucomicrobiota; class Verrucomicrobiia; order Verrucomicrobiales; family Akkermansiaceae; genus Oceaniferula. The sequence continues at coordinate 47,568 of JBFERY010000010.1, forward strand.
GCGTGTTGAGTGCCATGTGTTATCTCCACGATCAGGCGGGCAACCAGCGTGGTGTGTATGGTGCACTTGAGCAGCTGGAGCTCTACTACAACAAGAGCAAAAAACGTGAACAAAACCTCTTCAGCCTCGTGCGCGTGTCCTCACTCATCGGCGAGATCATGGACACCGAGCATTACGGGAGCATTTTCCTCAAGGCTTTTCCTGAAAGTGACAAGGTGGAAAGCGTCCGCCGCCTGATGTTGTCCAGCCTGTTTTTCGGTGGTGAGTATGAGAAGAGCCTCGAAGTTGCTGAAATCCTGATCGACAAGGTGGACAAGGGGACTGAGCAGCACGATATCTGCCTGTTCGTCCTGGGTGGCAGTCACTTCTACCTCGGAAACTTCGAGCAGGCCCAGCCCTTCCTCGAACAGCACGTCAAAGAGTACCCAGAGAGCAAGCTGATCATGCATTCCGAGTATTTTGTGGGCTCGAATCTGACCCGCCTCCAGTACTGGGAAAAAGCCGCCGTTCTGCTCGACTCCTTCCTCGCGAAGTATCCCGAGCCAGGTAAGAACATCTACCTGCCGAACGCGCTCTATGATCGTGCCAACTGCCACTTTTCAGAGAGTCAGTATGATCCTGCCCTGGTGATTCTCAATCGCCTTGAAAAAGAGTTCTCAGGCCACACGGTCATCGACATGGCCTACAACATGAAGGGGAACATCCTGGAGAGCACGGCGGAACTCGAAGAGGCCGAGAAATACTATAAGCTGGCACTCGAGATCGCGGAGAAGCGCGAGAACAGGATCGTTGCGGGTGAGTCGCTCAGTTATCTCGTAGGCATGCTCGGTGTCGAGACGCGCGGTGATAAGAAACAGCCGAACCCCCGCATCAAGGACGCGGTGCCATGGTATGACAAATTCATGAAGGAGTATCCGACTTCCCCCTACAAACCACAGGTGGTTGTCTATGGCATGGCTGCCATGAAGGCGGTCGGTCGCGGGCAGGAGGGCTTGGATAACCTTCAGGCCGCCATTACCGAGCTTGCCGGAAAACAGCGCCAGAATTTCCTCGAAGAGTGTGTCAATGCCTTTTCCAAGGCCTATCTCGAGTTCGAGGGAAACACCCCGGAGAAGCTGAAGGATCTCTATTACAACTTTCCCGGGATCAACCTCGCCAACAAGCGAACCCTGGCCCTTCTCCGGATCGCCTGTATTGGCGTCTTTGAGGATGAAATCAAGAAGGCTGCGGCGGAGAAGAATGACAACCTTGTCCAGCGCTATCAATCCGGGATCAAGGCGCTTTTCAATGACCTGAAAAACACCTTCCAGCCCAAGGATCTGACCAACTTCGTGCTGCTCCGCATCGGTGACTACCTGCGTGAAAAAACATCCGCACCCAAGCAGGCGCTTCCCTATTACGAGGAGTTGCTCGGTCGGGACGACAAGTTTGGTGAGTTTAAAGCCCTGATGGGTATCGCGGATGTAATGGGCCGTTCTGACAGCGTGGCCGACAACAAAAAGGCGATCACCAGTCTGGTGGAGGTGATGGAGCGAGCCAAGGATGATCCTGCCACGCAGGAAACCTCGTTGTTCCGCCTCGTCGAGATCACTGCCAAGATCGGCGACTGGGTTGCCTGTGAAAAGTGGGCCCGTGAATACCTGGACGAGAAGCACACCAAGAAGTCAGCGGAGGTCAGCTACCTTTTCGCGCTTTCCCTCGACAAGCGCAATATGGTGAATGACGCCCTGTTCTACTACGGGATGGTGTATAACCGTTACCGCGGATTCATCCGGATCTCGGCCCCTGCGGTCAAGCGGATCCTCGAGATCATGTGGGACCGCAACCTCGCGGCCGGAGATAAAATCGGCGAAGGCGACAAAGAGCGGGTCCTCAAAATAGGTGACCGCCAGTCGGCCTATCAAGACATTGGCTGGCCGTACATATCCTCCACGCGCCGTATTCGCGAAACCCAGAAGGACATGACCGATTACGAAAAAGAGACCTGGGACGAGGTCGCGGCCCTGGTCAAGGAATACGAGGCATCCGGCCAAATCAAAAACATGGAACAGGTCCGCGCCGAGGAGCTTGAAAACAAACGTCGCGGTCGTTAGCCAGCCGCCACCCTTTGCATCCTAACTCGAATCAACGAACCAACTAACCGTTATGAATACCCGATTTTTACAATTCCTTTGCTCCGCTTTCCTGCTGATGACGGCGGGGTCGATGGTGTCCGCTGTAGAGGCGCCCGCGAGACTGCTCTACAAAGACGGCTCACATGATGATGTCTACGTGATCAGCTACAAAGCCGGTTTTGTCACTTACCGTGTCAACCTGCGGGCACTGAACAACGTCCGTGTCGGCCCGACGAAGCTTGACGCGGTCTATTTCTACGAGCCCTCCGTTTTTTCAGAGGCCATGGACCTTTACCGGGGGCGCAAGTATGCCGAGGCGAAAGAAAAGTTTGCGCAGTGTGAGCTCGACTATAAACCGGTGGATACGGCACCCGACAACTACGGGACACTCAGCGGGTTTTACAAGTTGGAGTGCAATCGCCGCATGATGGATCTGGATGCCTTGAGCCGGGAGTTGGAGAAATTCAGCAAGAAGGGGTTGACGCGTGAAACGCATATTCAGCAGCTTGAAGTCTATGCCTTCTGGGAGGCCGTGCGTCTCAAGGACTGGGAGCGTCTCGACCGTCTCGCCCAAGCCTGGCACAAACGCAAGGTGTCCGGCAGCCAGCGCGCGCAGATCGCGTATTGTCACGGACTCGCGCTGGAGAATCTGGCCAAGAAAGACCCCCGGCGCATGACCGATGCGCTCAATGCTTATAACAGGGTGCTCACTGCCGATTTTACGGCGTCTTCCGAGCTTGTGACCACGTCTTTTCACAATGCGCTGCGCATCTATAACAGCGATCCCGAGGTCTCTCTCGCCATCAACCTATGGGGGTCGGAGCATGAAAATAAGAACAGCGGGGGGTATCAGCGCCTCATCGAGGCCAACACACTGGTGAAGCTCTATAAGCAGGCCGGATTTCATAAGATCAAGTCCTTGGATCCCGATTATTTGAAATTCCTCAAGTACAACGCGCCGGACACGGCAGTCGGCGAATAGGGCCGGCCCCTGCCGGCGGCCCCACCCGATAAGTCGGATCATCGTCCGCCACGTCCGCCGTGGCATGCCCTCACACACCCTGTTGCAATGGGCGCTACTGCCCTGTGGTGTCGCCCTACGGGGAAAGCACGGACGTGAGCGCTTCGATAATGTCGCCGTCCTGATGAGGAAAGACCGTGCGTATGTCCAGGTGAAGCTTGCCCCCTTCCACCGTGCCCACCACGGAAGGCGTGCCGATGCGTAAATGCTTTGCCAGCCGGGTCACCGAGATGTTTTCCGGGGTGATGGTGACCGCCACCGACGGAATTTCAGATTGGGGCATGGTGCCACCGCCGGTGCGGGCCGTGCTCGGGGTGACGGCACAGTGCGACTGGACGGCATCCGGGAGTCGCTTGATGATGGCCTCCGCCCGTTGCCGGAGTGTTGATGTTTCCGTGGCAATGAATTCGAGGGTAGGTGTGCCACAGTTGCCATGGCCGGAGCGGGTAAGCAGGTAGGTGTCGATACACTCTTGAAGCACGGTGAGGATGAGTTTGTCACAGCGGACGGCGCGGAAAAACGGCTCGGTTTTGATGCCGGCGATGAGTTCTTTTTTTCCGGCGATGATGCCGGACTGCGGGCCTCCTAACAGCTTGTCTCCGGAGAAGCAGACCAGGTCGACTCCGTTGCGCAGTGCCTGCTGGGGCGTGGGTTCGTGATCAATGGGGGCGAGCTCATCCGTGTTGAGGATGGCGCCCGAACCGAGATCCTCCACCAGGGGGAGGCCATGGTCGTGGGCGAGCGTGGCGAGCTCCGCGGTGCTGGGCTCCTCAGTGAACCCGCCGATGTAGAAGTTCGACCGGTGCACCTTGAGGATCATGGCAGTTTGCGGAGTGATGGCCTTGGCGTAGTCGTCGATATGGGTTTTGTTCGTGGCGCCTACCTCGACCAGCTGGGCCCCGGACGTTTCCAGGATCTCAGGGATTCGGAAGCCGCCGCCGATCTCGACCAGTTCGCCGCGTGAGACGATCACTTCGGTTTTGTTCTCCTTGCAAAGATGTCTCAGGGTAAGCACGAGTGCGGCGGCGCAGTTATTGACCGCGGTGGCGGCACCGGCATCCAGCAGTGAGGCAAGCGCGGTTTCAAGATAGCCCGCGCGTTTACCCCGCGTGCCGTCGGGCAGGTTGAATTCAAGGTTGCAATACCCCGTCGCAATATCAGTTAGCCGCTTGGCGGCATGGGTGCCCAGCGGGGACCGGCCCAGATTGGTGTGGATGATGACGCCTGTGGCATTGATCACCGGTTGCAGTCGGCTTGCCGCGAACGCACGGAGACGGGAGGCGATGTCATGTTCCACTTCCTCACGGGTCGGGGATTGCCCGGCCAGAATGGCATGCCGGTGCCGGTTGATTTCGCGTTGCACAAACGAGGTGACCAGAGCGCGGGGCAGGGGACTCTGGCCGGCGAGGGTCTTGGTGAGGCTCTGGGCGAGAATTTCCACCGACGGAAGCGCGCTGAGTGCCTGATGATTGGATGCCATGACCGGAAAATTAACGTCTTTTACGGATTTGACAAGGCTCGGTGTGCTCCGCAAAGTCAAGCCATGAGCGATCCCATCACGGAAGAGATTCAAGAAACGCCCTTGGCCGCCCTGCATGTTGCCCTGGGAGGGAAAATGGTTCCTTTTGCCGGGTGGCGGATGCCGGTGCAGTACACGAGTATCATCGACGAGCATTCCGCAGTGCGGGAGAACGTCGGGGTTTTCGATATTTCCCACATGGGCCAGTTTTTCCTCGTCGGTGACGGCGCGGAAACATGGCTGAATTCCATGCTGACCAATGATGTCGCCAGACTCGGCGTCGGCGAAGGCCAGTACACGTTGATGCTGAACGAAAACGGCGGCGTGATCGACGACCTGATCATCTACCGCCAGGCCGAGGGGCGTATTTTCCTGGTGGTGAATGCCTCGATGATTGCCGCCGATTTTGCCTGGCTCGCAAAACACTTGCCCGAAAGCCTGACGCTGACTAACGAAAGCGATGTGTGGGCGGGCATGGCGGTGCAAGGACCGTCGGCACCAGCCGCCTTTGCGGCGCTTTTCCCGGGCCGCGATCTCCCTGCGCGCAACGGGATGGAGATGTGGTCGGCTGACGGCGAGACCCTCTGCGTCTGCCGCACCGGCTACACCGGCGAGGACGGATTCGAATTTTTCAGCGCGGCGGAAACCGGTGCCGCCTGGTTCCAGCGCTTTGTCGACGCGGGCGCCAAACCCTGCGGGCTCGGTGCCCGCGACAGCTTGCGACTGGAGGTTTGCTACCCCCTCAATGGCTCGGAACTCTCGCCATCACGCACCCCCTTGGAGGCCGGGCTCGGGTTTTTCTGCGCCCTGGACAAAGAGGGCGGCTTCATCGGGCGCGATATCCTGGCCAAACAGAAAGAGGACGGACTCAAGGAGCGTCTTGTCGCCCTGCAATACACAGGAAGAGGCGCCCCTCCACGTGCCCACTACGAGGTCTTTTCCAAGGAGGGCGAGCGCGTCGCCGAACTCACCAGCGGGGTGCTCTCACCCAGCCTGCGGGAGGGCATCGCCATGGCTTATCTCCCCGTTTCCCTCGCCAAGCTCGGCACGCTGGTTGACGTCGATGTCCGGGGTCGCCGCTTCGAGGCAAAAGTCGTTAAAAAACCCTTTTACAAAAAGCCCTGATCCTGAGAGAAATCTGTGCAACAAAAGGCTCCTCCCGAGGTCGCGATCGGCCATCGAGTTTTTTGTCAGTTTGATCGCCAGCTTCATCGCCTCCGAGTCTATCAACCAATACCATCAGCTCAAAGCCAACCTATCAATCTATGAACGTCCCAACTAATCTCCGTTACACCCCAGACCACGAGTGGGTCCTGCTCGAAGGCGATGTCGCCAAAGTCGGCATCACCGACCACGCTCAGGAAGAGCTCACCGATGTCGTTTTCGTCGAACTGCCGGAAGACGGACGCGTTTGCGATGCCGGCGACCCGGTCGCGGTTGTCGAGTCCGTCAAGGCAGCCAGTGATATCTACGTGCCGCTTGCCGGGGAAATCACGGGCGGCAACGCCGCCCTCGAAGCCGATCCCGCACTCATCAACACCGACCCGTACGGTGAAGGCTGGATTTTCAAGGTTCGGCTGAACGACCCGACCGCCGTCGAAGGCCTCATGGATGCCGATGCCTACAGCGGATTGCTCGGCTAGGACCACCACGCAATTTTGAATCAATCCCGCAGGCGTGCCAAGTTGACTTGCGCACGCCTGTATTTTCTTGATCAGACCCCAAACAACCTAACTAACAAGATGTATAACAACTTCTGCAGCCGCCACGTCGGCAGCATCGGAGAGACCCGTGAAGCACTTATCAAAGGCCTCGGATACGAGCGTATTGTCGATCTCATCGATGATGCCGTGCCTGCCAATATCCGCGGTGGCGAGCCACTTGAGCTGCCCGGCGCCTTGAGCGAAACGGCTGCCATGGACCGGTTGCGTGGCATCATCGGTCAAAACAAGGTGCTCAAGTCCTACATCGGCCAAGGCTACAGCGGCACGATTGTGCCCGCCGTGATCCAGCGCAATGTCCTTGAGAACCCGGGTTGGTACACCGCCTACACTCCGTACCAGGCGGAGATCGCCCAGGGGCGTCTCGAGGCGCTGCTCAATTTCCAGACGATGATTGCCGAGCTCACCGGCCTTGATGTGGCAGGCGCGTCACTTCTCGACGAGGGAACGGCGGCGGCCGAAGCGATGGCGCTCGCCAAATCCGGCAAGCCCCGCGGCACGACCATGTTTGTCGCGGACAGCTGCCACCCGCAGACCATCGAAGTGGTCCGGACCCGCGCCGAACCTCTGGGCCTCCGGATCGAAGTGGGCGATTGGAAATCCTTTGACGCGGCGGCCTGCGACGGTCTCTTTGCGGTCCTGGTCCAGTATCCTGATACCCACGGCTCCGTCGAGGACTACACCGGTTTCATCGACCAGGCTCACGCTGCCGGCGCACTCGCCATCGTGGCTGCCGACATTCTCGCCCTTACCGTGCTCCGCGCGCCGGGTGAGTTGGGGGCCGATATTTGTGTCGGCAACAGCCAGCGGTTTGGCGTGCCGTTCGGCTTCGGTGGTCCACACGCCGCCTTCATGGCCTGCTCGGACAAGCTGAAACGCAAGATGCCCGGCCGCCTGATCGGTGTCTCGGTCGATTCCCAGGGCAAGCCCGGGTACCGACTTGCCTTGCAAACCCGTGAGCAGCACATCCGCCGTGACAAGGCGACTTCGAACATCTGCACGGCCCAGGTGCTGCTCGCTGTCATGGCATCCATGTATGCCGTTTACCATGGCCCGGCAGGACTGCAGAAAATTGCCTACGACACCCACTTTGCCGCCCGTATCTGCGCGGCGAGCCTGAACAAGGCCGGATTTGAAATCACCAGCGAAAGCTACTTCGACACCATCACGGTGAAAACCCCGGGCAAGGCTGACGAAATCCTGGCCGCCGCTGTCGAGTTGGGGATCAACCTGCGTCGGGTTGACTCGGATCACGTCGGCATTGCCTGTGACGAAACCATGGGCTGTGTGGAAGGGATGCAGGTGCTCAAAGCCTTTGGGATCGAGGATGCTGATATTCCGGAATACGACGAAAAAGCCTGGGACGCCTTGCACGACCGCAGCTCCGGGTTCTGCACCGCGCCTGTTTTCAACAGCTACCACTCCGAAACCGAGATGCTGCGCTACCTCGCCCGCCTTGAGAAAAAGGACCTCGCGCTCAACGAGTCGATGATCGCCCTCGGGTCCTGCACCATGAAACTCAACGCGACCGCCGAGATGATGCCGCTGAGCTGGCCGGAGGTGGCAAACATGCACCCGTTTGTGCCGGACGATCAATCGGTCGGCTACCGCGAGATGCTCGACGAACTTTCTGACTGGTTGGCCCGTATCACCGGCTTTGCCGCTGTCTCCCTCCAGCCCAACGCCGGGTCACAGGGGGAATATGCGGGGCTGTTAGCCATTCGGCGCTACCACGTCGCCCAGGCGAACGGGGGCGCCGCCGACCGCGATGTCTGTATCATCCCAACCTCAGCGCACGGAACCAACCCGGCCTCCGCGGTCATGGCCGGTTTCAAAGTGGTTCCTGTCGCCTGCGACGACCAGGGGAACATCGATGTGGCCGACCTCAAGGCCAAGGCCGAGCAGCACGCGGAGAAACTCGGCGCACTGATGGTGACCTACCCGTCCACCCACGGGGTTTACGAATCCACCATCGTCGAGATTTGCGAAATCATCCACGCGAACGGGGGGCAGGTCTACATGGATGGCGCGAATATGAATGCCCAGGTTGGCCTGACCAGCCCGGGACTCATCGGTGCTGACGTTTGTCACCTGAACCTGCACAAGACCTTCTGTATCCCGCATGGCGGGGGAGGCCCCGGGGTCGGTCCGATTGGTGTTGCCGAGCAACTCGTCCCCTACCTTCCCGGGCACGCAATGATGGAAAACCGGGAGGCCCCCGTCTGTTCCGCCGCTTACGGCAGCGCCAGTATCAACACCATTTCATGGATGTACATCGCCATGATGGGGGCTGATGGACTCACTGAAGCCACCAAGATCGCCATCCTCAACGCCAACTACGTCGCCAAGCGCCTCAACGATTTTTTCCCCGTGCTCTACACCGGGAACAAAGGTCTCGTCGCGCACGAGTGCATCATCGATCTGCGCGGTCTCACCGAGCTTAGCGGGATCACGGTCGAGGACGTGGCCAAGCGCCTGATGGACTATGGCTACCACTCACCCACCATGAGCTGGCCAGTGGGCGGGACGCTCATGATCGAGCCCACCGAGTCCGAGTCCAAAGCGGAACTGGACAAATTCTGTGACGCCATGATCTCCGTCCACGGGGAAATCCAGGAAGTCATCGATGGCCGGGCCGACAAAGAGGACAACGTACTCAAAAACGCCCCGCATACCGCGGAAATGGTCATCTCCGATCGCTGGGACCACAAGTACGGTCGTGAACAAGCCGCCTACCCGATGCCCTGCCAGCGCGATCACAAGTTCTGGCCGTCGGTCGGGCGCATCGATAACGTCCACGGCGACCGCAACCTCGTCTGCTCGTGCGTCGGCATGGAAGCCTACGGCGATTCGTGATTTGTAATGAATGATTACTGATTGAAAATATGTCCACCTTCACCCCACCCGCCAGCCCCCGCGACGAAGTCTCGGGTTGCGTCTACTTCGCCCGCCTCTGCAGCAAAGTCCGGCTTCACCAAGCCGGGCAGCTCGATCCCGAATTCCACGAAAACCTCGGCAAGGGCATGGACCTCTGGACCTGCCAGTTTTTGCATGTCGATTACGCCGATCTGCAACAAGTCATCGCCTCCGGCGCCTCCGATCAGGAGGCCCTCGAATGGTGCTGGCAACATGGCACCCAACCCAGTGAACACGAACTCGCCTGGTGGAACAGCTACATGCGCAACCGCGGGTTCCGCGATGACCTCAGCGAACGCCTCGCCATGCGCAAAGAGGCAGCCGGCTGGCAGGACCGCGATGACATCCAGTGCTTCTTCGACCTGCTCGACGCCGACGACGGGCGCTTGTAGTTTGGTTCGCCCACTTGGCAGTTTCGTTGTGAGGGTCTCTATTTGTTCTGGAGGAACTCCTGATGATGGGTTGGGTGGTTGCATAGTGTGGGAAGAACCGCCCGCGGGAGAAAAATAATCCTGCAAATCCTCTTAATCCTGTCTAGAAACAACGCGTGACTCTTAACGACCTCGGCTGGAACCCTGATTTTCAGAAAGCCTTCGCTGCGCTTTCTCTGGGAAACTGTGTCCCCGCCCGCCTGATCCGCGACAATAAAATCAGCTACGGGGCGCTCTTCATTGACGACCAGGGAGACGTCTGCGAACGCGAGGTCGTCATGTCGGGCAAGGTTTACCACGATGCCACCACGGACGCCGAGCTGCCTGCCGTCGGCGACTGGGTGGCGCTGGAACTCGCCAAGGACGAGGATGGGGAAAACATGATCCGCGCCCGCCTGCCGCGGCAGACGTGTTTCTCCCGCAAGCTGCCGGGCAAGAGCACCATGGAGCAGGTGATCGCGGCCAACGTCACCGTGGTGGTGGTGGTGACCGATGCGGGATCCGATTTCAACCCGCGCCGGATGGAACGTTATTTCACCCTGATCCGGCGCAGCGGCTCCAAGGCGGTGGTGCTGGTGAATAAATCCGACCTCTTTGTCGACGAACAGAACCAGGAGGCGGCCAGTCTCATCCGCGACCTCAGTGAGGATGCCGATGTCTATATCACCTCGGCGGCCCGCAACGAGGGGCTTGAGGTGCTCAAGAAATACCTGCAACCGGGAGTGTCGCTGACCATGGTCGGGTCCAGCGGGGTCGGGAAGTCAACCATGGTCAACCAACTGTTAGGCGAGGATTTCCAATGGACCAATGACGTCAACGAGCTCACCGGAAAAGGCCGCCACACCACCACGGCCCGCGAACTTATCCTGCTCGATGACGGGGGCATCCTGATCGATAACCCCGGGATGCGCGAGATCCAGATGTGGACCGATGAACAGACCTTGCGCGAAAGTTTTCTCGATGTCGAGGAG
>JBFERY010000011.1:0-54162 GCA_041548785.1 Oceaniferula sp.
CTGGTAAATTAGAAAATTGAAATCCTCCAGGTAGTCTACCAAAACCGCCTCCTAAATAATAACCGCCTGCAGCTAATAACGCTGCTTTACCAACATCTGACGAAACAATATCTTTGACAGCTCCTACGGCTTTTTTACCAAGTTTTTTAAGTGAGCTACCTATACCATACTGTTCTCTAGGCACGACATTCATGATGCCACCACCCATGTATAATTGTCTTTTCATCTGTCCTCTTGATATTGTCATAATTTAGCTAAATTGTTAAGGCAGGCTTTTAATCCTGGAACCTCCTTTTTACTTGGTTTTTCCAAATAAATCAAGGCTAGGCATAATAACTTTGACATCTCTTCTGATGTCTTCTTCTTTTACGCCTTTTTCCTTCCATTCTTGATCATTCACATATACCTCACCTGTCTTTAGATTAGATATAGTTTCTATGATCTTTTCTGGGTGTAATACTTTCATCTTCCTCCTATGTTCTATCAAATTCTAGTATTGATGCTGTGCCTTCAAATATATCAACTGTATCTGCTTGCACCTGTAATTTATCATTCTCTTCTAATATAATTACACCATCAGCTACTGATTTTGAATTACCTGAATTTACTGTGTGTTCTGCAAACTGATATGATCTAGTTGCAGAGTTATCATATATAAAAGCTTTGATTTCATGGTTCCAAAAGAGTGGGGTTATACTCACACTGGATGGGATCCAGAGGGTCGTCTGTGGTTTTGGGAATCCTCACGTAAGCATCACCTTGAGTATCTTAAGGGATTTGACCAGAATAAGAAGCCCGTGTTTGAAAAGCTCACAGGCGAATGGGCAACATACGGGAAATTGCAAAAGTCCCACTTCCATCATCAACTCACCCCTAATAGAAGGAAAATCATATTTGTTGGTGGCGATACTGAATCAAAATCAAATCATATCTTCCTACTTGATGTATCAGACCTAAAAGACACCAATGTTATAACCCCGGATATGCTGACGAAATAATTACAATTTGGAAATAGTTTGACACATAATAACCACAACAGGTTGCGCTCTGAAACCCGGCACTAACAAACTTGATGTCGATGTCACCAACCTCTGGGTCAACCGCCTCATCGGCGACGAACAACACCCGTCCGATGTCGAGTGGTCCGACAACAAAGCCCTCGCCCGCTGGCCGGAATGGTTCACCCAAGCCCCCCCCCGCCCGTCTAAAAAACGCATCACCTTCACCACCTGGAAACACGGAATGCCGACGACCCACTCCAGCCCTCCGGCCTGATCGGACCAGTCACCCTAGTTTTTAAGTTCTTATGAAAGCAATTATCGCAACATTATCGTTACTCCTTCTATCAGTGAGCCTCGCTGGGGCAGGAGAGACTCTCGAGTCCGGATTTATCAACCCACCGGCTCAGGCGAAGCCACACACGTATTGGTTCTGGATGAATGGGAACATCACCCGGGAGGGGATTACCTTGGATTTGGAGGAGATGAACCGCATCGGCATCGGTGGCGTCCTGATCATGAACGTCGGAGGGCCTGTGCACAAATGCGACACACCGGCCGGGCCGGTCGATTACCTGAGTCCTGAGTTTCTCGATATGATTGGCCACGCGAGTCGCGAGGCGCAACGTCTCGGGCTTGAAATCAATTTCTTCAACTGCGCCGGTTGGGCGACCTCGGGTGGGCCGTGGGTGACACCTGATCTAGCGATGCAGAAACTGACATCTGCCGAGGTCCAGATCTGGGGGAATCAATCCGTCAAAACGATCCTTCCCCATCCTGAGTCCAGAGAGGGGTATTACCGCGATATTGCTGTTTTTGCCATTCCAGCATCGATGGATACGAAGCGGAGCATTTCCAAATGGCAGTCGAAGGCGGGTCAGCGAGGGGGACGAAGCGATCGCCAGCCAGAACTTCAGTCCCAAGGGAGTATCCCTGCCATTCCGTTAGAATCGATCGTTGATCTCAGTCGTCATGTAAACTCCGACGGCATCCTGAATTGGAACGCCCCTGCCGGGAAATGGAAGATCATTCGGCTAGGCCACACCCCGACGGGTGCAACCAATAGCCCCGCAGCTGCGTCCGGCACCGGGCTCGAAATTGACAAACTCAGACGAGGTAGCCTGGATCTCCATTGGAAAAAGGGAGTGCAACCCGTGCTCGATCACCTCGGTTTACTCGCCGGTAAAGGCAAGCCGTTCAACACGCTCCATATCGACAGCTATGAAGCCGGTTTGCACGAGTGGACGCCGAGCATGCGTGAGGAGTTTAAAAAACGCCGGGGGTATGATCCGACCCCCTACCTGCTGGCACTGACCGGTCGGGTGATTGGAAGCACCGACGCCACCGAGCGGTTTTACTGGGACTTCCGCCGGACGATCTCCGATCTTTTTGCGGACAATTATTACGGCTATTTTGCCGACCTCTGCCACGACCGCGGGATGCGTTTTTCGGTCGAACCCTACACGTCCTGTTTCGAAGGGCTCGCCGTGTCCGCCAAAGCGGATCTGCCGATCGCCGAATTTTGGGCCAACGGAAATTATTCCTTTTCGCTGAGGACTGCCGCTTCCGCTGCTCATATTTATGGTCGCCCTGTGGCTGCCGCAGAGGCATTCACCGCCGGGCCGGAGATTGGCCGATGGATGAATCACCCCGGCTCACTGCGGCGTGCGGGTGACCTTGCCTGGACCAAGGGGATCAACCGCTTTGTGTTTCACCGCTTCACCCATCAGCCGTGGACCGATCAATTCCCCGGCATGGCTATGGGGCAATACGGAAGTCATATCGACCGGACCAATACCTGGTGGAAACCCGGCCAGGCGTGGATGCAATACATTGCCCGTTCCCAGTTCCTGCTGCAGAGCGGTGAATTTGGTGCCGATGTGCTTTGTTTCGCCGGTAATGCCGCACCCAATGGTGCCGTTCATCGGAAAGATATCTCTACCGCCGGCTACGGCTACGATTCCTGCGGCACGAATGTTATGGCGACCTTGAAGGTGGATAAGGGCGATATTGTCCTGCCCACCGGAAAACGCTACCGCATGTTAGTGCTGCCTAACCATTCATTCCACACTCCGGCATTCGCCCGCAAACTGCGCGATCTCGTCCGCGCCGGTGCAACCATACTTGGACCTAAACCCATGCACACTCCTAGCCTGGAAAACTTCCCAGCGTCGGAGAACGAAGTCCTCGCGATTGGCGAGGAAGTCTGGGGGGAATGTGATGGTGCAAAAGTAAAGTCGAACCGCTTTGGCAAGGGCCGGGTGTTTCACGGAGTATCACCCGCCGAGGTGCTGGCGGAACTCGACATCGCACCCGCCGTGCAACTTCCCAAGGAAATGACTTGGCTGCACCGCCACACCGCGGATACGGATCTATTTCTTGTCTCAAACCAGACAAACGCCGCCATCCAAACCACGGCCAGTTTCCGAGCCACCGGAAAAGTGCCCGAACTCTGGGACGCCGAGACCGGAACGATCCGACCCGCCGACGGCTGGAAAACAACCGGCAAACACGTCCAGGTATCACTCAACCTCGATGCTGGAAAATCCGTCTTTGTCGTTTTTCGCAAATCCGGCAAACCATCATCTAACACGATGATTCGCAAGTGGGACGGCAACGCGCTGCCACTCACCGGCCCGTGGAACCTGAGCTTCCAGAAAAAACGTGGCGCACCCGCGACCGCGAAGTTCGATCATCTCACTCCGTGGAACGAACACGTCAACCCTGGGATCAAGTATTTCTCCGGCACAGCCACCAACACGATCAGCTTTGAGCTGCCCAATGACTATCTTAAAACCAACCAGGAAGTCTGGCTTGATTTAGGTCAGGTCGCCGTCATGGCAGAGGTGCGGCTCAACGGTAAAAACCTCGGTGTGCTCTGGCACAAGCCGTTTCGGGTCGATGTGAGTGACGCTCTGCAACCCAGCACTAACAAACTCGAAGTCGATGTCACCAACCTCTGGGTCAACCGTCTGATCGGCGACGAACAACACCCGTCCGATGTCGAGTGGACCGAAAAATCCCTGGCCCGCTGGCCGGAATGGCTCACCCAAGGAAAACCCCGGCCGTCGAAAAAACGCATCACCTTCACCACCTGGAAACACTGGAATGCCGACGATCCACTCCAACCATCCGGCCTGATCGGCCCCGTCACACTACGCACCGCTCGATTGGTGGAAAAACCGTAAATAGCCGCGGAAAACTCCAAGTTTTAAACGCCAAACTTCATTAAACTCCAAGTTTTAAACTCCAAATACCAAGTAAGAAAGACAGGCTTCGCCTGGAAATACTTCCGTGATGGTATGAAGTTATTTAGCAACTGGCGCTGGGCAGAGTGCAAGGGCCTGTCTAGTGTTCGCTACGAAACCCGACAGTGCAATGCAACACCAACGGTAGCTGAGGTCTAAATGGTTCGAGGAATACACTGAGGTAACTCCTCCATTCTGTGATTGAACCAGAGCGGAAAGCACTATCATGGGGCTTAACACCCCGACACCTTCACCGTCGCCGTCTACAAAGGCACCAGCCATCACGATGCCACACTGGATGTCTTCGGGCAGGTGGTGGATGCCTACACCATGACGGAGACGGTAACGGATGAAATCACCGTGCGCATCGTTTACGAAGGACGTGCCGCCAAGGTGCTACTGGATAACAGCAAGCTGAAAGAGGTCGAGGAATATTACGCTCGCTGTGCCGATGACGGAGCCAGCGACTATGCCATCGAGGAGAGTAAGCGCATGAACGCGCAGATGAACTCCATCCTGGGCGATCCTGACCGACTCAAGGCACTGGCAAAGGATTTCGTCAACCATTACGAGACCCGTGTCTCAGAAGGCTCCACAGTGAAGGGCAAGGCAATGTTTGTCAGCAGTAGTCGCCACATTGCCTATGCGATGTATCTGGAGATTATCGCCCTGCGTCCCGAGTGGGCAGAGGTGAAGGTCTGCGAAGAGGGAGCAAGTCTCACCGAGCGAGAGAAAAAAGAGATCAAGCCGATGGAGCGCATCAAGATGGTGATGACCCGAGGCAAGGACGATGACAAAGCCATGTATGATCTTCTCGGCACCAAGGACGACCGCAAGGAACTGGACAGGCAGTTCAAAAATGGCAAGTCGAACTTCAAAATCGCCATTGTGGTCGATATGTGGCTCACAGGATTTGATGTGCCATTCCTCGATACCATTTACATCGATAAGCCGATCCAGCAGCACAACCTGATCCAGACGATCTCACGGGTAAACCGCAAGTTTGAGGGCAAGGAGAAGGGCTTGGTGGTCGACTACATCGGCATCAAGCGGCAGATGAACAAGGCACTCGCGAAATACTCCAAGTCTGATCAATCCAACATCGAGGACATCGAGCAATCGATCATCATCGTTAAGGATCACCTCGCCCTACTGGAAGCCATCTTCCACAAATTCGATACCACTCCCTACTTCTCAGGATCTCCTCTGGATCAGCTTGATGCTCTGAATCATGCGGCGGAGTATGTGCAACTCACGGAGAAACTTGAGAAGCGGTTCATGGAATTAGTGAAACGCATGAAAGCCGCCTATGATATTTGCAGCGGCAGCGACGGCTTCACCCAGCCCGAGCGTGATCACATTCATTTCTACCTCGCCGTGCGGTCGATTGTTTTAAAACTCACCAAGGGCAACGCTCCAGACACGGCACAGATGAATGCCAAGGTGCGTGACATGATCAAGGACGCGATCCAGAGCGACGGTGTCGAGGAGATATTCAAACTCGGGGAAGACGGAGCCACGGAGGTGGACATCTTCAGCGAGAACTACCTCGCTAAAATCGAGAAAATCAAGCTACCCAACACCAAACTCAAGCTTCTGCAACAGCTCCTCAAAAAAGCCATCGATGATTTCAAGAAGATCAACCCCCTTATCACCCCCTTATCACCCCATGAAAGCCCCTCCGAACACCTCACTCAAAAAGCAAATTCCTAGCAGTACTACCTACTATTGGGGTGGAGGTGACTCATTTAGTGATGATGACTTCAAATCTGTGGCTAGAAAAGGCTCAAAGCCGCTATATGTGACACGACGCAAAGGATCGTCAGCCTACCGGTCGCATATTGTTACATCGATAGTGGGACAGGGAAGGAAAAGTGGGACAGAGGTTAGATCGACTCGAATCGATGATCTTGAATGGGTTGACCTCAAAGGGTATCAGCCATAATAAGATAAGTAACGAACAATAGGTATCATGAAGTATGTCAGTATATTGGCCATTTTGGTTTGGCTTATGGGTGTAGGAGTAGGTGTAGGATCTAATGCGGAGATGGCTGTAAACCTAAAAAAAGAGACATTAGACTCAGTGGATCATGCTCTATCTAGATATCATAAAAAACTGATTGAAGAGATGCCCGATAAAGTTCGTCTCCATTTATCAAGTATAGAGAAGCCCAATAGTATTCATGATTTAAAAGATGAGGATTCGATACGTTGGATCCATCACCACGTAAGGCTTGGGCCGGATGAGGACTGTGACAAAAGAATTGATGAGCTAAGGACTGATCTGGCTGTGTCAGGTGACAAACTTAATGGGGGTGATATTGTCTCTATTTGTGAGAGGGCATTTTTCGCAAGGTGGAACAAAGAAAAATTCAACTTAGAGGAATCCATTGTTAAGATTGCTCACTACTGGAGAGAGAATTCTGATCCTCCTCACAGATTGTCTCCTGATGGCCTGAACCTAATAGAATGGAATTGGAAGCTTGATGTTAAATCAAGGGAAGGTGGGGTGCTGCATGTTGGAATAGACGAAAAGAAAAGAACATTCATCTGCTATGATTATACTGTGGGATTGTATTTTCCAGAGGGTGAAACATTAGAGCGCATTTACCGAGAGATAGTCCAAGACCCAGAAAAGGCCGGCCAGTTTGTGGGCAATGGGAGAAAGCAAAAAGCAAGAACTGCTCAACCTAAGTAAGAGGTCAATGGGAGCAACATAACATCAACCCCCTTATCACCCCATGAAAGCCCCTCCGAACACCTCACTCAAAAAGCAAATTCCTAGCAGTCGGTATCGATAAAAGGCACTTCGCGTTAGATCAATTAGAAGAAGCCTGGCGACGTGATGCGCAGGAGCTGAATAACGCTTATGAAAAAGCGGCGCCATTGTTGGCGGCAGAGGCTGTCAGAAAAGCCATTGCGAAATCAGGACATAAACCTGACGAGGTGGACGCCTTGTTTGTGTGTTCCTGCACGGGATATTTGTGTCCCGGAGTGAGTGGTTATACGGCAGAGCAGTTAGGACTTCGCGAGGATGTGTTTTTACAAGATATGACTGGGCTAGGATGTGGCGCAGCTGTGCCACTCATGCGAGCCGCCAATGCCGTTGTAGATCAAAACCCAAAGGCGGTTGTTGTAACTGTAGCCGTGGAGATTTGCTCGGCAGCTTTTTACGTGGAAGATGACTTTGGCGTCCTCATCAGCACCTGTTTATTCGGTGATGGCGCGGCAGCCGCAGTGTGGTCAGGGGCAGGTGGTGAGTGGCAAGTAGGTAGTTTTGAATCGATTCATCAGCCAGAGCATCGAGAGGCGATCAGGTTTACCAACGCAGGTGGGAAATTGCGAAATCAACTTCACAAAAGTGTTCCAATGCATGTGGCTGAGGCTGTTAGTCGGCTCTATGCCAAACGCACAGGTGAACCCCAAGTCTTGATCACACACGGCGGGGGGCGGGATGTGATCGAACAACTTGAGCAGGTATTACCCTGTGATGAATTGACCTACGCGAGGAACGTCATGCGTGATTATGGCAACCTGAGCAGTCCATCCGTCTTGATCGCGCTCGAACAATTTCTAGAGGAAGCCAATGGTGATGAAGATCAGCTCTGGCTATGTGCCTTTGGTGCTGGGTTCTCGTCACACAGCTGCGAGATGGTTAAAGTGAAGTAGCCACTACTATATACTCGACCTTTGAGGCTGGCCGCCTAGCTTGAAAGCGTAGTTCATTTGTGAACACCTTGTTCTTTCTCGTCTTATGAAACGCTCTATTTTGGTCCTGACCCTACTTGTCGTAGGCTTTCTTGTTTGTTTGTTCATTGGTAAGGGAAATAAGCCGGTTCCTGACGATACACCGAATGTCGCAAGGCATAGTCAGAGCAGTCAACATGTGGCCACTGATGCCACAGCTTCGGATGATCAACGATCGGCTACTCGGGTCATCGGAGGAGTCACAGAAAAGGGCCAACTTATCCCAGAGAACCCCGTTGTTGCGACCCAGCCTGAGGAGGACGATGGCTTTGTCAAAAAAATCATCGCCGAGAAATGGATAGACGCTAATGAAGACAAAGCGGGGCGACGTCGGGTGAGAATCGTCCAGGCCGATTTCAAATACCCCCACATCCGGCTCGAGGAAGAGGTATGGACTGACCCCCAGACCGGAAAACAAACAGTCAACCGCCTACTCGCCTCCGTTGCCGACCACGTCATGGTAGGACTGAAACAGGGGGCCGACGAACAAGCTGCCCGCAAGATGCTGGAACAAAACGGCTACCGAATCCGTGCCGTCGAACCTGACTCCTACATCCTTGCCGAACTTGCCGATTTTAAAAACATCGATGACCAACAAAAATCCATCGCTGATATCGAAGCGCTCGAAGAGTTCATCGATTACGCCGAGCCGGATTACTTAGTTTACCCCAGTGTCGTTCCCAATGACCCCGCCTTTTCCAGTCGGAAGATGTGGGGGCTTGACAACCCAGGAACGGTCGCGGGAACCACTGCTGATGCTGACATCGATGCCCCTGAAGCATGGGAGATCCGATCGGACGCATCGAATGTCATCGTCGCGGTCACCGACACCGGCATCCAGTATAACCACGAGGACCTTGCACCCAACATGTGGAGTAAAGCTGGAACCGGAGAGCATGGACTTGACGCTTATGACAATGACAACGATCCGATGGATACCGGAGGTCACGGAACCCACTGTGCGGGAACCATCGGAGCCAGAGGTAATAATAACATCGGCCTCACAGGCGTGGCATGGAATGTGCAACTAATGGCAGGGCGTTTTCTTGGTCCTCAGGGAGGCTCTACATCCGATGGTATTCGTGTGGTCAATTACGCCCGCATCAACGGAGCCGACATCATCAGCGCTAGTTGGGGCGGGGGAGGGTTTAGCAAAGGTCTCTACGACGCAATCAAAGCCGCAGGGGATGCTGGTATCCCCTTCATCGCAGCCGCAGGAAACAGTAGCACCAACAACGATTCCACACCACACTACCCCAGTAGTTATGACCTTCCCACGCTCGTTGCAGTGGCCTCAACAACGAGTAAAGACACACTATCCTACTTCTCCTGCTACGGTCGGTATTCGGTGGATATCGGAGCTCCCGGAAGCGACATTTGGTCGAGCTACATTGGATCAAACTCATCCTACAAACACCTTAACGGTACATCCATGGCGACCCCGCACGTGAGTGGTGCCATGGCGCTGGCACGCGCCCATTTTCCTGATGACGGTGCCGAAGATCTGATCGCCCGGCTTTATTCATCGGTGGACCCCATACCAGCCCTATCAGGAAAAGTGACCACCGGTGGGCGACTAAATTTACAAAAGCTGCTAGGGGTCTCGATATCGGACATCCAGAACGATGACTTTGAAAACGCGTTTCGCTTTGAGGGAGAATACGGGCACTGGAGCGGATCGAACAAAAAAGCGAGCCGTGAGGCGGACGAGGACAGTTTCTCAATACCTAACATTGGCAACCGAAGTGTCTGGTTCGCGTGGAAAGCCCCCTACAAGGGATTGGTAAGCTTCACGGTTGAAGCCAGCGCCCCTCCCATGCACGTCATAGCCTTCAGAGGTGGTCAAAAAGACAATCTCCGCATGATCTCCGATGGTTACGGGATCTCACAGAAAAACACAAAAACGATTACGTTTTACTGCAGTCAGGATCAGGAATATCGCTTCCTGATCGATAGCTTCCACGCCACGGGACAGAATCTCCTGACGACACTCCGTCTGATGCCGGAAAACGATGCCTACGGCAGTGCCCTCGAACTCAGTGGTGACCGCTTTTCAACCTTAGGAAGCAACCGCAACGCCACCGACGAGGACTTCGAACGGCAGAGCCCGCACGGCGGAGTCGGCAAGGGGAAATCCGTCTGGTGGAAGTGGACGCCTGACTTCGATGGTGAATTTGTCATCACCACCCAGGGCAGCGAGTTCGACACCGTGCTGGCCGTTTATACAGGCACACAATACAGTCTCAATGAAGAGGTATTCAACGACGATCGTAATGCCCTCGACTGGACAAGTCAGGTGACCTTCAATGCTGTGAGTGGAACAGAATACTACATCGCCGTAGATGGCTATCGCGGTGATGCAGCAGGAGGGATTTTACTGAATGGAGGTAGACGAGGAGAGCTCTTTATCCTCAAACAACCTGCTGATGCGATGGTATTATTAGGGGACGATGTTGATTTCTCTGTCGTAGGGATGTCATATGGGGAAATTAACTATGCGTGGTATAAAAATGGGCAGTTAATAGAGGGAGTAAGGGGGGAAACCTTGCATATTAATAGCGTTACAGATGCAGATTTTACGAAGTATCATGTGGTGCTTTCAGATGGAGATAGTTCAATTCGCAGTCGTGATGCAGAATTGTCAGAACTTCGTCTTCCACCAAAAATTGAGTGGTCACCAAGGGCAATATCGATTGCTTCAGGACAAAACTTAACTTTAGACCCGAGGGTTAGTGGTAGTGAGACGCTAGCCTATCAATGGTACAAAGATGGAGTCGCTGTGGTTGGGGAGGACTCAAAAATACTTAGCATTATCAATATTGATACATCTCACCAAGGATTCTATCAATTAGAGGTTAGTAATGATCTAGGCACTGCGAAATCCAAACTGATTAATGTTAGTGTGTTGAATATACCTTGGGCATCGTGGGCTTATACATACCCGTATCCTCAGGGCTACGATATTTATGATATCAAATTTGCCGATGGGTTATATGTGGCAGTGGGTGATGCGGGAGCCATCGTATCCTCACCTAATGCGGAAACATGGAAGGTGCATTCTCTCGGAGAGACTGACTATAGATTTCGAAGAGTGGTGCATGGAAACGGAATATGGTTGGCGGCAGACATGAGCGGTCATTTAGCATGGTCTAGCGACATGGTAGTATGGAACACAAACACACAATCAAACTTCGCCACTGGTAATAGTATCTTTGATCTCTTTTATTGGAATAGTCAGTTTTACTTCATAGTCAGAGATGGTTCGGACACCAAAATTTACACATCCAGTAATGCTTCGGCATGGACGTTGCGTGAGGTGTTTACTGGCAAGTTTTACAATGACGCGCTGACATCTCCATCTACCATGGTATTGTGCGAGATTGGCACTAATGATGTCTTAAGCACCACCAATGGGACTACATGGACTCGCACAACAGTGGTTCCCGGCGATCGGGAGCCTCCTTTGAACAGGGGGGTAGGGTTGTACAAAGATGGCGAGTTTAAGCTGTGGGCGAAGAGTTACCAAAAAGGAATATGGTCCTCCTCAAATGGTGTGGATTGGGTGTTTACAGACCAAGGTAGTCAAAACTATTGGCCCAGTTTGGATCAATACTACGATAATTCGATGGCTCACACTTTTGTGTTTGCCAATGGGATGTATTATTGGGTCGATGAAGGATGGAAATTCTTCCACGTAAGTGTCGATGGCCTAACATGGAAAAGGTACTCAGTAGGATTTGAGGTAAATACCGTAACTGAAGGGCCCGGTAGCGTGGTGATTGCCGGTGATGACGGGGTGACGTCCAAGGCGGCCGAAGTAAGTGGGCTTTATGGGAGGAGTTTGTTGTCACCAATAAATCCCAATGAATACTTTGTTAAACTCAAGGTAGTGAATAAGCGTGCATGGGCTCTCACTTCCGGCGGACGATATTTTTCTAGCAGTGATGGATCATCTTGGCATCAAGATGGAGATGTCAGGGAGTTGGGATCCTTGACTTACGCCAATGGCGAATACTGGTGTGGAGGACAAGGGTTAAGTATAGGCGGTACCGTGTACAAAATTTTCCGAGGAAACCATCCGACTGACCTCAAGGAGGTAAAGGAGTGTAATCTGACTAGCATTTCCTTGCTAGCCCATAATGGCAACAAGTTTGTTGCCGTCTCCACTGCTGCTCCTCGTGGAATATACCACTCTGTAGATGGAGTTGTCTGGTCGGTTGCATACACCTCAAATGTAACAGGCACTACTTTCAGAGTATTAGAATGTGTGGGCGATTTATTTATTGGCCTGGATGGAGATGGAAATATCTACAGTAGTAGTGATGGTGAGAATTGGAACAAATATCAAACAGGTGCGGGCTACTCGGCAAGACCTGAAAAAACAGCTTATTCTAAAGGTTTGTATTTCGCCTTGGGAGGGGAAGGCGACTTGTGGTATTCCTCGGATGCAGTGAGTTGGAATCATCAGGATTTGGGACGCTACACCAATACGTGGAATTTAGATGTCGGTATTGTGGGCGATGAGGAAGGTGTGGCTGTTTTTTTAAACAAAACCGGCCTCTACTCAAAAACTCCCGCGGATCACAATTCTTGGTTTCAGTTTAATCTGCCCACGCCATCTTTCATGGACTCAGCTTACTTTGCAGGTTCAGTTATCGCGACGGGGGGATATGGCTCCTTGTCGTTGCTGCAGGGTGGAACACCCATATCTTTTGCTCCTGTTGGAAAGTTTAAGAACGTTCTAGATGGTGGGCGATACCTTGTAAACAGCCAGATAAAAATCCAAACCGAGGCCTTCGATCCTGAGGGTGGCACGGTCATTACGAGTTTTTGGATCGACGGAGTCAAGATTGCCGATTCGACACAGAATAACCCGGGATTCGACTGGTATCCTACGGTGGCTGGGGAGCACAGTTTGAGGATTGATGTCATTGACTCCACGGGTGTTAAAACCGAGCATCGGATTGTCCTGGAAATCCTTGAGTCATCGATCATTGGCAATCATGCCAGACTCAATAATTCCACGGCTTTAATCAAGCAGGGCGGGGCGCTATTCTTGGGTGGCGAGAATGGGAGGTTTTCGTTGTATCAAGGTGATGGTCAATATAGAGATATCGCATTGCCAACTGAGGCTGAAATTACCTCGTCAATTAATGCAAAGGGAGTGAGCGTGGTTGGGGGTGATGAGGTCTTTATTTCTTCGGATGGTTATAACTGGAACCTGATACCTGAACTATCGGGGCGTGCAGGCTATGATAACGGGCTGTTTTATGTTGTGGGTAATCAGGAACTCCACATTTCTGACAATGGATATCATTGGGAGAGTATTAGTGATAATCGCATGAGTTTGACCAGCTCATTGGTCTTTTACCAGAATGGAAGGATCATTGTGGGCGATAACAGATCATTACTTGTTTCGGATAATCGAGGGAAGTCATGGAAAGACTTGGAAGTAGACAATCGGTCGATGATACGGTGGCGCGGTAAGTTGTTAGTCGCCAGCCTTGGTGAACTATACGAAACCGAGGATGCGATCACATGGACAAACTCAACCCTGCCCAATGTAGGGGGATATTTGGGAAGTATCCTTAAGGAGGCTGGAGGAATGTTATTCTTGGCGCGCCCAGCAAATAGCAGTGCGGGCGGTTTTGAATTAATGTATGTATCATCGGACGCTTCCGAGTGGACTCCCGCTGCCAGGGCTGTGTATTATCATGATATTGCGTATGGGAATAACAAGTGGGTTTCCTTCGGTGCTGCCGCGGCCTACCAGTCCAAAGATGGTGTCAATTGGGAACTGTTCTTGGGCGATGATAGTGGTCAGCCTATTCCAGTGGATACTCCTTTTGAGTATAAACAGCTCGGTGCTACGAAATGGAATGTTGAGTATCACGAAGAACTCGGGTTTGTTGCTTTGGGGAACACTTGGTATGATATTATCTACGCGACATCCCTATATGGAGAAACTTGGTCATTGGAGAAAGGGATCAGCACAAATAACAATTACTGGACCCAAATCGCAACCAATGACGGATACTCATGTATTTATCAGGGGGGGCAATTGAAAGGCTCAGATAATTTTGGTGATTGGGAGGTTGTCGAAAATCAGCCGACTTCGGGGAGCGTTGGGAGTATTAAAATTCTTAATAATTCCTTCGTTTGCCTCACCTCTAGTGGGCAAGTAGGGTTTTCAGCCAATGGCCGTGACTGGCGATATTTCCTGGTCGAGCAAGGAGCCTCGTTGCGAGACGTTGAGTTCCTTAATGGTAAGTATGTCATTGTTGCTGCAGGAGGGCTGTATCACGCCGTGGATAGGGTTTATGTATCAACCGATGAAGAGACTTGGACCAAGGTGAATCTTCCCGGCGAATATCCGCGGATCACGGTTGATGACACTCAGTTTATTGTACAAGGTCACCGCTTCACTTGGTTTGCAACTTCCAGCGATGGGTTAACGTGGACGGAAACCAAGTTAGTTAGCAATGAGATCGGTGTTCAGAACATTAAAACGGTCACTTCTGGTGCAGGAGGTTACCTTATCACAGATAGCAGCAAAGGGACATTCACTACAGATTTTATAACGTGGACTCCCGTAGTCTTTGGAAACGCAGGATCAATCATGGATGTGTTATACAGCGCTACATCTGGTTTCACTGTCTTGACGTCACAAGCTGGCATTTTTAATAGCGCGGATGGTAAGGCCTGGAGTGCTCCCATGCGTGCTATCAGCGGAGCCCAGTTCCTTATGGAAGACGGAGAAAGTTTTTACATCGCATCAGGCGCCGCAGTTGAGCTGCAAACCAGTAGTGATCTCGAGGTCGTCTCTATTCATCTTGTGTCAGGTGAGTATGGCGTAGGTGATGTGATCCAAGCGGATGTTGTTGTCAAAAATCACTCGAGTGAACCGATTGCCGTTGGTGAAGCTACTTTTGAGTTTGTGGCTTCTAAAGATCCACTGCTAGGGAATAGTGAGGATTTTCTTATTTCGAAAGGACATACATTGCTCCAGCCCATACCAGCCAACTCCACTGTTACAGAAACAATAGAACTTGTGATTCCTGCAGATATGCCAGCTGGGAGTGCTTTCGTAGGAGTTTATGCAGCACTGCCCCAAGGGGCCGTTGAGTCGAACATGTCCAATAATATTCAAATGACCGCCAACGCTGTAATCACTATCCCTGAGTGGGAATTAAATTTGGTTACCGATGGAAACGGTCAGGTGAACCAAGACTTTGCAGCACTCAGATACCCTCACAAGGCCCGAGTGTCGCTCACAGCTAATGCCGGCAAAGGTGCCGCTTTCGCAGGTTGGGGCGGTGACGCTCTGGGGGCTGAGAATCAGATTACAATTCTCATGGATGGTAACAAGTCCGTGCAGGCTAATTTCTCATCTCGTGCTAGTTTGCAAGTCCTGGTGCGTGGTGCTGGTGAGGTCACTGGGTTGGCCGATTTGGGAAGCTATGCCGTTAATGACACAGCATTGCTCACGGCAGTTGCAGTCGATGGTTGGGCGTTCTCTGGCTGGAGCGGAGCTGCGACGGGAAATACAACAACGGCTAACATTACCATGGGCGCAAACAAAGTGCTGACAGCAACCTTTGTAAAACCCAAGGCGACGTGGAAGTCTGAGCATTTTACAACGGCTGATTACACGGAAGCCGAGTTGAACGATCCGCTGATTACCGGGGACGACGCTGATCCTGATGGGGACGGATTAAAAAACTGGCAGGAGTATCTGCATCTCTCCGATCCGCGTGACAAAGATTCCCGTGGTGTGGTCGATCTCAAAGTCGATGGGGGCTTCCTCTATGCCATCTTCACGCGGAATTCGGGTGTCGAAGACGGCCATTCACTCGCCTGTGAAGGTTCACGAGACATGTCCGATTGGGATGCTCCAGATATTCAGGAACGTGTTCTAAGCACAACGGATGGAGTTGAAACCGTCGAGGCTCGTATACCGGCTGATGGGAATCAAAAAGGATTCCTGAGGCTGAAGTATCAGAAATAGATGACTATTCTACAAACCCCTTGTCCACAGGTTTGCCCTTCCTGTCAACCCCCTTATCACCCCATGAAAGCCCCTCCGAACACCTCACTCAAAAAGCAAATTCCTAGCAGTTGGCCGGGCTGTCCCTTTGGCAACGGGCATTTCACTATCGCGGCCTGACCTCCACGTGTTTGTCTTTGGTGGTGATGGTGATGGTTTTTCGATTGGTGGTAATCACCTCCAGCATGCTGGGCGGAAAAATGTAAATCTCTCCTACGTGATCATGGATAATGAAGTTTACGGTCTTAGAAAAAGATTAGGAGAAAGATGTCAGGCATATAGTAGTCGACTTTCTCCAATATAACAATAGAATGCCCCCATGAAAACAGAAGAAACCCATAAGAAACGGGAGAAACAGGCATTAACGGATCTTGAGAAGGTTGATTGCAAAACGGGCCATATGGGTGGTAAAACGGGGCGGATTTACCGATCGTGGTCGGGTGGGCGACGGCGGATATTGGGTGGCGAGGCCGATGATTATTGTTACCACGTGATGAGTCGCACCACGGGAGGGGACTTCCTTTTTGGTGCCGAGGAAAAGGAGGCGTTGCGCAAGATTATGTGGCGAATGGCGAACTTTTGTGGGGTTAAACTATTGACTTACTGCGTGATGGATAACCATTTTCATTTGCTGGTACGTATTCCCAGCCAGCAAGCTTTTCTGCGGCGCTTTGAGGATCGTGTGGGGGAAGAACCAGGGGCTGGTGAGAAAAGATTGCTCGATCATCTTTCGATCCTCTACAGCAAGAGCTACGTGCAACATATGCGGGAGGAAATCGCGTGGATGCGTGAGCAAGGGATGGAGGAAGACGTCGCTAAATTTTTGCAAAAATATAAAAACCGTTTCTGTGATTTGAGCCTCTTTGTGAAACAGGTGAAAGAGCGCTTTAGTCGTTGGTATAATAAGAAGCATAGCCGTCGAGGCACCCTCTGGATGGATCGTTTTAAGAGTGTGTTAGTTGAAAATGGCGAGGCATTGCAGACGATGGCCGCCTACATTGACCTGAATCCGGTGCGGGCGGGATTGGTAGAAGATCCCAAGGACTATAGGTGGTGTGGATATGCGGAGTCGGTGGGCGGGAGTAAGCGGGCAAGGCGAGGGCTTTGTCGGGTGATGGGGAAACCCTTAGACAGCTGGTCAGAGAACGGTTCTTGGTATCGCTGCTGGCTGATGACGGACGGCGAAGAGGTGGAGGAAAATAAACAGTATCAAGTGAGAACGCGGAGGGGGATCTCAGCGAGTAAAGTGAAGAAGGAACTTGCTCGCGGGGGATCACTGCCCAACGCCACACGCCTTCGGAGTCGCGTAAAATACTTTACTGCAGGACTGGCTTTGGGGAGTCGAGAATTTGTGAACGAATTGTTCGAGGAGAACCGTGGTAAATTTGGCCCCAAACGGAAGCAGGGTGCGAAGCCTCTGAGAGGGGAAAGGGGTATGGGAAAGAAGGTCGATACCGAGACGGATTATAACGGCTTGTTTTCTTTGTGACCGGTTATGATGCGGATGAAAAAATAGGTCAGTCAGATAGAGTGTGCCAAGCCAAGTGTCGCAAGGCGCTGTACGTGCGCACCGGAAATAAAAAGGTGCCATTCATGCCAAGCATAGAGTAGTAGAACTTAAGAGCTACTAGGGACAAGCTTGGAGCCTGAAATGAGGATATACTCGCGGCGGAAGTTGGTGAAGGGGTAGTTAGGCTGAATAGTATCACCTATACAGATGTGATCAGAATATGGTTCACTGGCTGCGGTATGAAGGCGATATGAAGCCGCCCACAATTTACAGCTCGAGGATTTCGACTTCGTAGCCGTCGGGGTCGGTGACGAAGGCCATTTTGCGGTCGCCGCTGGAGAACTTTTCGCGCCATTGCGCGGGCCAGATTTCGATGCCCTCCTGTTCCAGTTGATCGCAGTATTCGATGATGTCGGGGACGCCGACGGCCGTGTGCATCAGGTCCTCGGGGAAGTTGACATCAAACTCGGGTGAGTAGGTCAGTTCGAGGAAGTGATCATTTCCCGGCAGGTGGAGGAATGCGAGTTGGTTTCCTTGGGGGGAGGTTTTTTGCTCGCCGAGTTCGAAGCCCAGTTTCTGATAGAAGTTGATGCTCGCCTGGGGGTTCGAAACGCGGATGCGGGTATGGAGAAATTTAATCATGTCTGTTTGTGCCGTTGTCTGCTGTCGGGGTCAAGTCATACCCTTTTCCAAATGATTCTGATGATGCGGCATATTTGCCGCGGTGGCTGATGAACGGCTGCGACTATCTTGAAAAAAATGATTTGCACATTGGCTTTTGAGTTTTATTGTCGCGAGGTTGTTGGTGTTGATCCGGCACTGACACAACCCATTCATCATTATGAAAAAGCCTGTAAAAATCATCTTCGCCCTTCTTGGGCTTGCCGCCATGGTTCTGAGTTCCTGCAATACCGTCGCTGGTTTCGGCCGTGATATCCAGAGTGCCGGCGGGGCGATTCATGACAAAGCCCAGCGCTGAGTTTTCCGGCTTGCCTGAAGTGGCAGGCCAGGACGCCCATGGCCGGGCAAGACCAGGCAAGACCAGGCAAGACCGGCAAGAAAATGCGAGCGGCATGACTGCCGCCCGCAGTGGGTGGTGACGGTTGGTTTGGTTAGAGTCGGGTGATGACGAGGCCGAGCGCGACCAAGGCGCCGATTTTCTCATGGGTGCCGCCACTGGCAGCGATGATGAGGAGTCCGAGGGAGGTGATAGCGAGTCCCTTGAGGTGGACCATGCTCCAGAGCCAGATGCCATTGTTGGCATCGACACTTTCGCTGGCGGCCTCCATGCGCGCATCAACAAGGTCGTTTTCCTTGAGGTCCTTGATTTCCTCGCGCATGTCTTTCTTGTCCCCCGAGTCATCGGAGTCGGCGATGTCCTTTTCCAACGTATTGATCTGGTGTTGGATCTTGGCAACGTTGCCGGCGGCGTCACGTTCGGAGGTTTGTTTCCAGGTGAGAACGCCCTCGCTGAGGAAGAGGACGAGAAGTCCGAGGAACAGGACGGCGTAACGGATCAGCACATTGCTGCCGATTTTTTCAGTTTCTGCATTGATATCCATGGTTTTTTTGTGGGGTTGTATTTTTTGCGGGATATGCAAGGGCGTCGCTTAACGTTAAGATTTCACGTTAGAGTTAATGCCAGTATAGCTACAAATGATAGAAAATGGCAAGGCGTAATCTCAGACGTGATTTATTGTCTTGGTCGGGGCGCAAAAAAACCACCAGCGGGTCGGGTCCCGTTGGTGGTTGTGAGAGTGCTTGACGGGCTTAGGCCTTGGCGGTGCCTTTCCCCTTGGCCTGCACGGGTTTGAAGGTGAGTTCCTCGGCATCCTTTTTGCGGGATACCTTGACCGTGTCACCTTCCTTGATGTCGGCACGGAGCAGAGCTTCGGCGAGCGGGTCTTCGAGGTAGCGTTCGACGGCGCGGCGCATGGGGCGGGCGCCGTAGTTCGGGTCGTAGCCTTTTACCATGAGGAGTTCGCGCGCGGCTTTGTCCATTTGCAGGACGATGCCTTTTTCCTGGAGTCGGTCGAAGAGCTTGCTGCACTCGAGGTCGACGATGACGTTGAGGGCTTTTTTCTCGAGCATGTGGAAGACCACGGTGTCATCGAGGCGGTTGAGGAACTCGGGTTTGAATTGTTTCTTCGCCTCCTCGAGGATTTTTTCCTTCATGCCTTCGAAGTCGCCCTCCTCCTCCTGCATCGCGCCAAAGCCAAGCGATGTCTGGCGTTTAATGCTGGAGGCGCCGACGTTGGAGGTGAGGATGATGATGGTATTGCGGAAGTCGATCTTGCGGCCGAAGCTATCGGTGATCATTCCTTCCTCCAGAATTTGGAGCAGCAGGTTCATCACGTCCGGGTGGGCTTTTTCGATTTCGTCGAAAAGGACCACGGAATAGGGACGGCGCCGCACGGCCTCGGAAAGCTGGCCACCTTCCTCATAGCCGACATAGCCCGGGGGGGATCCGATCAGGCGGGAGGTGGAGAATTTCTCCATGTATTCGGACATGTCGATTTGGATCAGGGAGTCGGCGTCGCCGAACATGAATTCGGCGAGGTTGCGGGCGAGGTAGGTTTTGCCGACGCCGGTGGGTCCGAGGAAGAGGAACGAGCCGATCGGGCGGCGCGGGTCCTTGAGGTCGGCGCGTGAGCGTCGCAGCGCCTTGGAGATGGTGGTCACGGCGGTATCCTGGCCGATGACCTGGCTCTTGAGTTGCTGCTCCATTTTGAGGAGTTTTTCGGTCTCCTTTTGTTCCATGCGTTGCAGCGGGACGCCGGTCCATTTGGAAATGACGGCCATGATTTCGTCCTCGCCGACCTCGATGATGGTTTCCTCGCTCTCGGCTTTCCAGGTCGCGACGATCTCCTCGAGCTCCTTTTTGGCCTGTTTCTCGGCATCGCGCATGGCGGCGGCGTTTTCGAAATCCTGGTCGTTGATGGCTGCGACCTTGTCGGCCTGGATTTGCACGATTTTGGCTTCGAGGTCCTTGACCTTGGGCGGGCGGGTCATCTGGCCGATACGGGCGCGCGAGCCGGCCTCGTCGAGCACGTCGATGGCTTTGTCGGGTAAAAAGCGGTCGGAGAGGTAGCGGGAGGAGAGTTTGACGGAGGCGACGATGGCTTCCGGGGTGTATTTCGCCTTGTGGTGTTCCTCGTACTTGAACTTGAGGCCCTTGAGGATGGCGATGGTGTCCTCCTGGGAGGGTTCCTCGACCTTGACTTTCTGGAAGCGGCGTTCGAGAGCGGAGTCCTTTTCGATGAACTTGCGGTATTCGTTCATGGTGGTCGCGCCGACGCATTGCAACTCCGAGCGTGACAGGGCGGGTTTGATGATGTTGGAGGCGTCCATGGCGCCCTCGGCGGAGCCGGCGCCGACGATGGTGTGCAGTTCGTCGATGAACAGGATGATGTTCTTCGCCTTGCGGATTTCGTCCATCACCGCTTTGATACGTTCCTCGAACTGGCCGCGGTATTTGGTGCCGGCGACCATGAGGGCGAGGTCGAGGGTGACGACGCGGCGGTCGCGCAGGAGTTCGGGCACGTTGCCGTTGACAATTTCCTGGGCGAGGCCCTCGACGATGGCGGTTTTTCCCACGCCTGCTTCGCCGATGAGCACGGGGTTGTTCTTGGTGCGGCGGCAGAGGATCTGGATGACGCGTTCGATTTCCGGTTCCCGCCCGATGACCGGGTCGAGTTTGTCCTTTTCGGCGAGTTGGGTGAGGTCGCGGCCAAAGGCCTTGAGTGCGGGCGTCTTGCTTTTGCCCTCGGCGCCGTCGGAGTCATCGCCCTCGTCCTCGAAGTCTTCGAACTCGTCGCTGATGTCCTCCGGGTTGAAGTTCGGATCGATCTCGGCGAGGATTTCCTGACGGGTTTGGTTGATGTCGACGTTGAGGCTGGTGAGTACCCGGGCGGCCACGCCTTCGCCTTCGCGCAGCAGCCCCAGGAGAAGGTGTTCGGTGCCCACATAGGAGTGGTCGAGTTGCTCGGCTTCCTTATTGGAAAGCGAGAGAACTTTTTTGACCCGCGGGGTGTAGGGGATATTGCCTGAGATGGTATTTTCCGGTCCGGAGCCGACTTGTTTCTCCACCTCGATACGTACGGTTTCGAGATCCAGGCCCATATTTTGCAACACGCTGACCGCGACTCCCTGACCGAGTTTGATCAATCCCAGCAGGATGTGTTCGGTTCCCACGTAGTTGTGGTTGAACCGGTCGGCCTCCTTGCGGGCGAGGGCGAGAACTTGTTGGGCTCTTGGAGTGAAATTATTCATAAGTGGGCTATTCGGCTGAAGGTGTGTTATTTGAACTGGTCGAGTTATTCAGGAAATTAATATCAGGTGTTGGGAGGTTTTGCAACCTACTACGGATGATTTCCGCACGAATTGTGTCACGTTCCTCGGGCGAGAGCTTGCGATTGGCGTGGTACTGGAGGTGTGCGGGTTCGATATCCATCAGCAGGGAGTCGCATATTTGGATGGTCTCCTTGGGGAAGCAGCCCATGTCACTGCCGAGACGGATCAGGGAGAGGTGATTGAGGGCTTCCTTGGAGTCGATCACGTAGGCGTGGCGCAGCAGGCCGTAGGCGCGGGAGATTTTGTCGGCGATCATCTGGGGGTCGTCCTCGATGAGTTTGAGCCGGGCATTGCGTTCGTGGTCGCGGATTTTGTGGATGACGCGTTCCAGTCGGCTGATGATGTCGTCCTCGGATTCGCCGAGGGTGGATTGGTTGGAGATTTGGAAAAGGTGGCCGAGCGACTCGGTGCCCTCGCCGAAGATGCCGCGGACGGCGAGGCCGAGTTTGCCGACGGCTTGGATGGTTTGGCCGATGTGGTCGCTGATGACCAGGCCCGGCAGGTGGAGCATGGCGGAGGCGCGCAGGCCGGTCCCGACGTTGGTAGGGCAGGCGGTGAGGTAGCCGAGTTCGTGATCGAAGGCGTAGGGGAGGGTTTTTTCCAGTTGGGAATCAACCTGGGCGATGAGATTGTAGGCATCGCGGAGGTGGAGGCCTGAGCGGATTGATTGCAGGCGGAGATGATCCTCCTCGTTGATCATGATGCTCAGTGTCTGGCTGCGGTTGACGACGGCGGCACTGCCCTCGCTGCGGGCAGCCTGTTCCCGGCTGATGAGGTGGCGTTCGACGAGCACCTGCTTTTGTACAGACGTGAGTTCGCTGAGTTGGTGCGAGAAGGCGTCCTTCATCTCGGGGAGTTGCTCGATTGTTTGGCGCAGGTCGTCGAGCAGTTCGATGCGTTCCTCTTTACGTGCCCATCCGGGGAAGGGGGCGTCGGTGACATTGCGTGCGAGCCGGATACGGCTGGTGAGAACGACCGCGCTATCGGCGTCCGCTCCGGTCATCCAGTCGGCGGGGTGCTTGAGAAGTGTGGAAAATCGCATCATGGTGGCTTCGGGGCGGGAAATCAGGGTTCGAGGGTGAGGTTGTCCTGCTGGGCGGGTTCGGTGAGTTGGCTGATTTGATCGCGCAGGGCGGCGGCCTTTTCGTAATTTTCGGCGTCGATGGCTTCCTCCATTTCCTGTTGGAGTTGTTCGAGGTGTTGGCGTTGTTCGAACGCCTCGAGCATGCCTTTGGGCACGCGACCCGTGTGGCTGGTGCCCTTGTGCATGCCGCCGAGGTTGTGTCGGATTTCGTTCCGGAAGAACTGATAGCACTGGCTGCACCCGAGGCGTCCGGTTTTTTTCAGGTCGTCAAAGGCGAATCCGCACCCCGGGCAGATACCCGAGCTTTTGAGTGTGGGTTGGATGTTGGTGGGTAGTTCGATGGTTACCCCGGCCATGGGGACCTCGATTTTCGATCCTTTTCCGGCATCTTTCGCGCTTTTCGGGTCGGCCTCGGGGTCGACATTCCCGAGCAGGAACCCGTCGGGATCGATCACGCCATGTTGGGTGGCGCATTCCTCACAAAGGCATGATTTCTTGCTATTGCCATCAATAATCTGGGTGAAAAAGACGGTGGCCTTGTTGTCGCAGTAGTCGCATTGCATCGCTGGGGGGCATCGTAGACCCGCCACGGGGAAATGCGAAAGGAAAAGCGTCTGATGGCGCGATTTTTTCCTGGAGGGCCGAAGATGAAAAACACCGCCTTGCCAAGGGCGGATATCCCCGCCATTCTACCGATCTGCCCCGGCTTGCCCGATCTTTGCTATTTGCATGAATATATTCCGACATATGGCGTCTAATTGGCTAAATGGCCCCGTTCCACCTGAATCCGCTGTCGGCGGGGGCTCGGGGGGCGGGTCCGAAGCCTTCGGAAAAAAGAAGGATCAAGGGGTTCTGGACGCACGCGTCCAGAGTGCCGCGGAAGACGCCGAGTGGGTTGTCATGGCTCAATCGGGTGACATGCGGGCCTTTGATCGCCTGGTTGCCAAGCACCGCGGGAAAATCTACGCTATGATACTGAGTATGGTCAAAAACGATGCTGATGCATGGGATCTGTCGCAGGATGCCTTTGTCAAGGCATGGAAGGCACTGCCGAAGTTTGAGGCGCGTGCGCGTTTTTCCACATGGTTGTTTAGGATCAGTCACAATGTTGTCTATGACTGGCTGCGCAAGCGTCGGGTGGAAAGCGCGGGCGAGCTTAACGAGGAGATATTTGACGCCAGCCTGATTGAATCCGGGGCGGCGACGGCGCCCCGGCAGCAGAAGCGACCTGACGAGGCGATGGAGCAGAAAGAGCTGCGCGGTCAGATCAGGGATGCGATTGCCCGGCTTTCCGACGAGCATCGCGAGGTGATTCTCTTGCGTGAGGTCCAGGGGATGGATTACAAGGAGATCGCGGAGATCACGCAGAATTCCATGGGAACGGTGATGAGCCGTATTCACTATGCCCGCAAAAAATTACAAACCTATCTCGGCAACGAATCGTAACCCCTGATCCTGACCCCCATTCTATTCTAACAAAGTATATCATGAAAAAGAAACCCGATGAAACCATGCTCACCCTGTGGATGGACGGCAAGTTGGAAGGCGATGAGTTGCAACGTGTCGAGGCATGGGTGCAGGCTCATCCTGAACTGCTTGCGGAGCGCGATACGGTTCAGGCGATGAGTGCGGCCATCAGGCGGCACGTGCCCGGCAGTATTGAGCCACCGTATCCGGAATTTTTCAACAAGCATGTCCTGCGTCGTATTGAGGATGATGCGGTTTCATCGGCCGCGGCACCGGCGCGGCGTCAAAACGGATTCTGGCGCTGGTTTGCCATGCCCGTTGCGGCGGCTGCCATGGTGGTTTGTTTTTACATAGGGACGCAGGTGAGTGAACCCGCGGAGATCACCGCGCCGGTGGTGGCTCAGACGGGTTCGGTTTACACCCCGGACGGCAATGTCAGCGCGGATATGTTCAAGTCGACGGATGCGCAAGCCACCGTCATTGTCCTGGAAGGGCTTGACGATATTCCGGATGAGCTTGATATGGTGGGCGAGCCGTCCGTCGACCGATCCGGCGCCGTGATGGTCAGCACCGAAATCACTTTCTGAATTCCCCTGCCTTCCCATTGATATGTCCCAAGCACTCGGTATTTTCATGATTTTCTGCCTGCATCTGGCGCTGGCTGCGGGGTCGGCCCAAGCCCAGGCCGGGGCGAAGGATGAGGGCAAGGAGTCGGTTGGTCTGCTCAAGGCGACGCTTTACATCGGCACGGACGGGGATGTGACCAAGTTGGGCGACAAAGTGGACATGGTTGATGAGGAGACGGTGAAGCGCCTGCGCAGGATTGGGAAGATGCGCTTCAAGCATTACCGCAAGCTGGGCGAGGACACGCAGTCGGTTTTCCGCAGTTATGAGAACTGGTTGTCGCCCCTGAAACCGTCTGAGGAGATTCTCCTGAGTTTTGAGTCGCGCGGCCGTTCTTACGACGAAGGATTGCGGCTTGATCTCGAGCTGTGGCAACACCGCCGCAAAGTGATGAAAAGTGATCCGGTTCTCCATAAGGGGCGGCCTTTGCTGATCCTTGGGCCCAAGTGGCGGGGTGGCACAATGATCATCGCAGTTGAACTCATCCAAACTACCACCAAGAAATAATGCGTACGTTACTTATCTTTGCACTCGTTCTGTTCACCATGCCCGCTGTCGTGGCGGCGGATGGACTTACCTTCGCCAATGACAGGGTGGCGATGACCGTGGCGCCGGACGCGAAAAAAGTCACCGTCCCCTATACGTTTGAAAACAAAACCGGGCGGACCATCACGATTGCCCGCTATGATTCCGCATGTTCGTGCCTGAGTGCCCAGGTCAAGGGGGGGAAGTTGGTCTACAAGCCAGGCGAAAAGGGCGAGATGAAGGTCGATTTCGAGTTGAAAAATTTTTCCGGGCTCGTGGAGAAAACGGTGCTGCTGTGGACCACGGATGATCCCGAGAATGCGCCGTCCTCGGTGTTGACCGTGGCGATAACCATCCCCAAGCTGTTTGAAATCACACCCCTCACGATATTCTGGGAGCAGAATGGGACGAAGGAGACCAAGGTGTTCAAACTGAAAGTCAACCACGATCAGCCGATCCGTATTTTGAATGACGCCAGCACCAGCGACAATTTCGCCTATACGATCAAAACCATCCGCGCGGGCTGGGAATATGAGCTTGAGGTGACGCCCAAGGATGTCTCGACTCCGGCCTTCGGCATGATCAAGCTGACCACGGATTCCGCCATCCCGCGGTACCAGCGGCAGATGGCCTTTGTTTGTATCAGGCGGCAGGCGGCCAGGTAATGCCCTGAGGCATGCTCATTATCGTTCCCACCCCTGGCACACAATGTCGTTGAGTTCGATGTATGGGTGTTTTTTGTCGTCGGTATTCCAGCGGAAGGAAAGCACGCAGAATCTCGCCTCGGTGTAGGGGAAGGGCTTGCGCGGGCCGATTTGGTCCATCAGGGGCGAGTTTTTGTTGAGGTAGGCATTGAAGATTGCCGGGCGGTCCGGGTGGCTTTTGATCTCCAGACGGACTACGCTGCCCTTCGACTCGTCGGGTAGGTTTTTGGCGAGCCCGGCGGTGCGCGCTTCGGCGATGCAGTGGAATGTGGTCACATCGCCGACAGGATGGGCGGCGTAGTGGGTGAATTTTTTTTCGTAGTGCTCGAGGAAGGCGTCCGCATGTACCCGTGGCGGGTGTATCCCCGGACGTTCGCTCACTTGCATGACAATACGTTGTCTCTGTCTGTCCTCTGCCTCGTCCTGGAAGCTGACGTAATACAGGTATTGGGTCATGTTATCCTCGGCGCGCGGCACCATTTCGACCATCAGGATTGATTTGACTGGCTTGAGCTGGCCGGCAAGGCAACTGGCGGCCAGTTCCTCGGGTGTGCGGGTGCTCTCGGACATGAACGGCATACGCTCGTCGAGCGTTTTGGCGGCGAGGAATTTATTCAAGATCTGGTTGGCGAGAAAACCCGCTTTGGGCGGGCTTTCGTTTCGAGGAGGGGCGGGGGATGGTGGTGGGGTGCGACTGCTGGTGGGCTCGGCAGGATGGCTCGGTGGAGGCGGCAGATGGAGGTCGGGGAATTCGCCTTCAGTGGTCGTGTTGTCCTTGATGACGGGCACGGGCGGTTCGCGGTCGGTTACGGGCGCTGGCACGTCGTCCTCATCGGGGGCCGGGACGCCGGCATTGCCTCCGTTGGGCGTCCCATTCGGTGAGGTGTTTGTTTGGGGGGTATTGTTAGCGGTGAGCGATGGGGTGATCACATCATCCCGCTGGTTCGAATAGTCCCAGATATTGAAAATGCCAATGGTTTGCAGGACAGCCAAAACCAGCACTGCGGCCACAGCTAGGAAGGCGATGGGGAAAATCGCCCTGATCCAGCGTGCGCGCGGCTTGGCGGGTCGGGCCTGGGGCCTGGCTTGTGTCCGGGCAAGCGCGGTTGGCTTGGTGTGTTGCGGCGCGGGAGATGGGGCCGGACTCGAGCGGGTGGTTGGCCGGTTCCCTGTAGGCGGGTTAGGTGCCAGCGCTGCCGGCGTCCTGGCTGGCGTGGCTGGCTGTGGCGGGGCGGGAGATGGGGCGGCTGGGCTGGCGGCGGCTAAGGGCGCGGTGATGTTGGCCGCGCATTCGGGGCATGGGCCGGTCACACCAGCCATCTGCGCTGGAACCTGGAGTTTCATGCTGCAGCTCGGGCAGTGAAAGGTGATCATATCTGGGCTTTGCATCGATCCTTCTGGGTTTGGGTGGAGCTTCCGAATGTGGCGCTTTTCGCGGGCTGGGCCGCGGTTTTTCGCGAGCTCTTGTCCCGAGAGGGCACTATAGAGGCCTGTGGGGGGATGTCAATTCAGGAAGATTAAAAGATATTTAATATTTGGAAAGCCAAACAGATTGCCGTTGCCGTGCCCATGGCGTGTTTTCCGGAACCAGTCCGTTATGTCAAAAGCATCGAGGTCCCGCATGCCCTGGAGATTTCCGGAGCGGAGTGCGCGCCGGAGCCGAACGAGGAGGATTTGGCAAAAAGGTGAAAAACGCGCGCGTTTTTTACTCATGCATTGCCAAGTGGCGCCGGCGTCCTAGAGTGGCGGGGACCCATGCCTGATTCGTCTGATTCCTCGCCCTCCTTTGTCCACCTGCACGTCCACACCGAGTATTCCACGTTGGATTCCACGGTGCGGACCAAGGCCCTTGTCGCGCGCGCGGCCGAGCTCGGTATGCCGGCGGTGGCGATGACCGACCACGGCAATCTCTACGCCGCCGTCGAGTTCTATCAGAACGCCTGCGGTGCCGGGGTGAAGCCGATCCTCGGATGTGAAGTCTATCTGGCACCGGCTTCGCTGCATGATAAAAAGGAGACCCCGGGGCGCAAGAACAGCAGTCACCTCACGCTTCTGGCGAAAAATAACACGGGCTGGGAAAATCTTGTCAAACTGGTCTCCGTCGGTCACCTCGATGGTGACTATCTGGGTGAACCACGCATCGATCGCGAGCATCTCGCCAAGTTTTCGGACGGACTGATCTGCCTCAGCGGATGTATCAACGGAGCCGTCAATGAGTGGATTCAGGCACACGATCTCGACGCTGCACGCGAGGAGATCCTTGGGCTGTGTGATATTTTCGGGAAGGATGACTTCTATCTTGAGCTCAATGACCAGAGCCTGGAAATCCAGCAGGAGCTCAACGAGCAGCTGAAAGCATTCTCCGCGGAGCTTGGTGTCAAAATGGTGGCCACCAACGACGTGCACTTTCTCGGTAGGGAGGATGCCGAGGCGCAGGATGTCCTGATCTGCATCGGGCAAGGCCGGTTGCTGTTGGATGAAAACAGGAAACGCTACCCGGAAGACCACTATTTTAAAACTGCGGAGGAGATGCGTGCCCAGTTCGCCGATTTTGCGGGGGCATGTGACAACACGCTCGAGATTGCGCAGAAGTGTAACGTTGAACTCGTCCTGGACCCGACCAGCTCGGAAAAATACCCGCAGTTCGACTCGCCCGACGGGTCGCCGCGCGAGGAGTATTTCCGCAAGGTCTGCTTTGATGGACTGGCGCAGCGTTATGCCGATGGCAAACTCGAGAAGCTGGCACAAGGGCAGGAGGTATCGGTCGGGGAGATGCAGAAAATCCTCGATGACCGACTCGATTACGAGATCAAAACCATCAACGAGCTCGGCTTCGCCTCGTACTTCCTGATCACCGCGGACTTCATCCAATGGGCGCGTGATCACGATATTCCGGTGGGGCCCGGGCGGGGCTCGGCGGCGGGGTCGCTGGTCGCCTTCACCATGGGCATCACCGACATCTGCCCGATGCGTTTCGGCCTCCTTTTCGAGCGCTTTCTCAACCCGGAGCGGGTCAGCCCGCCGGATGTCGACATCGACTTTTGCCAGACCCGCCGACCCGAGGTGATCGAGTATGTCCGCCAGAAGTATGGCGAGCGGTCGGTTTCCCACATCATCACCTACGGAACCCTGGGTGCGAAGAGTGTGATCCGCGATGTTTCCCGCGTCATGGGGATTAGCTATGGCGATGCCGACATGCTGGCAAAAATGATCGAGACCAAGCCGGGAATCAAACTGAAGGCGGAGTATGACGAGAAACAGGAGTTGCGTGACATCATCGAAAACAGCAGCACCTGGCGGGAACTCTGGGACTATGCCCTGAAGCTGGAAGGGCTGAAACGCAACACCGGCGTGCACGCCGCCGGGGTGGTGATCGGTGACCGGGCCCTGGATGAGCACTGCGCCCTGACCCGGGGCAACGAGGGCGAGGTGGTCACCCAGTGTGACATGAATGCCATCACCGAGCTCGGCTTGCTCAAGATGGACTTTCTGGGTCTGAAAAACATGACCGTCATCCAGGATGCCGTGAACCATATCCGTGTGCATCTGCCGGACTTCGACATCAACACGATATCTCTCGAGGACGAACCCACCCTGGCGCTTCTGAACCGGGGCGAAACCATGGGCGTATTCCAGCTGGAGTCCGGCGGCATGGTGGAAACGTGCCGGAAATACGGGATTGAGCGGATCGACGACATCATTGACCTGCTGGCGCTCTATCGCCCGGGAGCGATGGACTACATCGACCAGATGATCGAGGTCAAAAAAGGCATCAAACCGGTCAAGTACGAGCATCACCTGTTGGAGGAGATCTGTGGGGATACCTTCGGCGTGATGATTTATCAGGAGCAGGTGCAGAATGCCGCCAAGCTGCTTGCGGGTTATACCCTGGGCGGTGCCGATATTCTGCGCCGCGCGATGGGTAAGAAAAAGCCCTCCGAGATGGCGAAACAGCGTGAGATATTCGTTGCCGGTGCCAAGGAGACCAACGATATCGACGCCCAGCTCGCCAACCAGATTTTCGATAAGATTGCCGGGTTCGCCGGCTACGGGTTTAACAAATCCCACTCCGCCTGTTACGGCCACATTTCCTACTGGACCGCCTACCTCAAGGCCAATCACCCGGTTGAGTTCATGGCGGGCCTGCTGTCGAACGAGCTGAACAACACGGACAAGATAGGCATCTTTGTTTCCGAGTGCCACCGCATGGATATCGAGGTGCTTCCTCCTGATATCAATCAATCCAAGCTCCGCTTTGCCCCTGAGAAAACCCCCTCGGGGAGAATGGCGATCCGCTACGGACTGGCGGCCATTAAAAACGTCGGGGAAGGTGCCATGGCCACGGCGATTGCCGAACGCGAGGAGAATGGTGCGTTTGAAAGTCTGGAGGACTTTTCCAATCGGCTCGACTCCCGCAGCGTGAACAAGCGCATCCTGGAGAACCTGATTAAGGCCGGCGCGCTGGATTGGACCGGGGAGTCACGCTCCGGGATGTTCGCCCGGGTCGAGCAGGTGGTCGCCTCCTCGAGCTCCGCCCAGCGCGATCGCGCGCAGGGGCAGGTGTCACTATTTGATACCATGGACTTCGCGGGATCGGCGCCCGACCCTGACCAGGGGGTGACGGCAACCGATGTCGAGGAGTGGACCAAGGATGAAAAGCTCGCCAATGAGAAGGAATTGTTAGGTTATTACACCAGTGGCCACCCCCTGGATAAGTACCGGGGCGTCATTGACTCGGATCGTTTTGAAAAAATCGGCCTGATGGATGAGCTCGACACCCGCGACAAACGGGCCCGCTACGCCTTTGCGGGCATGATTCGACACGTCGAGCACAAGGTGACCCGCAAGGGGAAGCCGTTCGGTGTGCTTCATATGGAGGACTTCACCGGAAGCTGTGAGGTTGTGTGCTGGTCGGAAAGCTACAGCCCGGCCCGCGAAGCCGGCCTGCTGATGTCCGGCAGTGTCATCCGTCTCCAGGCGAATGTGCAGGTGGACGAGCGCACGGAGACCCTCAGGCTGACAGGATCCCAGATCAAGGAGCTGAAAGTGCGCAAATCCTCGGGCAACGGAGCCCTGCAGATCAACCTCTGGGTCGCGCGTCATGGCAAAAAGGACCTGCTGGAGATTCACCAGGTGCTCAAGGAGCACCCCGGCTCAACACCCGTCGAAGTGCACTTCCAAAGTGGCACCGGCAAACGCGCGACCATCGAGGTCGGGGAAAACCTTCGGGTTAAAAAATCGGCTGATCTCGACAAGGCCTTGGCGGAGTGGACCGAGTAAGCGCCGGGGTTAAGCATGAGTCTGCGGTGTGGACCCCTGAGGCGTTCGCCTTGGGTTGGTCATCCGGGCAACGGCGGCGCGCCCGAGGTGTTTCCTACGCTGCGGCCTCTGCACCGGAAGCATGTTGACAGAGCGTTGGAATCGTCTATCCATTGGTTAAGATCCTCTCACTTTCAGTGGGCCATGAAATGGAAGGGTGCCATGGCACCTATGTTTCTCTCCAGATTGAGCGTCAGCCAGAACTGTTGAATTTTCTGTTGAATTTTCGAGGTGACTCGCACGTATACACACAAAACACACACCCATCATCCATGAGACACTTACTTCATTCCATCATAGCGGCCCTCTTCTTGGCGACTGTTTCGATCCATAGCCAGGGCGCGGAGTCGTACGACGTCGTCGTTTACGGCGGCACGCCCGGCGGTATCACAGCTGCCATTTCAGCGGCAAGAGAAGGTGCGTCGGTTGTTTTGTTGGAGCAGACCAAACACGTCGGTGGGCTGAGCACGAGTGGCCTCAACCGCGATGAGTCCGAGCACATGGACACCCGCACCTTCGGCGGACTCAGTGAGCGGTTCCTGCTCGCGGCCCACCTCCGAACCCGTGGGTGGACCGAACTCAAGCGTCCTAACAAGCGCTATCTGCGCACCTGGCATTCCCATGTCGCCGAGAAGGTCTTTCTGGAAATGCTCGATGAGGCCAAAGTGCCGGTGCGCTTCGAGCAACTTCTGGATGGCGTAACCAAGACGGATGGGAGGATCACGGAGCTAACCGTGCGCGGCGGCACCAGCTACCGCGCCAAGGTATTCATCGATGCCACCTACGAGGGCGACCTGATGGCCGCCGCCGGCGTCTCCTACACCGTGGGACGTGAGGCGCGTGATACCTATGGCGAATCACTCGGCGGGGTGCGTTACCTCGACAAACCGATCAAAATTTCTCCTTATGACGAGGACGGCAAGCTCTTGCCCGGTATCATGCCGGGTTCGCCACCCAAGGAGTTTTCTGCCAGCCCGCATCCGATCTGCTACAACATCCGGCTCAACCTGACCACCGATCCGGACAACTCGGTCGCAATCGAGAAACCCGCCAAATACGACCCGAAAGAGTATGAACTGCTGGTGCGCAATCTCGAGTCGGGTGCGCTGAAAACCGTGGGCAACGTGCTCGCGCTTTACGACCTGCCGGGCGCCAAGCGCGAATGCAATAACAAGCAGGCGGCGATTGTTTCGATGAGCATGCCCGGCGAGCAGACGGCCTGGGCGGAGGCGAGCTTCGAGGAGCGTGAGAAGATCCATCAAAAATACCGCGACTACACCCACGGCCTGCTGTGGTTCCTCAAGACCGACCCACGCGTTCCCGAGGCGGTTCGCAAGGATATGGCCCGTTACGGCTTGTGCAAAGACGAGTGGGCGGACAACGGTCATTGGCCGTATTACCTCTACATTCGTGCTGCGCGCCGCATGCAAGGTGTCACCGTCATGACGCAGGCGGACATCACCGAGACCCGCGACAAAAAGGACGTGATCCACATGGGCTCCCATTACATCGACTCCCACCACGTCGCGCGTTACGCCTACGACAAGGACCATTTCATCAACGAAGGGCGGATCTGGCAGGAAGGCATGACTTTCGATATCCCGTACCGCGCCATCACCCCCAAAAAGGAAGAATGTCAGAACCTGCTGGTACCCGTCTGCATGTCGTCCAGCGCGGTCGCCTTCTGCGCCATCCGGCTCGAGCCCACATGGATGCACCTGGGGGAAGTCGCCGGCATGGCGGCCTCCATGGCCATCAGCGACAGAGTCAATGTTCAGGATGTTGACGTGCAGAAACTTCAGAAAAAAATCCTCAAAGCCGGCATGCCGCTCAAGCGCGCGATCTCCGGTGGGCAATAATCCCAGGGCTGTTGCAGTTTGAACCCCGTTGGGGCTGGAAGGGTTGATTGACGCGTGATGATTGTTGAAGCAGGCTCCGCCACCGGCCCCGGGCCGATGGTGCCGCCTTCGATGGACTCGGCCGCTACTCGGATAACGGGATGGTCGTCGCCTCGCCGGTATCGTCGCGGCTCAGGATGATCTGGGTGGGGCGGACGTCGGAGACGGTGTAGTGCTGGCCATCCGCGGTGCGGAAGTGTTGGCCGGCGCGGACGGCGTAGG
This sequence comes from Oceaniferula sp., assembly GCA_041548785.1. Taxonomy (GTDB): domain Bacteria; phylum Verrucomicrobiota; class Verrucomicrobiia; order Verrucomicrobiales; family Akkermansiaceae; genus Oceaniferula. The sequence continues at coordinate 33,747 of JBFERY010000011.1, forward strand.
TCTGGCCGCTGGACTGACTGCGCAGCACGGCCCAGGCTTCGGCGGCAGTGGCGGGGATCCGGCTGGTCATCTTGCGGCGCTGGCCGGTGCGGGTGTCCTCGATTTCCACGACGGACACATCGGTCGGTTTCCCGTCGGTGATCTTACTATGGCTGAGCATACGGCGGATGCGGACGATTTTGAAACGGGTGGTCGGGATGGTGTCACCTTCCCTGACCTTGATCTTCTGATGCTGTCCGTAGAGCATGCGGATCTCGGCTTCGCTCCCCCCGGCTTCGCCCCGATGCGTTTTTTCCACCATGATGGGCAGCGGCTTTTCGGTGTAGCCGAGCATGGCGAGGTCACGGCCGAGATCGTCCGGGTGGGCACCCTGGCTGGCGATGGTTTTGCCGGAAATAAACGGCAGGCGTTTCGGGGCGGGGGATGTGGGGGGAGTCGGGGTGGCCTGACCGGTAGGCGGCGTTGGGTCAGCGGCGCCGGGCATGTCGGCGGCCGCGACCACGGGTGCCGCCCACGCGACGCCCTCCTGCTCGGAGGGTTCCCCGAGGGTGAGTTCCGCGGCATCCGGGTCCTGGTTGAGCAGCTTGGCGATGGCTTGCTGGTCAGCGGCTGCCGCCACCTGGGCGGCGGTCCAGCCGTGTTCGTTGATGGCGTAGCGGTTGGCACCATTTTCCAACAGGGCGTCGACGGTGTCGGCGTGGCCTTTTTGGGCGGCAAGCATCAGCGGGGTCATGCCTCCTTCATGGCGCACATAAACGGAGGCCCCGAAGCTGGTCAGGGTTTCGATGACCTGATGTTTCCCCTGGGAGGCGGCATAGAGCAGGGCGGTATTAAGCTGGTTACGCGAGTACGGTGCGAGCTCCTCGACACAGGCCTTGTGGCTGCCCTCGACGGCAAGGATCAGGGCGCTTCGGTTTTTCCGATCTTTCAACTCGGCTTTGGCACCCTGCTTGAGCAGGTAGCGCACCATGGTGCTGTTGCCCTCGCGGGCGGCGAGCATCAGCGGCGTGACTCCGTCCGGCCCGGGGGACTCGATATCCATGCCGGCATCGAGCAGCAGGGCAACCGACTCCTGGCGTTTTCCGTGGGCGGCGAGATGGAGCGCAGTCCAGCCGTTGGCATCCTTGCAGTCGAGGTCCATGTCCTGTTGGATGAAGAGCTCGAGCGCGCGGACGTCGCCATTTTCCGCAGCGCGGAGAAAATCGGCTGGCGTGGATTGATAGCCGGAGGTTTCAAGTTCCTGGCTGGCTTGTTCTTTTTTGCCTTCGCAGGAAATGAGCATCAGGGAGGCGGCGATGATTCCGAGGCAAATAAAAAGAGGTTTCACGCTTGGATACTACGTTGACTTTCCCAGGTTTCAATCATGAATCAGCCAATTGGTGGCTGATCGGATGCCGGGGTGCCGCGCTGCCGCATGATTTTTTCGTGGCCAGATGCATTTGAGGCTGGCCCAGAGCGGTGGGTAGGATAGCAATAATGGTCAAGCAAAACGCGTAAACACGGAAGCACAATGATTGAGCATAACCACAAGGCTTACACCGAGCAGAAGAAGGCGGCGGTCAAAGAATTTGAGGAGCACTTCGGCTTGGCTCCGTTTTGGCTTGTTGCAGCACCATCAAGGGTGAATCTGATCGGCGAGCACATTGATTATTGTGATGGCTTTGTGCTGCCCCTGGCGATCAACCGCTATGTCATGATTGCCGCCGCACCCAATGGCACGTCACAGGCGAACCTGCTCTCCAGCCTCTTCCCCGACGAGCCGGCAATGGTGCTGTTGGACGAACCGCTTGAATCCGGAGAACCACACTGGGCCAACTACATCCGCGGCGTGTTCGACGGCTTCCGGGAAAAAGGATTTTGGCCGCTGCCGGGATTTGACGCGCTGGTTCACTCGACCATCCCCCTGGGTGCCGGGCTGTCCAGCTCGGCGGCCATCGAGGTCGCCGCGGCGACGTTGGTGGAGGGGTTGTTGGGGATCGATATCAACCCGAAAAACAAAGCACGGCTGTGTCAGCGTGCCGAACACAAGTTTGCCGGCGTGCCGTGTGGGATCATGGACCAGTTCGCCTCGATCTTCGCTGAAAAAGACCACCTGACCCTGATTGATTGCCGGTCGGAGGAGGTGCAGTCGATCCCCTTTGCCGATGATTCCGTGGAAATCATCATTGCCGATACCCAGGTCCAACACGAACTGAGCGACGGCAGTTATTCCAACCGCAGGAAGCAAACGGAAATCGCCCTGTCGATTCTCGGCAAAAAATCCTGGCGTGAGGTGAGCATGGAGGAGCTTGAGGCCGCGAAGAATGAGATGAGCAGCGTTGTTTTCCGTCGTGCCCGCCACGTGGTGAGCGAAATCGAGCGCACGCAGAAGGCCGCCATGGCGCTGGCCCGGGGCAAAACCCACGAGGTGGGCGAGTTGATGGCCGCGAGCCACAGGTCACTGCGCGACGATTTTGAAGTGTCCTGCAAGGAGCTCGACATCATGGTGGAGGCGGCATGGGCCATCGGCGAAGAGGGCGGTGTGTTAGGCAGCCGGATGACGGGGGGTGGCTTCGGTGGCTCCACGGTGACCATTGCCCGTGCCGACAAGGCCGAGGCCGTGATGGACGAAATGAGTCGGCGCTACAAGGAGGAGACCGGGATTGAACCCCACATTTTTGCAACCCGCGCGGTTGACGGGGTCCGCTTGGAGGAGCTCTAGGCTCCCGCATTCACATCCATGGCAAACAGGCAGACGTCGTCGCCGAATTGCCCGTCAGCGGAGTGCCGCCGGGCTTGGTCGAGCAGGGTGTCGAGACAGGTTTCGAGGTCGTCGTTGCCACTCGAGCCCATGGTCGCAATGATGCGCTCTATCCCCATTTCCTCGCCCGCCGCGTCTTCGACTTCGTGCAGGCCGTCGGTGAAGATGAGGATGCGGTCGGTATCATCCAGGGAGACGGATCGGGCGCTGTAGGTTGCCTTGGAAATGAGGCCCAGCGCCGGATTGGGTTTGCCGTCGCCATTGCCGGGCGAGAGTTGTTGGCCTTCGCCCGACTTCACGGTGATGGGTGCCGGGTGGCCGGCGCAGGAATAACTCAGGCTGCCCTCCTTGAGGTTGATGACACAGTAGATGGCGGTGGCGAACAGGGTGACGCTGGCGCGTTCGAAGATGGAGACGAGCCCCTCGTTGATGCCGTAGAGGAACCACTCCGGGCTTGTGGCCGAGTCGCGTTCTTTTTCCATCAGGCCGCGCAGCATGGATACGACCAGCGAGGCCCTGACGCCGTGACCCATGACGTCACAGACAAAGATGCCAATGCAGTGTTGCGAGATCGGCATGACCTCGATGAAGTCGCCCGCCATTTCCGACGCCGGTGAGTAGCGGCAGCCAAAGGTGACTTCACGGTCGTGACCGCGCAACACCAGGCCGTCGAGACTCTGGGGCAACAAGGCTTGTTGGATCTCGCGTGCGAGTTGAAGCTCCTCTTCGAAGGCGACATTGCGTTTTTGAAGTTCCTCCGCCACGCTGGTGAGCATCCGCTGGGTTTTTACCAAGCTGGTGATATCGCTGGTGATGCCAAAGGTGCCGAGCAGGTTGCCCTTGCGGTCGAGCCAGGGGAGCTTGGTGATTTCCACCCAGGTGTCCTCCTTGCCTTCCCAGGTCTCACGCTGGATGGTATTGATCTGCGGCTCGCGCAACTGCATGATCCTGATCTCGTCCGCGCGTGCGGTATCGGCATGGGTTTTGCCAAAAAAATCGTGATCGGTCTTCCCCACAAGATCCTGTCCCGTTTGCGCGCCAAGCCTTTTGGCGATGGATGTGTTCGCCATGACAAAACGGGACTTCTCGTCCTTGTAATACACATTGACCGGGATGTTTTCGATGAGTTCCCGCAGTCGGTACCTTTCCTCTTCAAGTTCGATTTCAGCGGTCTTGCGCTGGGAGATATCAATGATGGAACCGACCATGCGTATTGTTTTTTTCTGTGCGTTGCGCACGGCGATCCCGCGGATGCGCAGCCAGTGCCATGACCCGTCCGGGTGGCGGTAACGGCATTCGGAGGCGAGTATGTCCTCGCCGCCATCGGCGAGCGAGCTTTGGAGCGCTTGCTCAAAACCCGGCAAGTCATCCTCATGGAAATAATCCTTGGCCTGGGTAATGATGTTGGGGGCAGCCTCGGCCTCGTATCCCAAAAAGCCAAGGACCCGTTCCGAGTAGTAAATGGGATCCTCACCCACATACCAGTCCCACACACCTTCATTGGATGCCTGTAGTGCTAGCTCGAGTCGGTCTTGAGAGGTGCTTTTCATTGGCTTCTTAAACTTTGATTAAGCCACAGTGGATCAAAGAAGCAATCCGGAAGCGACGTGGCCGTGATGTTTTTCCAGTCGGGCCGGGGTTCCCGGATGAACGGGCTTCAGTCGGTGCGCAGAAATCGCCGGTTCCGCTGCTTGGTTCGGGGAGGTGATGATTACGCGGGGCCATCTGCGAATAGTTTTTGTTAGATCGGCTTGGTCATCGCGGTTCGTGAAAAGTAAATCCTCCGTCGTGAATCTTGACCTGTTGGAAAATGTCGGGCCGATGAAAGTCGGGCGGCCCGTCATGAGCGGGCGATGCTGTTAGAAATTTCTGGTTGGGTGAGTCGACGATGAACGTGACGTTCATGCGGGTTTCGGGACCGAAGTCGAAACCCGCCTTGAGGATTTCAAGTGGAATGGATGCCGCGGCCACCCATGTGCCGTCCGGTGCGAGCTCGGAGAATGTTTGGACACCCGGCAGCGGGGTGTCGGCGGTGGCGGCCCGGGTGCGTGGTGCGGTGAACTCGGCGCTCCACCAGGCGCCATTGGGTGCGAGGTTGAACTCCAGGTAACGGCCCGTGTCGGGGTGGCTAAGGAAGAACTCGGCCACATCGTGTTTCCAGAGTTCCGGAGTAAACGCACCGGGCCGCGACCGCGGGGCGATGTCGGCGGGTTTCCGGCGTGTCGCGACAAACCAGAAGCTACCGTGATCGATGGCGAGACCAAACGCAGCGGGCACATCGAGCGTGCTGCCGTACCAGTCTTTTTCAAGGCCGAAGAGGGCGAGGTCGAGTGCGCCCCAGTGGAGCGGGGTCTTCTTGTATTCGATGATCATGCCGGTGTGCTGAGTCTGGAGGGCTGAGAGCATTTGCCAACGGTAAAAATGAACTCCCACACGGGTTTGGGGCTGATGACATCTGCAGGACGCCGAAGTCCTGTGACATTTTTTGACGTACGGGTGAAATATGCTGGATCAACGGGCGCGAATCTGATGTTAATAAGCCATCCAAATCAGCATTAGTCAGCGACTTTTAGAGATCAGAGACCATGAGCACCATCGAATACATCGGCCCGCGCCCGCAAAAACCCGTCAATAAGTCATGGGGGGGTGGATGGTTGATGATCCTCTTTGTCGTGGTGGGGGTGGGTATCGTGGCGAAGCCCTATATCTCGCAGGCGCTGGCCCGGAACGCGCCGGTGACCGAGTTGAAGGTGGAGGAGACCGTATCCTGGCTCGGTCAGGATGAAGCTTTCGGGAACCAACTTGCGGCGGCTGCCCTGAAAAGGACCAAGGAGGACATCACCTATGACCCTGCCTACTACAAGATTTCCTATCCCAATGGTGACGTGCCCGAAGGGAAGGGGGTATGCACGGATGTGGTGGTGCGCAGCTACCGTGCCCTTGGCATCGACCTTCAGCAGCTTGTCCATGACGACATGGAGGCGAACTTTCGCATCTACCCCCAGCTCTGGAGCTTGAAGGGCACGGATAGCAACATCGATCATCGCCGTGTGCCGAACCTGCAGCGCTTTTTCAGCCGGTTTGGCCAGGAAATGGCACTTCCGGAAATGTCCGAGACCCGCGATTTCAGTTATGGCGATGTTGTGGCGTGGCGATTGCCCCACGGCGCCACCCATATCGGGGTGGTGGTTCCTGGCCCGGGCGACCGCAGGGATGAGAAGTGGATCGTACACAACATTGGCTCCGGCCCCCGATGGGAGGATAAGTTGCTGGAGTACCAGCTGATCGGTCACTACCGCTACCAGGGGAGCAAGTAGACGGGGCGGTTCGGGACCCGTGTCGCCACGTGCTGAATTCGGTGCGCGGCTCGTTTTAGCCCTTGCTTCTTGCTTGTTCCTTCCTGATTCTTTGGCACGTGAGCCAGATCTATGTCATTACCGGGAGCGATGAAGGTACGGTGTCCGAAGAGGCGCTGAAGATATACAACAAGCTCAAGCCCGAGGGCGGCGATGATTTTTCCCAGGAGGTGATCGATGGCACCGCGGCCAATGCCGACGAGGCCCATACGGCCTGCAGCCGCACCATCCAGTCGTTGCAAACCTTGCCATTTTTCGGCGGAGGCAAGACGGTCTGGCTGAAGAATGTCAATTTTCTGGGCAGCGACCGCACCAGCATGGCCGAGGCGACCAAGATGGGGACCGAAGCATTGTTGGACTGCCTCAAGGGCGGGTTGCCCGATGACATCCGGTTTGTCATGAGCGGCTCGGCATTCAACAAAAGCCGTCTGCTCAGCAAGTACCTTCACGCCGAGGCGAAGGTGAAGAGCTATGACAAGCCGGACGTGTCGCGCGATGGTTGGCAGGAGGAGGTGGCGGGTAACGTCCGTGCGCGGGCGCGCGACCTCGGTCTCACCTTTGATGCCGAAGCGCTGGAGTTATTTGTGATGCTCGCCGGCGAGGACACCCGTCAGATCGCCAGCGAGTTGGAGAAAATAGACGTCTACCTCGGTGCCCGCCGTGACGTGGGTGTGGACGATGTGCGGCTGCTGGTGCCGCTGAGCCGTGCCGGTGTTGTTTTTGAAATTGGCAGGGCGTTGCAGAAGAGGAATGCGGCGCGGGCCTTCGAGCTGATCGACCAGCAACTCGCCCGCAAGGAGAGTGCGATTGGCATTTTGCGTGCCTCGATCATTCCCACCGTGCGCAACCTTTTTATGTCCGCCGCCGCCGGCCATGGCCGCAAGATTCCGAACGGAAACTACAACCAGTATGCTGCCGCCCTTGACGCCTTGCCGGAAAACGAACGTGCCTGGCTACCCCAGAAGAAGACGGGGGGCGTGAACGCCTATCCCCTTTTTCTCGCCAGTCAAAACGCGACGGGTTTTGGTTTGGACAAGCTGCGCAGGGCGATGGATGCCTGCCTCGATGCGGATAAGTGCCTGGTGACCACGGGCCTTGACCATCGCACGGTCTTACACCGCCTGATCGCCACAATCTGCACCCCCTGACTCGCCCGACTATGAAAACCCTTGCCATCGCCACCCTGATCGGGATTGCCGCAGGCTTGCTGGGCGCGCTCTGTGGTGTGGGTGGCGGTATTGTGATGGTGCCCGCCTTGGTGACGGCATTGGGCTTTGAGCAGAAAAAGGCGGTGGCAACCTCGCTGGCCGTGATCGTGATTGTGGCCCTCGTCGCGACCTTGAACAACTCACTGCGGAAAGGCGAGTCGTTGATCGATTGGCGGATTGTCGCACTCACCGCCGTGGCGGCCGCGCTGGCCGCATGGTTTGGTACCGATCTGATGCACAAGCTCAGCAATCAGCACCTGACCCGTCTGTTCGGCTTGGTCCTGCTGGTTTTTGGCGCAAAGATGCTGCTTTGGAAATAGCGGCGCGTCAGCTGCCGATCAGCGCCAGCATCTGGTCCGGTGTGTGGAAGAAGTGGTCGGGGTCGGTCGCCAGCAGCGACGCGGGGGAATTAAACCCCCAGCCGACGGCTGCCGCCGCGACCCCCGCCTTGCGCGCCGCCTTGATGTCGCGGATTTCATCGCCGATGTAGACAAGCTCGCCCGGGGCCAGGGCATATTTCCCAAGGATGTTGCGTAAGTACTTGGATTTCCCGGTGAGTTTGGAGGTCGAGGAGATGAAGCTGAACACCCCGCCGAGTCCATGTGTTTCGAGGAACAGACCGGCGTTTTCGACCGAGTTGGAGGTAAGGATCCCAAAGTGCTCGGCACCTTGCCGCAGTCGAGGCAGCGCGTCCCCCATCCCCTGGACCAGTGGCAGGGTCGGGATCTTGGCCTTGAGCATGCGGGTTCCCCGGTAGAGTAGGGTCGGAACGATCCGCCTCGGGATCCCGAGATGATCGAGGAAATCGGTGATATTCATCGTCCGCAGGTGGGCGACTTCCCCCGCATCGATGAGTTGAAGGCCGAGATCCTGTGCCAGTTCATTATAGATCCTCAAGCCCTCGTCGAGCGTGTCGGCGATGGTGCCATCAAAATCAAAGACCAGTGAGCGGTATTTCATCAATGGAACCACAGTATGCCCGAATCGGAAAAATGCGACCTCGAAAAAGAATGAGTGCCCGGTGACGGGTGATGCCAACATGGGTTGCCGCCCTGCGATTGGCCGCCCGGCGGCCGCGACCGTCGTCAGACGGCATCACAGGATACAACGAGGGCGCGATGGTTCGCAACCGTCCAACGCACGTTGTAGCCGTCGATCAGGCAGCCGTACTCACGCTCACTTTCCTCACGCTGATACGCGGGGCGGGGGTCGGCCGCCAGGGTGGCTTCGATCAGTGCCGTGGTCGAGCCGGTCAGGTTTGCGCCGACGCCAGTCTGCCAGTCCACGTCTAACATGGTAGGTGCGTTGTGGGCAAATCCGCCATGAGCATCGGGCAGGGAATCCGAGTAGGGGATATAGGGTTTGATATCGAGCACGGGGGTGCCATCGACGAGGTCAACGCCGCGGAGGTTCAGCACCGGTCCGTCCGGGTGGTCGAGGTCAATACTCTCCAGTCTCACACACGACAGCCCAATCGGGTTCGGTCGGAAGGGTGAGCGGCTGGCAAAGACACCAACCTTCTCATTGCCACCAAGTCGCGGCGGTCTGACCGTTGGTTTCCACTCGCTTCGCAGCGCCTGGTGAAAAACAAATACCAGCCAGACATGCGAGAAGCCGTCGAGTCCACGCACGGCATCGACAGTTCGAAATTCAGGCTCAAAAATCAACTCACCCCAGGCCTCATCCACCAGTCCGGGTTGCCGTGGAACCCCGAATTTTTCCCCGTAGCAGGTGTGGACGCGAGCTATTTCTTCAAACTTCATACGGAATACTATAAACCGCCACGTGGTGGTTAATGCACGTGGTCGTCGCCTTCACCCCAGTCGAAGCCGAACATCAGCCATAGGCTGTGATTGTCACCGCTTTCCTCGTTGTGGTCGTAGTTGTACTGAACGCGAGCCATGGCATCCAGCATCATACCGACCCGGAAATATCGTGTCAAAGAGGGCGAAATGCGGTGTCGTTCCGCCAGCTCGGGGTCGGCCACGCCCTCAAGGTAGTCATATCTTAGCCCGGCTTCCCACTCGGGGAGAAAGCGCCAGATGGCACGGGATGAGAATGCCCATTCCTCAAATTTGCCTTCTTCTGTGTTGACGTCGCGCATCATCGCTTCGTTGGTCCAAGTGAAATTTTGGCCATGGGAGCCGTCCTCCAGCCAGCTGTAGGTGAGGTCGGCACCGTAGAGTTTTGCTGATTCTCCCATGAAGTTTCTACCCTGCATGTAGCTGACGCCGTAGGTGAAGCCGCAGGTATCTCCGGGCCAGAACGTCGCGGTGTATCGCAGCGTGAAAATGTCCCTGTCCCAGAGCGCCTCCTCGGCTTCCTCCTCATGACCATGGTCCTCCTCGTCGCCATGTTCCTCCTCTTCGTGCTCGTGCTCGACAGCGGAGCCGTACCCCAGGATCAGTTTGTCGTCCCATTGGGTTGGCGGGGTCCAGACAAGTTCGAAACCCTCCAGTGCCAGTGCGTCATCACCGAGAAAGCGAAAATTCATCATGCTGGTATCGACAAATTTCCATTCGTGGTTGTGTGGCGTGTTCAGCGTGCCCACAGAGGCGAAGAAACGCCCGCCCTTGAGGTCGAAGCCGCCGGGAAGGTTCATTAGCTTGGCGTATAGCTCCTCGAGCTCGCCCTTCCAGCCCTCTTCCTTATCCCATGCGAAGATGGCCTCGGTGAAGGCAAACAGATTCTCCCCCATGTGGACATCCGCACCTACCGACAAGCCGGGAACGCTGAATCCGTCGGTGGCCGGGTCATGGCCACCGCTGGCAAGCCCCGCATCCTCAAGATCGGTCTCACCATAGACAGCGCGCAGGTGCAGGCTGGGGTTTATGGATAGGATAGATCCGTCACTATGATCACAATCTTCACCGCCGAATGGCACTGTGGGCGTAATGTCAGTTTGTCCGTTATCCTGTGCAGTTGCCAGCCCAAGTGTCATGGCCGTGAGAGTGAGCGGGAAGAAAATGTTTTTCATAAAGTGTTAGTTAGGATGGGTGATGTTCGGACGGAGGGAGATGGCAATACGCCTCCGCAATCCATATCGGGGGCTGATCAGGCAGGCCAGTAAAAAGGTAATTCCCTGTACCATAACGATGGTCGGGCCGGTCGGTGTTTCCGTGGCGGCGGATATCAGCACGGCGATCACCGAGCCGCCACTGCCAACGATCCCGCCACCCCAGAACAGCCACGAGGTTTTGTTGGTGAACAGGGAGACGATCGCCGCGGGTGCCACCAGTAAGCCGATGGACAGGACACTGCCCAGTGCCTGGAAGCTGGCCACCAATGCGAGGATCAACAGGCCGAACAGCATGTATTGCATGGTTTTGACGTGCACCCCCTGCGCCGCCGCCACGTGGGGCTCGAAGAGGGTCAGCAACAGCGGCCGCATAAAAAGGGTGGAAAGCGAAAGGGTGACCGCGGAAATCACCAGGAAAATCCAGAGGTCCCCGTCACTGACCGCAAGGATGTTGCCAAAGAGCCAGTTTTCCAACTCGGCAGCGGTGCCAATCCGCCTCTGGATCACCACCCCGGCGGCAAAGGCGGAGGTGAAGAAAATAGCCAGTGCCGTCCCCTGCGGAATACGACTGCCGCGGGCCACCGCCACCGAGCCAAGCCCGACAATCATGGCTGCCACCAACGCGCCGACAAATGCCCCCCACTGCGTCAGCGCGCCAGTAACCAGTACCACCGTGGCGATACCGGGAAGCATGGTGTGTGACAGCGCGCCCATGGACAGCGCATTCCTCCTCAGCAGCACAAAGCCGCTGAAAAACCCGTTGGTAAAACCAATCAACGTCGCCGCCAGCAACGCGCGCTGGAAGAACTGGGTGTCCAGGGTCTCGAGAATCGTGTGCATGGTGTGTCAGGAGGCGGCTGTCAGGGTTTGGGGGTCCGGGGAAAAGGCCGCGTTCAAATTCTCCTCGCTCAAAGTCTCCCGCGTCGGCCCATAGGCAATCACCCGCCGATGCATCAGCAGGCTGTCGTCAAAAATATCCGCCGCCGTATTCAAATCATGATGCGAGGCGATCACCAGTCGGCCTTCACGCGTGATGTCACGCAGCAGCTGCGCGAGTTGCGCCGAGTGGTCACGGTCGAGGCCGGTGAACGGCTCATCTAACAACAATACGTGCGCATCCTGGGCCAATGACCGCGCCAGGAACGCGCGCTGCTGCTGGCCGCCGGAAAGCTCACGGATCTGTCGGTGCTGGAGGTCGCCGAGTTGCATGATCTCGATGGCATTCTCCACCACCTCGTCATCGTGTTTGCCGTAGCGTTTCCACGGGCCGAGGTGGGGATAGCGGCCCATCTCCACCATGCCGCGCACCGTAATCGGGAAGTCCCAGTTCACCTCCTCACTCTGCGGCAGGTAGGCAAACTCGCGGCTCCAGTGTTTGACCGGTTCGTGGCGCCAGAGGATGCTCCCGCTCGACCGGCGAAGCAGCCCGGCAATCACCTTGAGCAGGGTGCTTTTCCCGGCTCCATTAGGTCCGACGAGCGCCACGCTGTGACCACAGGACGTGGCAAAGCTGATGTCTTCGAGTGCCAGCGTCTTGTGATAGCTCACACAGACACCCTCGACCACCAACTCATGGTGATGATGATGCGCGTGCGGGCATTCGTCGCTGGGCTGGTGGCTGCAGTCACTCATGGTTTTTTCGTGCGGGTATCGATGGTGAACGTATCGGCAAACTCGGCAAACTGATCGGTAAAAACAACCACGTCATCTTCCACGCCGTCCCTGCGGATCGTGATCCGGGTGAAATAGTGGGCGCCGTCCTGGGCCGCCCAGGTGATGTCGAGCGGGAGCTCCGTCTCCGTCTCAGCGGGCAAACTGAGCACCAGCTCCAATTCGTTCCCCTCGGGCCGGGCATCCACGCCGAAGCCCGGCATCCGCACCCTTGCCGGCCGGTGGGAAAAAAGCAAGCGCACCTCCACCTCAACCATGCCTTCGGCTTGTTTCGTCATTTCCCGAGGCCCGGGTTTCACGCTGTCCACCCGTCGAGTCGTCAGCGCCACCCCGACCGCCATCACCAGCAACAGGGCGATGACGCAGAGGAAATTCTTGAGAGGGGAGCCGCGCATGTCAGGTCGTATCGGTTCGTTTTTCCAGCCTGCGTTCCGGCTTACTTCCCAGGCGCCAGCGCCTTGAGAATGGTGTTCACATTATGCCGGACCATACCGGCGTACGAGTCGCTGCCGTCAGCAATCAACGTGCCGCCGATCCGCACCCCCGTTTCCTGGGCGAGCGTTTTCAAGGCCTTCGGGTTGGCGCGCTGCTCGGGGAAGACCGCCTTGATTTGCTGCTTCCGGATCGTTGTGACGATTTCCGCCAATACCCTGGCCGACGGCTTGCCTCCCTTGTTGATCCCCTCGACCGCCATCGACTCAAATCCGTATTCGTCACAAAAATAGCCGAAGGACGCGTGCGCCGTCGCCAGCTTCCGGTCTGCCTTCGGTACCGCCATGAGCGTCCGCCGCACCCAGGAATTCAACCGTGACAGCTCAGCACGGTACCGGCGGGCATTGGCCTTGTAGTCGGCCGCATGCCCGGCGTCCGCCAGCGAAAATGCCTTGGCCACGACATCGGCCGCGCGCTGCATGTTACTCACCCGGTGCCACCAGTGCGGGTCAATCGTACTGCCGTGGTCGTGTCCCTCGTGATCGTGCCCCTCCTGCGTACACACGAACGCCGATCCCACTTCCCGGGCCGGTAGCGTTTTTCCCACCTCAATCACCGTCGCCGCACCAGCCAGGGTATCGCGGAGCTTGCCAAGATAGGTTTCCAACCCCATACCGCTGGCAAGGTAGACCTTCGCCCCCCGCGCCTTGTGCAGCGCCGCCGGTGTCGGGTTGAAATGATGCGGGTCGTCGTTCGGCCCCATCAGCGAAACCACCTCGACATGCTGCCCGCCCACCTGCCTCGCCAAATCCGCCATCAGCGGGTGCAGCGCCACCACCTTCATCTGGGACACCCCCGGCAAACAGGATGCGGCCCACATGAATATTCCAAAAAATATCGTCCTCACGCGCGGAGGCTAACGCAAAAAACACACTATTGCAAGTATTTTGCGTTAATGGGCCTGGCGGGCGGCAAGCGGGGCTTCGGCGCGGATCCGGGGCGGGGGGATTTTAGCCCGCCCGCTCGGACCAACAGGATGTTGGCAGCGGAATTGTTGGGCACATCCCTTGCGCGGAAAACCCCACGGTATCCCGCCAACCTGAACAGCGCGCATTTTTCGCTTTTTGGTATTTGGAGTTTTCAACTTAACGCTTAGGTTCACAGCGTGCTCACCCGTTTCGCTCCATCACCCACAGGCTTGCTGCATCTCGGCCACGCTTTCGCGGCGGTCTACGCCTATGACCTGGCGGAGGAAAATGGTGGACGGTTCTACCTCCGCTTCGAGGATATCGATGCCACCCGTGTCCGGGATGAATTTTATCTGGCGATCGAACATGACCTTTCGTGGTTAGGTATCCAGTGGGATGGCTCGCCGATCCGGCAGTCCGATCGCTTGCCGGCATACATGCAGGCCCTGGAACAACTCAAATCACTCGGCGTCGTTTACCCCTGTTTCTGCACACGTCGCGAAATCGAGAACGAGATTGCAGGTATGAGCAATGCACCCCACGGACCGGAAGGGGCACTCTATCCCGGCACGTGCCGCGCCCTGGCCGCATCGGAAAGGGAAGACCGACTGGCGGCAGGCGAGTCGCACTGCTGGCGCCTCGATGCCAGTCTGGCGGCCAGGCAGACAGGATCACTGATATTTGATGACCAGATCAACGGGAAAATGGTCGTGGACGCACACTTGTTAGGCGATGTCATTCTGGCGCGCAAGGATATCGCCACCTCCTACCACCTTGCCGTTGTCGTCGACGATGCTTATCAGAAAATCACCCATGTCACCCGGGGCGAGGACTTGTTGGCATCCACCCACATTCACCGAATTCTGCAGAACCTGTTAGGATTGGCCGCGCCCCTTTACCTGCACCATCGGCTCATCCTCGATGAGAATGGGAAACGACTCTCCAAGCGCAACGACGCCCTGAGCATCCGGACTCTCCGGCAACAGGGGATGTCACCCGCCGAGGTGATCGACATGCTGTCGTAGATTTCCGCTCGCCGGTTCGCGTGATGCCGCGCACTTCTTGCCACGGGTGGAAACGGAGGGCTGCAAGCCTGCCACGGGCAGTGTGCACTGGGAAGTATTTTACAGACGCTTTACACACAGACCTGCCGATTGGGTCTAGTTTCCGGAACAACAAACAGATTGTTCCTATGAAACGAAGAAATGTAGTCAGAATATTTGCCGGCACCGTGGTCGCCGGTGCCTTGGGCCCGCGCGGGATTTTTGCCCATACCCAGCCACCCGCAGGGCATCGGCACTGGCACCCGCCGATCATGCCCCACGTCAGGCCGCGACCCCACCACCCGCTACCCGTGCAAGTCAGCGCGGTCGACGCCGATGTGCGCATCATCGGCCGGGTCGCCACCACCACCATGACCATGACACTGCACAACCCCGGAACCAGACAGCAGGAATCCGAGGTGATCATCCCGGTCTCGGCCAAGGCGACGATCCGTCAGTTTGGCCTCGAAGGTGCCCAGGGGAAATTTCCCGCCAAGCTCATCCCGCGCGATGAGGCCCGCAGGATTTACGACGAAATCGTGCGCCGCTCACTCGACCCCGCATTACTCGAGTTCGCGGGCAGCGGTCTGGTGAAATCCAGTGTCTTTCCCGTGCCCGCCCGCGGCACCTGCCGGATCCGCCTGGTTTATGAGGAGATGCTCGAGATCGACGGCGACCGGATCGACTACAGCCTGCTGCGCAGCGAGTCACCCCAGTACCATGTGCCATGGAATGTCACGGTCGATTGGACCGTCAAAGGCGGCCTGGCAGGGGTCTACTCAGCCAGTCACAACATCAGTGAACGCCGGATCGGACCGAACCGTGTCAAACTCAGCAATCAGGGGAAAATGCAGCCGGGAACATTTCTGCTCTCTGCCACCCAGCGGAACAACAACCGCGCCACCGCGTCCATCATGGCGTACCCCGACCATCAACAAGGCCGGCATGGCGGCGCAAAAGCTGGTGGAGGGGGTGGCTATTTCCTTCTCCTGCTTTCGCCCCCCGGCATCGAGCAAAAACCCGTCAGACGCGAGGTCACCGTGGTGATCGACAAGTCCGGCAGTATGGCGGGCGAAAAGATGGAGCAGGTGCTCAAGGCATCCAGCCAGATCATCGAAGGGCTCGATGAGGGCGAGTCCTTCAACCTCATCGTCTACAACGAGTCGGTGGAAACATTTTCCCAAGCCCCAGTGGTGAAGAACCGGAAAAACCTGCTGGCGGCCAGGAAATACCTCGCCGGCATCCGCGTCAGCGGCGGCACCAACATCCACGATGCCCTGCAGACCGCCATCCGGCAGAAGCCGACCCCCGGCACCCTCCCCATTGTGCTCTTCCTCACCGACGGCGTGCCAACCATCGGCCAGACCCAGGAGAAAAAAATCCGCGAGGCGATCGCCGCGGGCAACCACCACCACCGCCGCATCTTCACCTTTGGCGTGGGGGTCGATGTCAACACCCCCTTGCTCTCCCGCCTCGCCGATGACTCGCGCGCCCGCGCCACCTACGTCCTGCCCAAGGAGGATGTGGAGCTGAAAGTCGCCCAGGTTTTCCGCCGCCTGTCAGGCCCGGTTCTCAGTGCGCCGGAACTCGTCGCCACGGACGCCGAGGGAAATGCCGCCGCCGGCATCGTGAGCGATGTCCTGCCCGCAAGGATGCCCGATATGTTCGAGGGTGAACAGGTCGTGGTGCTCGGCCGCTACCACCGGAAAAACCATCTCAACTTCCTGCTCAGGGGCCGCGATCATCAGGGCGCCCGCAAGTTCCGATTCCATCTTTCGCTGAAAAAAGCCCGCGTGGGAAACGCGCATGTCCCTCGCCTCTGGGCGACCCGGAAGATTGCCGTCCTGACCGAGGCCCTACGCGACCTCGGGTCGGAAAACGGCAAGGCGGTCAACATGCGGGACCCGAAAATCCGCGAGCTGGTCGACGAAATTGTCCGCCTCTCCACCGAGCACGGCGTGCTCACCGAATACACCGCCTTTCTCGCCCGCGACGGCATGATGTTCACCCACAACATGCACCGCGACGCCGTCACCCGCGCTTCCGCGGAAATCAAAAAGAAAGCCGTCGAAAAACGATCCGGTGCCGCCTCCGTCAACCAGGACTGGAACATCGGCGAGTCGAAATCCGCCGCCCAGCTCAACCGCAGCAACCACTACCTCGATGACGGGCTCAAAGAGGCGAAGGTGGACCAGGTCTGCCAGGTTGCCGACAAGGCCTTCTACCGCAAGGGCAACGAATGGGTCGACGCCGGCCTCGCCGGTAAGGACATCGCCGCCACGCCAACCGTCAACATCAACGTCTCCAGCCCGGAGTTCCGGAAAATCGTCACCCGCCTCGTCACCGACAACCGCCAAAGCTGCCTCGCCCTCGGCGACAACATCCGCGTCGTCATCGACCAACAAACCTACCTGATTCAGGCCGGCAAGTAATCTCCTCCCAAAAACAAGCAAGCAACCATCAACCAGAAACCAACACCACTATGAAAAACACCACCATGACCACCCTCGGAATCGCCGCCTGCGCCGCACTCCTCAGCCTCACACCCGCCATTGCAAGAAGCGGCCCGGCCGCCGAAGTGAACAAGGCCGATGCGCCCGCGCCCAACCCCACTGACGGCCAGGCAAAAGTTCAGATCGCCATCCTGCTCGACACCAGCAGCAGCATGAGCGGATTGATCGAACAGACAAAAACCCAACTCTGGAAAATCGTCAACACCTTCATTGATGCCAGGCAGAATGGCCAGGTCCCCTACGTCGAGGTCGCCCTCTATGAATACGGGAAATCCAGCCTCAGCAAGGAGGAACACTGGATCAAACGCATCCAGCCACTCACCCGCGATCTCGATGAAATCAGCAAGCAGCTCTTCAATCTCCGCACCAATGGTGGCGAGGAATACTGCGGCGCCGTTATCCGGCGCGCCACCGAGGACCTGAAGTGGGACCCGTCCAGCAAGGTCTACAAAGCCATCTTCATCGCCGGCAACGAAGCCTTCACCCAGGGCCCCGTCAACGCCACCGGGTCCGTCAAGTCCGCGATCGCCAAGGGCGTGATCGTCAATACCATCCACTGCGGAAGCGAACAGGCCGGCATCTCCGGCGGATGGAAAAATGGCGCCATGCTCGCCGATGGAAAATTCCTCACCATCGACCATAACCGCGCCGTCGTCCACATCGAGGCCCCCCAGGACGCCGAGATCGTCAAACTCAATGCCGAACTGAACAAAACCTACCTTGCCTACGGCCGTACCGGCGCTTCCAAGAAACGCGACCAGGTTGCCCAGGACGCCAACGCCGCGGCCAAACCCGAAAGCGGCGCAGCCGTGCAACGCGCCGTTTCCAAAGGCAGCGCGAACTATCACAACACCAGCTGGGACCTCGTCGACGCCTGCAAGGAAAAGGACTTCGATGTCACCAAGATCAAGGCAAAGGAGCTACCGAAGGAAATGCAGGGAATGACCCCCGAACAATGCAAGGCATACGTTGACCAAAAATCCAAGGAACGCGCCGCCATCCAGGCCAAAATCCTCGCGCTCAATACAGAACGCAACGCATACGTTAGCCAAAAACGCAAGGAGATAGCCCGAAAGGACGGCGTCAAAACCCTCGACGAAGTCGTCGCCAGCACCGTCCGCGCCCAGGCCGAGAAAAAAGGCTACGCATTCAAGAAGTAGGAAGGATTACGCTGAGGTTCCTCGAATTCTATGGGCTCCAGGCTGTTCTAGCTGAACACCTCGACAAGGGCCCATAGGATCGGGATCGTCAAATACGATCAGCTTGTCTTCCGTAAACAGCGCTGTATACGACCCGTCAACGATGTGGCCGGCCATTGCCGTCCGGGTAAAAACGCAGCAGAATACGGATGGTAAAGACATCCTCCTCATAACCGTCGCGATCCAAGGTGGTGACAACATGCCCGCTGGTGGAGGCGGTGGGTGCGAACCCGGAGGTCATAACAATGGGTTGAATAGGGTGTGCCAATCGAGATGCGCACAGTGACAGAAAGGAAAAGGCACATCAGGTATGGCGCAGCATGCCATCGTGGGAGCCCCGCACAGAATGATTGGGTGCGCCCGCGCAATGAGGTTCCACATGATTTATCTTGCTGATCATCAAGGGGTTGCCTGAGCACCCAATGCCATGGGACATGCGATTCCCACGAAAACGCACCGCGTCAGCATAAATTTTTAATCCCCGCAACCAAGGGAAGGCCCTCAGTGCTTTGCCGCCAAAATATCAGCGATCGATCTAACATGGTTTATTTTTTTTAAAAAGTCAGGCCGGCGGATTTGGCGGTCTAACATTGCGGTTTTTTTTCGGACCCCAGCCTTGGGGTGCGGCCCCCGACCTGTAATTGTTAGAACGGGGTCCGAACTCCCTTTTTTCTAGGGCTGCAGGGTTCACAAGTAAAAAAGCGCGGGTAGGACAAAAAAGCCAAAAGACACCACATGTTGTATTGTGAATAATTTGTGGATACTATATGGGCAAAATGAGATTGACCGAAAGAGGTGTTTTCCGCCACAATGCTAAGGCTGCGCGGTTGCCGTTGAGACTCCCACGCTGCAGGCAATCATGCTCCCCAGAGGAACGCCCCCGGCAGCACCCGGAATGCCCCAGCCCAGAATACACAGGAATACGCCATATCTCACCACCGATCCCTCTTTACAGCTTTCACCCTTATTGACCCTTTCACCCTTATTGACCATGTCCGACACCATCACCATCACCCTCGGGGAACGTACGTTCACTCTCGACCGCGAGAAAGCCGAAGAAGCCTACGCCGCCAAAAAGGTGATCAATGGCCGGAACTCGATGTTTTTTAACATCCTGCCGCTCAAATACCACTGGGCCTACGAACTCTACAAGGAGATGAAAAATTCCCACTGGGAACCCGGGGAAACATCCCTCCAGACCGACCTCGCCCAGTGGAGTCAGCTCAGCGAATCCTGCCAGACACTCTACAAAACCGCGCTCGGCGCCTTTGCCAAGTCCCAGGAAATCTTCCACTCCGGTGGAATCTACACGATTCGCGACCTCGTGACCGCCCCCGAGCTGAAGCTCGTATTCGGCCGCTTCGTCCACGAGGAGAACACCCGCAGCGACGTGCTCGTCTGCCTGCACGGCAGACTGTCCATCAACCCGATGGAATGCGCCGCGCTCGCCGCCACCCCCGCCATGGCTGCCAAGGAACAGTTTGTCGCCGAGCGCCTCAGCCCGCTCGACCGCAACACCGACACCACCGTCACCGCGAACAAGCAGGCCGTTGCCCGGAACATCTTCCTGATGAACCAGTGCATGGAAGGCACCCAGTTCTTCTCCCTCTGGGCCTCGCTCTTCTCGCTCGCCGCCCAGAACAAACTTCCCGGCACCGGCAAAATCCTCAGCAAACTGCTCGGTGACGTCTCCTTCCGGATCAGCCTGTTCGACAAGCTCCTCAAGGAAATGATCGAAGAAAACACGGACTTCTGGACGGCCTCCTTCCAGCAGGAGCTCAGCCAAGCCATGACCGAGGCGGTCACCATGGAACAGGAACTCATTGCCACGCTTCCCGTGGCCGCTGCCGGCCTCGACCCCGAGGCGCTGGGCACCTACATCGAGTACCTCGCCGATGCCCGGCTCGCCGCCTGCGGATTGCCCCGCCAATACCACCACGCCACCAGCCCGTTCCCATGGCTCGACGAGCAGATCCACCTTGCCTCCGGCGCCGCCCCCCACAGCAGCACCTCCTCACTCAACAACGCCTTCGACGACGACGACCTCTAACGTGGCATGACCCGTCCCGGTCATGATCAAACCCCCGGCGAAGCCGCAAACTATCTTTTTTCCAATTCCCAATTCCCAATTTCCCACCATGTCCCTTACCACCGCACAACTTGACGACTACACGATTCCCCTCGATGAGGAAAAGGCCAAGCAGGTCCTCGACGCCAAACGCGTCATCGGGGGCAAAAAGGTCAGTGGGTTCAATCTTGTCCCGCTC
>JBFERY010000012.1:0-53029 GCA_041548785.1 Oceaniferula sp.
CAGCTCGGCAAAGGCCTCGGCCAGACGGTCGGCGATGGCCTGCACCATGATGGCGGAGTCGACCTCATGTTTCTCACGCAGCGATGCCGCCCAATCGTCGGCACCGTGGATGCCGACGACAAAGGCGCCGACGTGGTCTGTGTGCTTGTCAGTGGCATGACCGTCCCGGTCATGATTTTCATCGAGGCGCAGCCCAAACTTTCTGCGAGTGGTGTGTGCTAGTATGTAATCCCGCTGGTTGATGTAGTCATCGATATCGCGGAGGATATGATCGTAGGATTCGTCCTGCCACACATCACCTTTCCGCTCCAGGGATTTGTTGATCTCATGAGCGGTGAACGATTTCCACGAGTGGAGAATGCCGGAGAGAGAGTGGCCCATGATCGGCTTTATGAGAGCGTGCACATGGTTCGGGGCGATGGCGTAAGCAAATAGCTGGTAGCGTTCTCCGTCGAAGTGTTTGAGCGCGTTCTCTACCAGTTCGGCAACAGCTGGCTGTTTGAGAAGGCACTCGCCATGACCAGCCTCCAGGGCTTCTTCCATGTTTTTCTGGAAGGAGTCGAAGAGGTGGCGGGTGGCATCCTTGACGGTGGTGAGGTCATTGTCTGCGAGGGCTTGCTCACGGATGGCCAGCCAGTGTTTTTTGTCTTCCTGGTATTGGCTGAGTTTTCCTTGGGGCAGAGAGTCGGCGAGGCGGAAGGTGACGGAGTAGGTGGCGTTGTTTTGTTGCCAGTGCGGGAGGTTGGCTCCGTCGCGGGCTTCTGTGTTTTGGTAGTCTGACAGGTAGGTGGGAAGGTGGTCTGCGGCTGCGCCGGAGGGTGAGATCATGACCGGGACGGTCATGCCACTCGGTGCGACAAAATCGCTCAGCGCGTAGTTGGCTTTGCCGCTGGTCTTGTCCGACTGCTGGCGCAGGGTGCGGAAGGTGACGTTGTTGGCTGGCAGGATGATGTCGTCGCCCTCCGAGTGGGCGGGGAAAAACCCGTAGACGCCCCGGGCGGTGAAGCGTTTGTGCGTGATGATGTCCTCGAGCAGTTCCTGGGCATCCGAATAGAGTTGGCGGGCCACCTTGGCGGCCTCGGCATTACGGGTCTTGAGGACTTTTTCCTCCGGGTCCCAGACGCCGCGGAGTTCCCAGGCATGGAAGAACGGTGTCCAGTCGATGTAGTCGGCAAGCTCGCGCAACGATTGGTTTTCGATCACACGGGTGCCCGTGAATTCGGGCTGGGGCGGGGCGTAGTTGGTCCAGTCGCAGGAGAGGGCATTATCGCGCGCGGCCTTCAGGCTGACGGTAGGCTTGTCCTTTTTGTTGAAATTGGCGCGTAGTGTTTCGTGGCGGGCATTGTTCTCTGCGACCAGCTTTTCGCGGCCGTCATCGCTGAGCAGGGTGGTGGTGACGGGCACGGAGCGGGAGGCATCCAGGACGTGGATGGTGGGGCCGCTGTAGTGGGGCGCGATCTTGACGGCGGTATGCGCGGGGCTGGTGGTGGCGCCGCCGAGCAGGATTGGCGTGCGCAGCCCCCGGCGTTCCATTTCCTTGGCGATGTTGACCATTTCATCGAGCGATGGCGTGATCAGCCCGGAGAGGCCGATGATGTCGGCGCGTGTTTCGGCCGCGACTTCGAGGATTTTTTCACAGGGGACCATGACGCCGAGGTCGATGACCTCGAAGCCGTTGCAGGCGAGCACGACGCCAACGATGTTCTTGCCGATGTCATGCACGTCGCCTTTGACGGTGGCCATGACGATGCGTCCTGCGCTCATTGATTTTTCCGCTTCGATGCGGGCGTTATCTTCGCTCAGCGACGGATCTTTTGCCATCAGGTCGGCTGCGATGGAGGTGACCTTCAGCTGCTTTTCCTTCTCCATGAAGGGCTCGAGGTGGGCGACGGATTTTTTCATCACCCGGGCGGACTTGACCACCTGCGGCAGGAACATTTTGCCTGCGCCGAAGAGGTCGCCAACCACGCTCATGCCGTCCATCAGCGGGCCTTCGATCACCTTGAGCGGTATCTTGTACTGGAGCCGGGCCTCTTCGGTGTCCTCGACGATAAACGTGTCGATCCCCCTGAGCAGCGCGTGTTCGAGACGTTTTTCAACCGGGGCGCTACGCCATTCGAGATCCTCCTTCTGGGTCTCCTTTTTGACGCCCTTGAATTGCTCGGCGAAATCTAACAATCGTTCGGTGGCGTCGGGGTCGCGGTTGAGCAGGACGTCCTCGACATGCTTGAGCATTTCCGGAGGGATTTCATCGTAGACTTCTAGCATTCCTGCGTTGACGATGCCCATGTCCATGCCGGCCTTGCCGGCGTGGTAGAGGAAGGCGGAGTGCATGGCCTCGCGCACCGGGTTGTTGCCGCGGAAGGAGAAGGAGACGTTGGAGACGCCGCCGGAGACCTTGGCTCCGGGGAGGTTTTCCTTGATCCAAGCCGTGGCCTTGAAGAAATCGACGGCATAGTTGTTGTGTTCTTCGATACCGGTGGCCACGGTGAGGATGTTAGGATCGAAGATGATGTCCTGCGGGTTGAACCCGACATCATCGACAAGCACGCGGTAGGCGCGTTCGCAGATGCGGATTTTTTCCTCGTAGCTGGCGGCCTGGCCATTTTCGTCGAATGCCATGACCACGGCGGCGGCACCGAATTTCATGATGGTGCGTGCGTTGCTCTTGAAGGCGTCCTCGCCTTCCTTGAGTGAGATCGAGTTCACGATCCCCTTGCCTTGCAGGCATTTCAGGCCGGCGTGGAGGATTTCCCATTTCGAGGAATCCACGGTGATCGGGACCTTGGTGATGTCGGGCTCGGACTGGACCAGGTTGAGAAACCGGGTCATCATGGCGACCCCGTCAATCAGGCCGTCGTCAAAGCAGATATCGATGACCGGTGCGCCGTTGTCGACCTGTTGGCGGGCGATGGCGAGGGCGTCTTCGAGTTTCCCTTCCTGGACGAGTTTGCGGAACCGGGGGGAGCCGGCGACGTTGGTGCGCTCGCCGATCATGAGGAAATTCTTTTCGGCCGAGTGGTTATAGGGTTCGGTGCCGGAGAGTCGGAGCAGGGGTTCGATGGCCGGGCGTTTGCGCGGGGCGACGCCCTTGACGCCCCGGGCGATGGCGGCGATGTGCTCGGGGGTGTTGCCGCAGCAGCCGCCCGCGAGGTTGATGAATCCGGACACGGCAAAATCGCGCAGGTGGCCGTACATGTCATCGGGCAGCATCGGGAAACCCGTTTCTGACAAGGCGTCGGGCATGCCGGCGTTCGGGTAGCAGGAGACAAAGCTGTCGGCGACCCGGCTCAGCTCGGCGATGAACGGGCGCATTTCGTCCGGGCCGAGCGAGCAGTTCAGGCCGATGGCCAGCGGCTTGACGTGGGCGACGGCATTCCAGAGCGCCTCGGCTTTCTGGGCGGAGATCATGGTTTCCCCGCCGCGGCCGACGGCGGCGGAGATGATGATCGGGAGTTTGAACCCGTCCTCCTCGAAAACGTCCTGGATGGCGACGAGGGCGGCCGTGGAGTTCAGGGCGTCGAAAATGGTTTCGACCATCAGGATATCCACCCCCCCTTCCACCAGGGCGCGGATCTGGCGTTTGTAGTCCTCGTAGACCTGGTCGAAGGTGACGGTGCGGAAGCCGGGGTCGTCGGGGTCGACGGCGGCGTTGTTGAGGCCGACGGTCATCGGTCCGATCGCGCCGGCGGCGTAGCGTGGCACGCCGGTGGCCCGGGCGACCTTGTCACAGGCCTGGCGGGCCAGCCTGGCGGACTCGACGTTGATTTGCCACGCCAGATCCTTGAGGAACGGGTCATCAAGCACCTTTTGGTAGAAATCCGGGTCCTTGCGGCCCTTGCCGGATTCCCGGGGGTCCTCGACAAAGAACTCGGACTGGGCGATCGACGTTCCGGAAAAGGAATTGGTTTCGATGATGTCCGAGCCGGCGTCGAGGAAGCGATGGTGGATGTCGCTGATGACATCGGGGCGGGTCAGTGTGAGGATGTCGCCGTTGTTGAGCAGGTCCTTGGGCGCGTCCTTGAACTGGCTGCCGCGGGCGTCGGATTCCTCCAGCCCGTAGCCGCGGATGGTGGTGCCCATGGCTCCATCGAGCATCAGGATGCGTTGCTCCAGGGCGGCGGTCAGTTCGGAAGTGGCGTCAGGTCTTGGCATGGTGTTTCGGCGCGAACCTAGTCATAAAAACGGGGAAAACAAGGACAAATCTACATATCCTGATTTGTTGATGCGAACTGTTTTCAAATTCTGTTTACCGGCAATCACGATATGTTCTTGTGTGTAAGGAGGGAATTGCCTCATAGTGTTAGTGCTTTTAAATGCAATTTGTTATGAAAAAGATATCCTCCCTCATTCAATGCAGTTTTTTATCCGCCTTGTTTTTGTTGGGCACAGGGCGCAGTGATGCCGTGTGGATCACCAATTTCAGCTCGGTGACTTCGGGGCCCGGAGGTTCTGCGAGTGGTGTCTGGCGCAATGTCACGGTGAGCAACACGGGCGCTGGAGTTGATAGTTCCTTTGTTGTTAGTTTGTCGACCACGGGCGAGGTGAAGTCCACGACACACCTGACGCAGCCATCAAGAATCGACGAGTCATTTCCATGGCGAAATCTTGCCGCGGGGGAATCGGTGATATTGCCCGGTGACACGACGCCGACATTGCTGCCGATTGCCGTGCCCTTGCCTTTCTCTGTCGGGGCGAACGGAGACTTTATCAACGTGCAAACGGAGGGCGGCGCGTCTTCCGTGGTTACCCTGAGTCTGGGTGCGCAAATTACCAATCCGGTGTTGAGTTTCTCCGATATTGATGTGAATACGACGCTGATGTTTACGCATGCATTTAGTGTGGCAAGTGGTACGTCGAATCTGGAATCAGGTGTGGCGATGCAAGTCAGCAATGATGGCACGACGGCGTCCCCGCCCTTCGATGAGGAGGCTGCCGGCTCGTTGCAGTTCACCGGCACATTCACCCAGCTGCAGTTTACCATCATCAATGCGGGGTCCTCACAGGGTGGTGATGACCGGACGGGTTTTGTGGTCTCATCCCTATCGGAACCTGTCATCATCCCCGAGCCGGGTTCGTGTATGTTTTTGACGTTCGCCGCAGGGGTGTTAGTGCTCCGTCGCAGGAAGTAAAATCCGGGTAGCATTGGCGTCCGCCTTGGGGTAGGGTGGGCCAGATGGCTGAGGTGGGCAAAAAAATGAAACGGTGGCGGCGACTGAAACGCGGCCTGGCCATGACGGTGGTTTTGTTCGGCGTGGCGATCCTCCTTGTCTACCTGTTCCTACCCCGTATTGCCGAGCGGGTGATCCGCGGCATGATTGCGGATGCGGGACTGGGTGAGGCGCAATTGCGCGTGGTCGACATCGGCTGGCGCCGTGCGGTGATCGAGGATGTGGCGGTGGCGGACGGTGCTTGGTCGGTGCAGGTGAAGCGGGTGCGGGTGGGTTATGACCCGTTTGATCTGGCGAATGGGCGGATGAAGAGCGTGCAATTGGACGGCGTGGCGGTTGCTGTTGATTGGCCGGCTGCTGCTTCCGCCCCTGCGCAGGGTGTGGAGTCGGGCGCCGGGCCGGGTGCCGGGTCAGCCGCTGAGCCGGTCAGCTTCGCCATGATCCACGGATTGCCTGATGCGATGGAAAAGGTGGGTGTGATTGATGCGGATGATGTTGATATTTTGGTGAGGCGCGGGACGCGTCAAATCCGGAGGGGGGTCGATGTGCATGTCGATCAGAGCCGTGACGGAAAGCTCTCGGCGACGGCGGTGGCGGATGATTTCAAACTCGATGTTGTGTTGTCGAACAGGTCGGGGGCAGCGGAGGAAAGTGAGCTCACGGTGCTGGCGACCGCCACCCGTCCTGCCTCGTTTCTCGATATGCTTGGGCTTGTCATCGGGAGCGACCAGGGACTTCTTCCCGATGGTGTTCAGCTGGCTGGGGCCGAGCTGGCGGGGACGATGAAAATACGAGGGGACAGGCTGATGCCATTCGGTCTCACGGGAACGTTGAATGATGTTGCCTATGATGGCGGTGCGAATCCGGTGCGATTGCGGAGCAATTCCGTCATCATGAAGCTGCAGCTTGATGTCGGCGGGGCCGGGCGGTTGGATTTTGCGGGGAAAGCGGACAGTGTCACCCTCCGGGAGGCCGCTCCGGCCGGTATCGCCATGGAACAAGTCGACGGCGCGCGCGCCGGCTGGAAGGTCGGGGTGGCCTGGGGCGGCGACCACGAAGGCGTGTCAGGGTCGGTGCGGGGGCTGCGCATGAAAGGGTTTTATGCTGACCGTCCTGTCGGGCTGGATCGGGCCGATCTGGCATTCCGCTGGCAGGGGGCGTCGCTTGAGATCGATGGGTTGTTAGAAAATGGGGGTGTGGAATTACCCGTGGTTTACAAGCATACCGCTGAGGCGCCAACGGTCGACCGGTGGTTGCTGCGTGGGCGGGCGGTGGTGGGGCCGGTCGACCACCATCGGCCGATGCCTGTGTTGAATGTCCTCAGTGATGTGTTCGAGCTCGTCGAGTTCACCGGGGAAACGATGACGACCGTGGATTTTTCGGTGGGGTCGCATCAGGCGTTCCGGGCTGAAATGAAGGCGCGCCTTCGCGATGCCTCGGTTTCCGTATCCGGGGGGAGGGTCAGGGCCGAGGGTGTCAGTGGCACCTGGGAGATGAATGTCATCCCGTTGCCTGACGATGGTTCCGGGCCGGCTGAGCCCAGTCATTACAGCCTTGATTTCTCCGCGGCCAAACTGGTGGTAGCGACTGAGGAGGCGCTGGGCTATGACCTGTGCCATCAGGTTGACCGGCCAGTCACGATCACGGGCAAAGGGGGCTGGGGCATGGACGGAACGCGGCTGGACGGTGAAATCAAAAACCTGACGCTTCACGGCGAGAAGGGCGGAAGCGCCATCGATTTTGAAGATACCCGGATTCAATACAGCCTGATCGGCGAGGTGCTTGCGGCCGAGGGGGTAACGTCGCTGGGCGGGAATGATCTCCCGTTCAAGTACCGGCACGAGCGTACGCCGGCGGGTGACGACTGGACACTGGCAGGGTGGTTCCAGCTCGAGGATGCCGCGCTCAAAGAGCCTGTTGACAATGCCGTGATGCTTGTGGAGGCGATGGGTGGAAAAACACTCAGTGGCATGGTGTCGATGAAGATGGATTTCACCATGGGGAGTCACCAGGATTTTGATGGCCGGTTGACGGCGGCAATCAGCGGCGGGACGCTTAGCTTTGCCGATGACGGGCCGGTGATCGAAGGGCTCAAAGGCGATATCAGGCTGAGTTCGCTGAAGACCAAACGGACTGACGGGTTTCACCGGGTGACGGCCACCCGGATCAAGGCCTTTGACATGGAACTAACCGGGATGAGGTTCGACTACCAGTTGCTTGCGACCGGAGACATCGGGCTGCGCAATGTGGCGATGGGGGCGCTGGGTGGCGAGGTCTGGCTCGACCCGTTCACCCTGCCCGCGGGGGACGCCGACTACCGCTTCAAAGTGCGCGCCAAAAAACTGGATCTCGCCGAGCTGGCGAAGCTCTTCCCGGATTTCAATGGCACGGTCAGTGGGCGGCTTGACGGACTGCTGCCCATGGAGAGCGTGGGGGGGAAGATCCGGCCAAGTCGGGGCGGGATGTATCTTACCCCCCGGAGCAAGGCGAAGCTGAAGTATGATGCGGGCAACGCATTCAGCGCGGGGATCGACCCGAAAAGCGAGGAATACCGGAAGATGAAAATGGTCGAGGACTCGCTCAGAAACCTTGATCTCAAGGTGTTGAGCATCCGCTTGTTTGACCCCCGGGACAAGGACAAGGCGGTTGTTTTGAGGCTGGAAGGTCAGGCGTCAGGCGTCAAGGGGTCGCCGCCGATCCATCTCAACATCAATGGCTTCAAGCCGGATGATGACACCGTGGACTTTTTTGACCTGCTGCTGCGCCATCGGGACCGCTTGAACTTCGGACTGTGATGTTTTCAGCTGCAGCGATTGATCGATCGAACTTTCGCCTATAAATAATGAATAATCCGGGTTAGGATGCGTCGTAGTGAACAGAAGCTCATGAAGACACCCTTTTATTTTTCCGTATTTGCCGCACTTGCCCTGTCTGGTTTTTCCAGCTGCGCGCGGGTCAAGGTGGAGCCTATCGAGGTCAAGCCGATCGAAATCAACGTCAACGTCCGCGTTACCGTGCAAAAGGAGCTGGATGACTTCTTTGGCGACCTCGACCAGAAAGCGACAACCATTGCGAACTAACCTTTGACCCACCAAGCTATGAAACGATCCATTACCACACTACTCGCCGTCCTTGTTCTTGTTTTCGGGGTGACTCCCGTTGTCCATGCCGACAGCGCCGCAGCGATCAAGTCCCGCATGGCCCAACGCCTCGGCCAGGTTGACGCGTTGAAGCAAAGCGGAGCCGTGGGTGAGAATAACCAAGGCTACCTCACGGTGCGCAAAGGTATTTCGGCAGCGAGTGCGGCGCTGGTGAAGGCGGAGAATGCCGACCGGAAAGCCGTCTACCAGATGATTGCGGCCAAGACGAATGCCAGTGCGACGACGGTGGGGAAAACCCGCGCTGCCAGTATCCGTAAAAAGGCCGTCAAGGGGACCTGGGTACAGTTGGTCGATGGCACTTGGAGGAAGGTTTGACCACGTAAAAGAGGTTTCCAACCTCTTACCCGTCATTCCCAAAGAGGTTGGAAACCTCTTTTACGCCTTCATGCCCGCGTCCTCGAGGCGCTGGGCCATTTCCGCAGCTTGCAGGGCGGCGGTGAGGTCGAACAGGTCGCCGTCGAAGACGCCGTCCATGTTGTGGGTGGTGAAGCCGATGCGGTGGTCGGTGATGCGGGACTGGGGGAAGTTGTAGGTGCGGATTTTCTCGGACCGGTCGCCGGATCCAATCAACGACCGGCGCTGGGCGGAGTATTCCTCTTCCTGTTCGCGTTGTTTGATTTCGAAAATCTTGGCGCGGAGAATGGCCAGGGCCTTTTCCTTGTTCTGGGTCTGCGACCGCCCGTCCTGGGACTTGACTTGGATACCTGTCGGCAGGTGGGTGATCTGGACGGCGGAGTCGGTCGTGTTGACATGCTGGCCGCCGGGGCCGCCGGAGCGGGTCGCCTGGATGTGCAGGTCTTCCGTTTTGAACTGGACGTCGACCTCCTCGGCCTCGGGCATGACGGCGACGGTGACCGTGGAGGTGTGGATGCGGCCCTGGGTCTCGGTCGCGGGCACACGCTGGACGCGGTGCACGCCGGATTCATACTTGAGGAAGCGGAAGACCTCCTCACCGGTGATCTTGAGGACGACCTTGGAGAAGCCCCCGGCCTCGGACGGTGTGGAATCGAGGTGTTCATATTTCCAGCCGCGTTGTTCGGCGTAGCGTTGGTACATGCGCATGATCTCACCCGCGAAGATCGCGGCCTCGTCGCCACCGGCGCCGGACCTGATTTCTAACAATGCGTCCCGATCCTCGGCTTCGTCGCGGGGGAGCAGGGCGTATTGCACGTCCTGGGAGAGCTTTTCGATGGTCGCCTCGAGTTCGGGGATTTCCATGTTGGCCATCTCGGCCATTTCCTCATCGTCCTCCTTGGCGAGTTCGCGGTTTTCCTCGAGGTTGGTCTTGGCCGACTCGAGGGTGTCCCACATTTCCAGCAGCTCCTTGAGCCGGCGATGTTCGCGCATGGTCTCGGTGGCCTTTTTCTGGTCGGAGAAAAGGTTGGGGTCGGCGATGAGTTTCTCAACTTCGGCGAAGCGTTCGCGTCGTTGGGCGATGAGGGATGAGTAGTCCATGGGGATTGGGAAACTGGGATTGGGAAATGGGATTCTTGCGCCGCTGGGGCGGCGGGGGTTTTGGCCATGACCGGGACGGTCATGCCACGTCAGGCACCGCGCATGAGCGATATCTCGGCGAGTGTGATCAGTGAGTTTTGGATTTGTTCGGCGGTGGCGGTTTTGAGTTCGGTGGCGGTCATGGCGCGATCGACGGTGAACTTGCCGGAGCGGGTTCTGCGCAGTGCGGAGAGGTGGGCGCCGCAGCCGAGGTCCTGACCGATGTCGTGGGCGTAGGTGCGGACATAGAAACCCTTGGAGCAATTGACCGTGAAGTCAACCTCGGGCAGGGCAATACGATCAATCGAGTAGTCGGTGACATACACCGCGCGTGCCTTACGCTCCACCTCGATGCCTTGGCGTGCGAGCTTGTAAAGGGGGACCCCATTTTTTTTGATGGCGGATACCATCGGCGGGACCTGCTCGAACTTGCCGACGTATTTCTTGAAGGCGGCATCAATCTGCGCCTCGGTGAACGGAGGGACCTCCTTTTCCTCGAGGATGTCACTTTCCTTGTCCTGGGACGAGGTGGTGGCGCCGAGAGTGAGAGTCCCTTTGTATTCCTTGTCCTCGGACATGAGCAGGTCCTGGATTTTGGTGGCGCGACCGATGACGAGCATCAGCAGGCCCGTGGCCATCGGGTCGAGGGTGCCGCAGTGGCCGATTTTCTTGAACTTGAGTTGTCGGCGGCAGATGGCGACGGCGTCGTGCGAGGTCATGTCGGGCTCCTTGTCGATGAGGAGGACGCCGCAGGGGGCATCAGTCTGGAGTGGATTTTGAGTCATTGGGAAGTGGGCTGAAGTGCGGCTCTGGCGAGCCGGGGGTTTGATCATGACCGGGACGGATCATGCCACGGCTTCGCTGATGGCGGCGAGGACTTGGCTTCGGGCGGCGGCGAGCGGGCCGGGCATGCGGATGCCGGCGGCGCGGGCGTGGCCGCCGCCTTTGAAGCGCTGGGCGAGCTCGCTGCAGTTCACCGAGCTGTCCTTGGCGCGCAGCGAGACGCGGATTTTGCCGTCCGGGAGTTCCTCGAAGAAGGCGGCGACGATCACGCCCTCGATGCCGCGGATGAGGTCGATGAGGTCTTCGCTGTCCTCGGGTTTGAGGTGGTATTGTTCCTTGACCGAGTTAGGGAGTTCCCAGTGGGCGACCTTGCCGTGGTCCTCGAGTTCGAGGGTGTTGAGCAGGGACCGGAGCAGTTCGATCCGGCGGTAGGGGTTGTTGTCGTAGGTCAGGGAGTTGATGGTTCCCACGTCGGTGCCGCGCCTGACGAGGTCGGCTGCCATTTCGTAGGTGGCCGCGGTGGTGTTGGAATACTGGAATGATCCGGTATCGGTCGAGACGGCGACGTAGATCGCGTCGCGGGTTTCGGCGGGAAAGGGGAAGTTCTGCCCGGTGATCAGGTTGTAGAGAATCTGCCCGGTGGCGGGGGAGGTGGCGTCGATGTGATTGAGGTCACCGTAGCCCGGGTTGGAGACATGGTGGTCGATGTTGATCCAGAGGCTGGCCTTGGAGGCTGCGTGCAGGGCATTGTCGCCGAGGCGTGGCTTGGTGGCACAATCCAGTGCGATGGCGACCTGGGCGTCGAGCGGGTCCGCCGGCGGGGTTTGGATTTTATCGCTGCCGGGGAGGAAGGTCAGGTTGTCCGGCAGGCCGTCCTCGTTGACATAATGCACGGTTTTTCCCATGGCCTCGAGCGCGTGGCCGAGCGCGATCTGGGAGCCGATGGCGTCGCCGTCGGGGCGCAGGTGGCTCAGGACGATAAACGAGTCGTGCGCGCGGATGGCGTCGGCAATTTCTGCAAAGTTGGTATTTTCACTCATACGGATGGAACGTCGGGGTGGAAGGCGGGATATAGACTGTCGGTGGCGGCTGGGCAAGAGTTTTAGAAGTATTGGGAAAGTATTCAGTTTTCAGTTCGGGGTTTTCGGGCTATGCTGCGCGCGCAAAGTGGATTTTCTCAGCAGTCATTGGCGCGCAGGTGTCGAGATACTGATCCTATGGTTCGGTCTCTATCAGATTTATCGTGCGTTTAAGAAGACGCGCGGTGCGAGTATACTGGTGGGCCTGATGCTGTTGTTGATGGGCTTGTCGTTGTTGTCACTGGTGTTGGAGTTGCAGGTGATCTGGTGGTTGTTGAAGTCATTGTTGGTGGGTCTTGCGGTGGCCTTGCTGGTTATTTTCCAGCCCGAGTTACGCAATGCCTTGGCGAGGTTGGGGAGCAGCAAGCTGTTTTCCTTTTCACAAACGCAGAAGCACGAGTTTTTGGATACCGTCGCGGATGCGGTCGGGCAGTTGGCGAAGAAGCGGATTGGCGCCCTGATTGCCTTTGAGCGGTCGATTTCGCTGAAAGAGCATTTGGAAACCGGGGTGGAGCTGGATGCGGTGTTTTCCCCGGAGTTTGCACTCACGGTGTTTTATCCGAAAACGGCCCTGCATGACGGGGGGATGATCATTGCCCAAAACCGGGTTGTTGGTGCCGGTTGTGTTTTTCCTGTCAGTTCGCGTGAGCTATCGGACCGGAGTACCGGCCTGCGTCACCGGGCGGCGATTGGCGTGACCGAGGAGACGGATGCGGTTGCGGTCGTGGTGAGTGAGGAGACCGGGCAGATATCCATTTGTGTCGACGGCCGGCTGGAGCGTAATTTGGGTCCGGATAAGTTCCGCAAACGGATGGAGGCGATATTTTTACCTAAGGAGGAAAACCATGAAGAACGTGCTAAAGAAGAACGTGTTAAAGAAGAACTGGCAGGCGAAGCTGGCGACCTTGATGGTGGCGGTAGCGATCTGGTTTCTGATTGATTACATTATCAAAACCGAGAACCAGGGTGCCGCAAAGCCGGGCATGCAGGTGAAGTGATGTGGCGCGCGCGTATTTTGTAAAGATGGGTTGAGGCGGGGGACGATTTATTTTTTTGAAGGATGAAAGGACTATTTATTACCGGAACGGACACTGGGGCGGGGAAGACGTATGTCACCTCATTGATGATCAAGGCGCTGCGTGCCGAGGGGGTGGGCGCGGTGGGTTATAAGCCGATCTGCTGTGGCGGGCGCGAGGATGCGTATGCGCTGCAGAATGCATCGGGCGGCGGGGTGGATCTGGACCGGGTCAACCCGTGCTACCTACGGACGCCGGCGGCGCCCTATGTGGCGGCGATGTTTGAGAACCGGGACCTGGAGGTGGCGCCGTTGCTGCAGGGCTGTCGCGAGCTGGGCGAGGAATACGAAGCGGTTATCGCCGAGGGTGTGGGCGGCTGGCTGGTGCCCATCTTAAAAGACTACATGGTGGCTGATTTTGCGAAGGATCTCGGCTTGCCGACGGTGCTCGTGGTCGGCAATCGGCTCGGTGCGTTGAACCAGACATTGCTGACGGTGCAGTCGATGCGTGCGATCGGGCTGGAGCCTGCGGGCCTGATTTTCAATCATCTCACGGATGAGTTGGACACGGCGGCGATCACCAACAAGGGGATTGCCGAGGATTTGACGGGCGTACCTGTGTTGATGGATGTGATCCGGGATCAGGAGGAGGTTGAGGCGTGGCCATTTCTTGAGTTGATGGGTTATTAGTCATTTGTCATTGGCGCGAGAGTAAGATATGACGGCGTCATGATTGACATGCTGGTAAGGCTCTATGAACTGCCCGACTCACGTGACCTCTACGCGGGTGTCGAGGAGCGGGGGGTGGTTTTGCGCAGGGCACGCGCCTATGAACGGCACATTGTTGCGGCTTGGGCAGGTAAGCATTTTTCCCCGAAATGGGAGAGCGAGGTGAAGATCGCCTTTTCCCGCCAGCCGGTGACCTGTTATATCGCCACGAAGGATAAGGAGATCCTTGGCTTCGCCTGTTATGAAACGTCGGCAAGGGGTTTTTACGGGCCGACCGGTGTGAGTGAGGAGGCGCGGGGGACGGGTATTGGCAAGGCGCTGCTATTCAAGTGCATGGAGGGGTTGAAGGATTTGGGCTATGTCTACGGCATCATCGGCGGGGTAGGGCCACGTGAATTTTATGAGAAGGTATGTGGCGCGGTGGAGATCCCTGGAAGTGATCCGGGGATTTATCGCGACATCCTGCCCGATTAACCGCGCATCTTGCGCATCGGGTGAATACTCTGCCCCCGCCACCCCGGTGGCGCACTCCCCTATTTCCTAATCCCAACTTCCCATTATCTATGCAGGACCCGAAGTACGTCAAAAAAGCCTTCAGCCGGATCGCGGACCGTTATGTGGTGACCAACCATGTGCTCAGTCTCGGAACGGATATTCTGTGGCGAAAGAAAGTCGGGCGCATGGTGGCTGACTGGGAGCCGGAAACGATCCTTGATGTCGCCACGGGAACGGGTGATCTCGCCCTCGAGATCCAGAGAAAATGTCCGGACGCGCGGGTGACCGGCTCGGACTTTTGTGAAGAGATGCTGGCTTATGCCGCGGACAGCGGCGTGCGGGAAACGGTGGTGGCGGATGCGCTGGCTATGCCGTTTGACGATGATTCCTTTGATGTGCTGACCGTGGCTTTCGGGTTACGCAACATGGCGAGCTGGCCGGACGCGCTGCGGGAAATGCGCCGGGTCATCAAGCCGGGCGGGCATCTGCTGGTGCTGGACTTCTCACTTCCGACGGGGATTTTGCGAGGGCCGTACCGGTTTTACCTGAACAAGGTTCTGCCCAAGATCGCCGGACTGATCACGGGCGAGGGGGATGCCTACGAGTATCTGGCGGGAACCATCGAGCAGTTTCCCAGCGGTGACGAGATGGCCACTCTGATTGGTTCCTGTGGATTTTCCGATGCCGTGTCATACCCGCTGACATGTGGGGTGGCATCGATCTATACGGCGACGGCGTGATATTGCATTGCGGTCGGTGGGATTGTCTCCTAGTTTCCCGGCATGTCGACCACGTCAGTAAAGAATTTTGCCAATCAGTTTGTCTGTGACCTTGTGGCGTATGAGCCCGGGAAGCCGATCGAGGAGACCGCGCGTGAGCTTGGGCTTGATGCCGCCACGATTGTCAAACTGGCGTCGAATGAAAACCCGCTCGGGCCGGCGCCGATGGCGAAGGAGGCGATGCGCAACGAGATCGACCAGGTGCACATTTACCCGGACGGTGGCGGCTACAAGCTGCGGTCCGCGTTGGCGGAGCGTCACGGGCTGGGGATTGAGAATGTGGTGCTCGGCAATGGGTCGAATGAAATCATCGAGCTGCTATGCCACTGTTTCCTCAACCCGAAGGCCGAACTGATTGCCGCGGAACATGCCTTTGTCGTCTACAAGCTGATGGCCACCCTGTTTGGGGCGAAATACGTCGAGGTTGCCGACCCCGGCTTCATCCACGACGTCGATGGCATGGCGGACGCGATCACCGACGACACCCGGCTCGTGTTCATCGCCAATCCTAACAATCCGACCGGCACGCTGGTCGGGCAGGACGCGCTGGATCGTTTCATGGACCGGCTTCCCGGCCATGTGGTGGCGGTCTTTGACGAGGCCTACTATGAATTTCTCGAAGACGCGCCGGATACGTTGAAGTATGTCAGAGAAGGGCGCAACGTCTGTGTGCTGCGCACCTTTTCCAAGGCCTACGGGCTGGCGGGATTGAGGATTGGCTATGGTATGGCGTCGCCTGCGGTGGCTGCGATTCTGCAAAAGGCACGCCAGCCGTTCAACGCCAATGCCATGGCGCAGGCCGCGGCGCTGGCGGCGATGAATGACTGCGATCACGTCAGGCAAACGTTGGAGACGAATACCGCGGGACTGGCGTATTATGAAAAAGCCTTCGCCGAACGCGGCCTTGAATATGTGCCCAGTGTGGCCAATTTCATTCTGGTCAAAGTAGGTGATGGTGACGTCCTGTTCCAGAAGATGCTGGAAAAGGGAGTGATCGTCCGTGCCATGCGCGGGTACAAACTGCCCGAGTGGGTGCGTATTTCCGTCGGCACCCAGGCCGAAAACGAACGCTGTGTCGAGGTGCTCGACCAGGTGCTCGCGCTGATGCATGGTTGACACAATGCGGTCACCATTTATGATCAACCAGCTATCAACTATCCTTGAACATGAAGGGCTCATCCAAACTCTCCCAAGCCAGCTTCCGTTGTAAGCACTGCGACAAGGCGATCTTTATCCCGGCGGGACTCGCCGCCACCACGGCGCCGTGTCCCCACTGTGGCAAGGAGGTGACATCCCCGGATCAAAGTGTGAAGCCGGTCCCAGGCGGTTCTGGCGCAGGTGCCGGTGCTGGCCAAGCGGACAAGACGAGTGCTCCGGCGGCGCCTCAGGCCGTAAAGCCAGCCCCGGCGACCGAGACGATCAGGCTGGAGGCCCCCAAGAAATCGGCGGCTGAAGCGGTTCAAAAGGAGGATCTTACCATGCCTCGGTTGGCTGGTGGGGGCGGTGGCGGGAACAAGCGACGGGGCAAGGGCAACATGGCGGCGGTCATCGCGGCGGTGCTTATCCTGCTCGTGGCGGGTGGGGTGACTCTATGGTTGGCTGGAAAATGGGAAAAGGACAAGCAGGCGCATGCCGGCGGTGCGGATCGATCGGCCAACACCCCCGCGATGTCGGCGGATACCTGGTCACTAACAGGTTGGAAGCAGGATGCCTCGGATGTTTTGAGTGCCTTCATGACCGCCAAGACCCCCGAGGAACGGATGAAGTACGCCATTCCCAATGAAGGGGTGTTGGATGAGCTCAAAGTGTTTTATCCGGCGGGCAGCGATGATGCCGACACGCCGCAAGAGTCATTCGGGCACGTCATGAGTGGGGAGGCCGACCGCCGACGCGGGATTTTCCTGATGCAGTATCGGCAGCCGGCGCAGATTGACATGAGGGAGTATTTTGCGCCGATTGGTTCGTTGGAGGCAGTGACAGGCCAGAGGTTGACGAGTCTGCTGGAGATGGCGCACCGGATCGACGAGAACAACCTGTCGAAACCGATCGGTATCAACGCCTTTTTCAAGAAAACCGAGCAAGGATTGAAGCTCGACGCCTCGGTGTTTATCCAGGGGAAGTTCCGCACCTTCCGCGCCTTTGTCGATTACCCGCGCCCAGGGAAAAACCAGGTTTTCCGGGTGGTTGCGCGGGAGGCGCTGAGTCACGAACTCCGTGATGACCCGCGCTACCGGACCTACCGACTTGAGGATTTCGCTTACCCGAGGGATTTTGTCAACGTGCCAATACGCGTGGATTCCGAGGCGGGGAAAATTTTGTCCGTGCTCAATTGGAGGGGGCAGAACCGTGAGTTGACGATGCGCACCGCGACCGTGGAGCTCGGCTGGAGTGACGAAAGTCCGTCGCAACTGAAGATTGTCAAGGTCGTGTGTTGGGAGTTTCTCGGTGTCGGCGGCGAAATCGGGAATACGGTGGTGCAAGTGTCACCTGCTGATTCTGCAGTGGGAGGAGAATAGCCATGGAAACCACCATTGCTGCCATTGCCACCCCGCCGGGGATGGGTGCCGTCGGTATGATCCGCGTCAGCGGACCCGACGCTTTGTGCCGGGTAAGCGACTGCTTGCAGGGTGACAGGCGGGCAGAGGATTTCAAGGAACGCCACGCGACGCTGACCAAGGTGGTCGATGCCGAGGGTGAACCGATCGATGAGGTGCTGGTCACCTGTTTTTGTGGCCCGCGCAGCTACACCGGCGAGGATACCGTCGAGATTGCCTGCCACGGCGGTGTGCTGGTGATGCGGCGTGTTTTGCAGAGGTTGCTCGATGTCGGCGTGCTGCCTGCCGGAGCCGGGGAGTTCAGTCAACGGGCCTTTCTCAATGGCAAGATGGACCTGACCCAGGCGGAGGCGGTGATGGACTTGATCTCGGCACAAACCGAGCTTGCGATGCGTGCCGCGCACGAGCAACTCAGGGGGACACTGGGTGAGAGCTCGGAGGCGATCCGCGAGCAAATCCTCGGCATCGCAGCCCATGTGGAAGCCTACATTGATTTTCCCGATGAGGATATCGATACCGACACAGGCTCGGCACTGGTGACGCGTATCCGGACCGCCGTTGCTAACATCGAAAAACTCCTCCAGACTGCCGAGCAGGGGCGCATCCTGCGCGAAGGGGTGAGGACGGTCATCTTTGGCTCGCCCAATGCCGGCAAATCGAGCCTGTTGAATCGGCTGTTGGGATATGAGCGTGCCATTGTCAGCGACATTGAGGGCACGACCCGCGATACGGTCGAGGAAGTATTAAACCTTCAGGGTATTCCGGTGCGTCTGATCGATACCGCCGGGATGCGGCAGTCGGAGGATACGATCGAGCAGCAGGGCGTGAAGCGGACCCGGGACCAGCTGGAGACGGCGGATCTGATTTTGGAAGTCGTCGACGGCACCCAGCCACGCGTGGTTCACCTCAGCGCCGAGGAGATCGGCGCAAGGCACCACATTCTGGTGATCAATAAATCCGATCTCGCATTGCACCCCGACTGGCAAGACGTCGCGGGAGTCAAAATTTCCTGCACCCAAGCGGTCGGGCTCGACGCGCTGGTCGACACCATCGCCCGCGAGCTGTCCATGGGGGCCGGTGAGTGGGGTGGGCATGCGGTGGCAATCAACACCCGCCACCAGGCGTGCCTGAAACGCGCCCGGGCAGCCCTTCAGGCCGCGGCGCACACACTCGAAGCAGGGCAAAGCGCCGAGTTTATTTCCGTCGAGCTGCGCGAGGCCATGGAGTCGATCGGCGAGATCGCCGGCAGGATCGATACCGAGGAATTGTTAGGTGAGATTTTCAGCAGCTTTTGTATTGGGAAGTAGGGTGAAGTCTTGGAGTCTTGGAGTCTTGGAGTCTTGAAGTCTTGAAGTCTTGAAGTCTTGAAGTCTTGGAGTCTTGGAGTCTTGATGACCGGTCTGCCGCAGCCCGGCGGAGGATGTGGCGCCGCCAGGGAGCGCTGTCAAAGTCGATATGGGAGATGGCGGGATCGCACCAGGCGAATGCAAGATCGGGGTCCGTACATGTCAGCGAAACGTCCTGGGGAATTTTGATGCCCTGCGCTAGGTTGCTTCGGAAATGGTTTCAGCAAGCCGAGTTCGGTTCAATGACGAAACACCCAAGCACCCAACGACCCAAAGGGGTGAAACTCTGAGTTTTAAACTTCAAATACCAAACTCCAAAAACCAAGTAAGAAAGACTGGCTACTTCACCTATCCTCCGCTGTGGACATGAGTGTCCACTCTCCCTATTTCAACCCGCTTCGCGGGCCTAGGGAGGAGGGACACTCCTGTCCCTCGGCAACCCAAGCCCACAACCCTAGTCTTCCTTTCGCGCATTTCGTCTTCTTTCGCGGTTAAAAAACGAACTAACAACCCAAGCGGGGCCTATTGCTCCTTGCCTTTGTCGTAGAAGATTTTGATGTCGGCTTCCTTGGTTCCGAGGAGTTCCTGGGCTCGGATCAGGGCGTCGCGGGTGGAGATGTTCGGGTTTTCGCTGAAGTACATGAACAGGTTGGTTTCGCCTTGGGTGCGATCACATCCTTCTTGCAGGGTTTTGAGGACGCCGGACTTTTTGAGCACTTCGTAGACGTCCCGGGTGGCGCCTGAGACGAGCACGTGCACGCCTTTTTTGCGGGTGTGTTTGATCAGGTCCTCGAGGGCGAGCACGCTGGTGGC
This sequence comes from Oceaniferula sp., assembly GCA_041548785.1. Lineage (GTDB taxonomy): Bacteria > Verrucomicrobiota > Verrucomicrobiia > Verrucomicrobiales > Akkermansiaceae > Oceaniferula. The sequence continues at coordinate 19,421 of JBFERY010000012.1, forward strand.
GTCGAGATGGCGCGCGTTTTTGAGTCGGAGAATAATGACCTTGAGGTTTTCATCGGCGATGGTGCGTTGGACCTGGGTGCGGAACAGGTCGGCGGCGCCGAAAAAGAGGTCGCCCTCGACGTGGACGATCGAGATGGCGGGGATGGATCGCTTGCGTTTTTCGCCCAGCTCACGGAGATCACCCTCGTTGCTCATTTCATATTCAACCAGATGCGGTTTGGAAGCCTTGCGCAGGAACAGGGTGATGGAGAGGGCGACGCCGATGAAGATGGCGTAGTCGAGCCGGGTCAGCAGGGTGGCGCAGAAGGTGGTGATGATGACCAGGGCATCGCCCGGGGTCGAGCGCAGGCAGATCCGGATGTTTTTGATATTGATCAACGAGATGGCGATACCCACCACCAGGGCGGCGAGGGAGGTTTTCGGGATGTTTTCCACGATGGGCAACTTCACCAGAAGGTAGAAGCCGAGCAGGCAGAGGAAACCGCAGAACATCGAGGAGAAGCGGGTTTTGGAATGCGATTCGTAGTTCAGCGCTGAGCGGGTGAGCGACCCGGATGCGGGCATGGCCGCGACCAGGGAGGTGGCGATGTTGGCCATACCCACGGAGAGCATGTCCTGGTTGACATCCGAGCGGCCGCCGGAGCGGCTTGCCAGCGATTTGGCCATCACGGTGTTTTCCAGGGAGGCGAGGAAGGCGATGGCGAAGGCGACTCCGATCAGGGTGGAGATGTCCTCCCAATTGATATGCGGCACGGCAGGAGTGAGATGGGTGAGATGGAAGGCGGTGAATGTTTCCACGGAGGCAAATGCGGGAACCCATGTGCGGAGCGCCCAGCAGGCGATGGTCGAGACGGCCAGGCTGAGCGCGAAGTTGGGCAGGGCCGGGATTTTTTTCTGGAGGGTAAAGTAGGTCAATAGCGTCCCTATGCCCAGCGCGGCAGGTTGCCATTGATAGCTTTGGTAGAGTCCGGTCATCTTGTTGACGATGGCAAAAAAGGTGCTGGCGGACTCGCCCTCACTCATCGGGCCGGCGATGCCAAACACGTGCTTGAGCTGGTTGGTGAGGATCAGGATGGCGGCACCGGTGATGTAGCCGACCAGGACACTGCGGCTGACGTACTGGAGGAGGTCGGCGATTTTGAACAACGCACCAAAGACCGAGAGCACGCCGACCATGAGCACCAGCAGCGGCATGTATTCCTGCGGTGACTTGTCGAGCGTGCCCGCTGCGGCAAAGAAGCTGAAGACCATAAACGCAGTCGCATTGGTCGGGCCGAGGATGGTGTGACGCGAGCTTGAAAAAAGAGGGGCGACGATGGCGGCGATGGCGGAACAGACGATGCCGTAGTGGATGGGCAGGTCGGCGATGGCGGCATAGGCCATGCCCTGGGGCAATGCGAGCAGGGCGACATTCAACGAGGCTTTGATGTCGTAGCCGAATTTCTCACGGTTGTAGCGTTGCAGCGGGCCGAGCGCGGGGAAGCGGTCGAGACCGTTTCCCGAGAGGATACGCAGGGCGGTTCTTAAAGTGTCACGGAGGATGGCTTTGATTTTGCGTAACATCGTTACTTATTTTCTGCGGGCCTTGAAAAAGAGGTGGGTGCCGAGTGCGAGGCACAGGATGTTAGGCAGCCAGTAGAGGATGATGGCGGTGTGGCCACTGTTTTTTTGGAACTGCCCGGCGATCATGAAAAAGAGGAAGTAGCTGAGCCCGACGAGGATGCTGAGAGCGAGTCCGGTGGAGGTTTCCTTGCGGCGGGCGTTGATGCCGAGCGGCACGGCGATCATGGCAAGGGCGAGGCAGGCCATGGAGAATGCGTATCGGCGGTGGATTTCGTTGCTGAGTTTGTGGCGTTTCTCGGCATCGAGGCTGTCGTCGCCGCCGAGGGTTTGGCGGATTTCCGTATTGGTCATCGTGCTGGCCTTGAGCTTTTTTTTCCGTTCTCTCGCGAAGTCAAACAGCAGGGGTTCCTGTTCCCCGATAAAGGCAAGCTCGCGGGTGCCGTCGGGGTTCCTGGTTTCCATGTAGGCATCGGTCAGGTGAAGCCGGAGTTGCTTGCTTTCCTGGATGATTTTCAGCTTCGCCTCGCGGGCGTAGACGCTGGCGGTGGGGAAGCCGGTCTCGTGTTCCTTTTCGAGTTGATAGAGGTGTAGCCCGTATAGCATGTTGCCCTTGCGCGATTCGACAAATACTTTTTGATCCTGGAAGCTGGTTTGAACGACCCCGGGGTCAAGCATGGCATTGGGGTTTTTTTTGACGGCTTCGTAGAGCACGTCCTTGATGATGTTCTTGGCCTGGGGGGCCATACTGACGTTGAGCCAGAGGCAAAGGGCGCAAAGCAGCGCCCCGATGGCGAAGACGGGCATGGCCACACGGACGAGGCTGATGCCTGCCATGCGCATGCTGACCAGCTCGTTTTCCGCCGAGAGCCGGCCAAAAACCAACAAAATGGCCACGAGGAATCCCCAGGGGATGGTGTAGATCAGCGAGAAGGGAATGACGCTGAGAATGAAGCGTGCGACCAGTGCCGGGGAGGCATGTTGCTCCACCAGCAGCGGGCGGAGTTCTTTGAAAAGGTTGCCCATGACGAGCAGGACACTGAGGACGATGACGCCAAAGATCGTGGCCGCAATAATTTGCTTGCCGATGTAGCGATCCATGAGGCGTATCATGGGGGGGATTTTGAGCGGGAAACCAGGGGGTGTCGAGTATCGACTGTGAGCGCGGACTCATTTAAATGAAGAAGTGGAGAAATGAGGAAGTGGCGCGGCGGCTGCGACAGCCTCCATCGTCAATCCCCATTCTCCATCAACCATTCACGCCGTCCCGCATGGACTTCGGCTTGCCGATGATCTCGTGCAGGATGATGGCCTGGCGCGCGGAATGGGGGCTGGCGAGCAGTGCCCGGATCGCCTTGTTGGGCCCGCGGTGGGTGTTTTTGCGCGCTGTCAGCTGTTCGAAGCGAGCGGCGGCTGCCTTTTGCTCGGTGCTGATCGACACCTTTTTCCGGTGGTCCGGCAAGGGTCGCTGGGCCGTTTGCCGGGGTGGTGGTGCCTGGGGCAGGGGGGGTGGTGCCTGTGCCCGGCTTGGTTGCTGCTGCACCGCGGTCTGGCGCTGGCGGATTTCCTCGCGGAAATCCTCATAGACGTCCTCCAGCGACTCCGAGATCTCGTGCGGTTGCTCCCCCCGGGTTTTGATTTTCTCGGTGATCCACTTGAACGCACTGATCACTACGAAGAGGATCAGGATAATAATGCGTTCGTCGATGTCCTGCATGGGTTGTTTAGGTTGGAGGGTGGTAGGCCGGGGCGCAGGGTGAGGTGCCGCCCGGGGGGGCGGCACGGATTGACTCAGTGGCTTCGGTTACTCGGAGCTTTCGTGGTCATCTCCGGCGATGGAGTCGCGCATCTTGGTGTCGGCGGTGACATTCTGATACTTGGCGAAGTCCATGATGCCGAGGTTGCCGTTGCGGAATGCTTCGGCCATGGCCTTGGGGATCTCGGCCTCGGCTTCGACGACCTTGGCGCGCATCTCCTGGGTGCGGGCGGACATCTCCTGCTCGACGGCAACGGCGGCAGCGCGGCGCATCTCGGCCTTGGCCTGGGCAACTTGCTTGTCGGCCTCGGCCTGCTCGGCCTGGAGACGGGCGCCGATGTTGTCGGCCACATCCACGTCGGCGATGTCAATCGAGAGGATTTCAAAGGCGGTGGAGGCGTCGACACCTTTTCCGAGCACGAGTTTGGAAATGTTGTCAGGGTTTTCCAGGACATGTTTGTAGGAGAGGGCGGAGCCGACCGAGGTGACGATGCCTTCGCCGACCCGGGCGATGATGGTTTCCTCGGTAGCGCCGCCTACGAAGCGATCAAGGTTGGTGCGCACGGTGACCCGGGCGCGGGCGTTGACGGCGATGCCGTCCTTGGCGACGGCGGTGATTTTGGTCGAGCCGCTGGAGGCGGCCGGGACGTCGATGACTTTCGGGTTGATCGAGGTGCGAACGGCCTCGAGCACGGTTTTGCCCGTGTCCTTGGTGGCGAGGTCGATGGCGCAGGCGCGGTTGAACGACAGGCTGATGCCGGCCTTGTCGGCGGCGATCATGGCGAGCACGACGTCCCTGACGTCACCGCCGGAGAGGTAGTGGGCTTCGAGCATTTCCGTGGTGAACTCCAGGCCGGCTTTGACCGAGGTGATCCGGCTGTCGACGATCATCGAGAACGGGACCTTCCTGAGCCACATGCCGACCAGGCTACCCATCGAGACGGTGGCTTGGGAGAGTTTGGCGCGAAGCCAGGTTTTGAAGAACTTGAGAAGGACGAAAAAGAAAACGAGTCCGAAGATGAGTGCGCCGAAGAGCAGGATCGGGCCGTAGGGGATATTTGCAAAAATGAGTGCGGGCATGGTCGTGGTGGTTGGTGGGTTAGTTGACACGGGTAACCTGTGGCAGACATGGGTGTGATGCAAGACTGCATACGAATAAAATTAGCGGGTAATGACGCCTTGCTTTCCCGTCGGAATGGGGTATGGAAACCCCTGACATGAAAAAGTTCATTTTTAGCTCACTTGCAGTTATCGGCGTATTTGCCTTTATTTCGTGTGAACGCCACGACTGGGAAGACAGCGCCGAGGGGAAGAAAGACGGGACCAAGAATCTCTATCCCAAGGCAGAGGAGAAGGACCACGGCAAAGCGGCTGCGGGTGACGACGCGCATGCGCAGCCCAAGGAGAATGCCGGTCACGAGGGCCATAATCACTAATCATCGTCTTTTGTTTGAGTGCGGGAGGAATTTTTTTGCGGGGTAGGCTCCCAGGCAATAGCTGAAGGTGACCATGGACCCTCTGAAAAAATCCCGCCCGCCTGTCTGGCTCCTGCCTAACTTGCTGAGCATTGATGCTCCGTTGGTGGCGCTTGCCTGGATGTGGATGCTGGCCCGGGCACTGCGGGTCGAGTATATCCAGACGGCGGCATGGTGGGTGTTACCCATGGCGATCTGGTGTATCTATGTGCTGGATCGCCTGCTTGATGGCTGGTTGCATCCTGAGGTGCGTGGCTCCTCGCCGCGTCATATTTTCCACTGGCGCTGGCGCTGGTTGTTGTTGGCCGGCGCCCTGACGGCGGGAGCTGTGAGTATTTACGAGGCGTTGTATGTCCTTTCCCGGTCGATGTTTTCGGCGGGATTGGTGGCGCTGTTGCTGTGTGGCGTGTACTTCATCCTCGCCTATTTCCAAGGGCGTGAGGTGCCCTACTCCAAGAATTTTATGGCGGGGATGATATTTGCCATGGGGATTGGAATTCCGGTGAATGCGGCGAGTGCCACGTTGTTGGTGACGGACTTGAATGATGTGATCTACGCCTTCAACCACACCGGCCTGCGCGATGCGATTTGGAACTTCGGCAGGATGGTGGTGAGCACCCTGATTGTGATTTTTTACCAGTGCACAACGGTGTGGGTTTTGGGTTTGCTCTACATGATGAACATCACGGCGATTGATTTGTGGGAAAAAGCGGATGAGGCCGACGATGAGGAGGCGCGTTATGGTCACGAGGCGGCGCTGTCGCTGGGGCTCATTATCTTGGCGGGCGGGTCGCTTGTTTTTGCCGCGATGGAGGCTGATGAGTATGCCAAGCCGTTTTATTACGCGGTGATGGTGGCGGCGGCTTCGTTGCAGGTGATCAACCATTACCGGGACCGCTTATCGATGAATGCCCTCCGTGTGCTGGCGGACGTGGCGCTGCTGGTGCCGCTGCCGATTTTTCTGGTCGCCTGATTGATCACGGCTTGTGATGGGGATATTTGTCGGGTAAAACCGCCCCTGTGATGCAACTGGAGTTTCTTTTCCGCCGGAACAGGGCGCCGGTCCTTGCGGTTGGTGCGGTTGGTGCCGTGCGGGGTCGGGATGACGTCCGCACCGAGGAATGCGTGCATGCTCTGAGGGGGCTTGGCCTGGATGCGCTGGCGCAAAAAGTGGTGGTTGTTTGGAATGCCAGGATGCGTACGACCGCAGGGCGGGCATTCTGGCCGGAGGGGCGCATTGAGCTGAACCCGAAGTTGAAGGAGATTGCCCCTGGGGAGGTGGGCGGGACGATGCTGCATGAGTTGGCGCATTTGGTGGCGTATGCGCGGGCCGGGCGCAGGCGAATTGCGGCCCACGGCGCGGAGTGGAGGCAGGCGTGCGCGGACCTGGGGATTCCGGGCGAGCGGGCGACCCATTCCTTGCCGCTGCCCGGGAGGACGATGCGCAAGAAGTGGCGCTATGCCTGCCCTGCCTGCGGGCAGGGCTTTGACCGTGCCCGCAAGATGAAGCGACCCGCCGGTTGCTACACCTGTTGCAAAGAGCACAACGGCGGCTATTACCACCGGCAATTCCGCTTGGTCGAGACGTCGCTTGCCGGGGATTAGGCTGCGGTTCGGCGGCTGATTTCTTGTGGCGCGGTTTGTTGCTTCAACCACATCTCCACCCAGAGGGGAGCGAACGGAAAGAGGGATGCCATAAAGATCCAGAACGGAGGTTTCAGGCCCCATTTTTGCACCAGCATGGCATTGAGCAGGGCGCAGCAGAACAGGCAGAACAGGACGCCGTGGGCCATGCCGACGACCCGGACAGCTTGCGGTTCGCCCCAGACGTATTTCAGCGGCATCGCGATGCCGAGAAGGACAAGGTAGGAGAGGGCCTCGATGAGGCTGATGATGCGGAGTCGGTTGATGGCGGTGCTAAGCATGCGCAGGTGGTAGGCCGGGATGACGTAGATGGCAAGAATTTGGTATTTGGAATTGAGAACTGCAACCGTAGGATGGCGTGTATGCATCGCGGATTGATGGAATGTTTCTGGGTTTCGTTGAAGCTCGGGTTGACCTCGTTTGGGGGGCCGGTCGCGCACCTCGGGTATTTTCGGGAAGCCTATGTCACCCGTGACCAATGGCTGAGTGAAGAGCGGTATGCCGAGCTGGTCGCCCTGACCCAGTTTTTGCCGGGCCCGGGCAGTAGCCAGCTGGGAGCGGCAATCGGTTATGAGCGCGCGGGCTGGCTGGGTGCTCTGGGGGCGTGGCTCGGGTTCACCCTGCCTTCGGCGCTGCTGATGATTGTTTTTGCCGTGGGAATGGGCAGTGTGCAAGAGTGGCTCGGGACCGGCTGGTTGCACGGGTTGAAGCTGGCCGCCGTGGCGGTGGTGGCGGTTGCCTTGCTAGGGATGCGGAAAAGCTTGTGCCCACGCTGGCCGGAAATGCTTCTCGCCGTGGTGGCGTTGGCTGTTTTATCCATGGTGCCGCAGGCATGGGTGCAGCCTGTGATTATCCTGTTAGGAGGATTGGCCGGGATGCTGATCTTCCGGGAGGGCTCGGAGCCGGCGGCTGCATCACGGCATAAGGCGATGCCTTTGCGGGGGGTGCTCACGGCCGTCGTGATCATGGTGGGGCTGCTGGCGGTGCCGTTGATATTTCATGGCAACAGGGACGCGCAAGCGACGGGTGGCCTGCTCAGGGCGGGGGCGCTTGTGTTCGGCGGCGGTCACGTGGTTCTGCCCCTGCTGGAAACCAGTACGGTGGACACGGGCATGATCGGCAAAGAGACGTTCCTTGCCGGCTATGGCGCGGCTCAGGCGGTGCCGGGGCCCTTGTTCACCTTTGGCGGTTTTCTCGGTGCCTCGATGTGCCTCTTTGGTAATGCCTGGGTAGGTGGTGCTATCGGGCTGACGGCGGTTTTTCTGCCCGGTATGGTGCTGCTGGCAGCTGGCTTGCCGGTGTGGAACCGGCTCAAGCATTTCGGCTGGGCCCGCGCCGGGGTGCGGGGGGCGAATGCCACCGTGGTCGGAGTGCTGGCGGCCGCCTTGTTAGGGATGGTGACCAATGGCGGCGCTGACGGGCTGGCGCACGGACTGGCCGATGGGCTGGCCGACGGGCTGGGGGTTGTGCTGTTGGCGCTGGCGATCCATTTGAAGTGGCTGCCGGTCTGGGCCATCGTGGTGCTCGCGGCCGGGGTGGCCGGGGTGCTGGCGTGACGGGCTGGTTAGGACGGCTTGGTTAGGACGGGCTGCACAAGCTGACGGCACGGGGGAGGAACTTGAAGGGGTCATCGGTGCTGGGCACATATTCCTGGCCGATATAGCCATCGAATCCCGTGTGTTCGATGGCGCGCGCGATGGCGGCGTAGTTGAGTTCCTGGCGCTCGTCAAACTCATGTCTGCCCGGCACGCCTGCGGTGTGGTAGTGGCAGATGTGCTGATGATAATCCCGGATGGTGCGGATGATGTCGCCCTCCATGATCTGCATGTGGTAGATGTCATAGAGCAGCTGGAAATGGGGTGAGCCGACACGCTCGCAGAGTGCCGCACCCCACGCGGTGTGGTCGCACTGGTAATCCGGGTGGTCGATTTTCGAATTCAGCAACTCCATCACCAGGGTGACGCCGTGTTTTTCCGCCAGCGGGATCAGGGGTGCCAGCCCGATGGCGCAGTTTTCCAGCCCTTGCGGGTCGGAAAGACCGGAACGGTTGCCGGAGAAGCAGATGACCTGTTTGACGCCCAATTCGGCGGCCGACGGGATGAGGTGCCTGTAGATTTCGTGCAGCGCCGGATGATAGTCGAGATTGTTGAACCCTTTTTCGATTTCGCCGATGCCGTCGGCGTCGGGATGGGCGGCGGTGATGGTGCATTCGATGCCGTGCTGTTGGACCACGGGAATTTCATCGAGCAGCAGGAGGTCGATGCCTGAGACCCCCATGCGGGGAAGTATTTCGCAAAGGGCGTCAAGGGGAGTTGAGCCGAAGCACCAGCGGGAGACAGAATGTTTGATCATCGCGACCGATGGATAATGCAAGCCGTGGCAAATAGAAAGGGGGAAACCTGGATGTGAATGGCTGGTGAAAAGTAAACAATCGTGCAACTCTACACCGTTAGCGTTGTTGAAAGAATGCGTCTTCACGAATTCCAATCCCATACAAGATCATGAATGCTACTATTCTCGGGCCCGTTGCGGCCCTCGTTATCGGAGGTGCCGCTGGATTTATGGCCGGAAAAATGGCGGCTCCGGCGTCTGAATCCGGCCATTCGGTCGCCTCGGATGCGCGCCCGGCCACTCGTGCCAGCTCGCAGGCACACTCGTCCTTATCCGGAGGCCCGGCGAGCCGGGGAACCCGGGTGAAAAGTTCGGCTGAGGCGATGGCGCTTCCCGGGCAAAACAACCGGCTTCAGGCGTTGATGGACTATTACGCCGGACTCAACCCCTCGCAGTTCGAGGAGGAGGCGAAGAAGCTCGAAGACCTCCCGTGGAGCGAGCGGATCATGGTCGGCTATCTCCTTTTTGCCCGCTGGGGCGAGGAGGACCCCACAGCGGCCATGGCCTACACCAAGACCATGGGAATGGCGGGCATGTTCGTCAAAAGCACGGTGATGCAGAGCTGGGCGGCGAAGTACCCCCAGGATGCGGCAAGGTACTTCACCGACAACCCGAATGAATTCCGCATGGCGGGAATGATGGGCGGCCGTGGCGGCCGCGGAGCTTCCACGGCAGGCGTTATCGCCACCGAGTGGGCGCGCCAGGATTCGCCCGGTGCGATGGCGTGGGCGCAGACCCTTGAAGGGCGCGATCAGCGTGATGCGGTGCGAGGTATTTTCGAACAGGCGGCGAAAGAGGATCCGGGCAAGGCCGCGGGAATGCTGTCGTCCATCACCGACGAGGAAGCGCGGAAGGATGCGCAGAACACGATTGCCCGTGAGTGGGGGAACAAGGACTGGGATGCTGCCAGGGCATGGATTGCGGGCCTTCCTGCTGACGAACAAGCCGATGCCACCGCCCGCGCCCTGCGTGGTCTGGCCGATCAGGATCCCAAGGCTGCTGCGGCCCAGATCTCCGTGGTTCCCGAGGGGGAGGAGCGTACCGACGCCATGGAAAGCATCGCCCGCCAGTGGGGCCGTGAAGACCCCGCCGCCGCCGCCGCGTGGGTGATGTCAAATGGTACTGAAGAGGCGCAGGAGGAATGTATCGGGCGTGTCGTTTCCTCATGGGTCGGCCAGGATGCCGAGGCCGCATTGAAGTTTGTGAATGCGCAGCCGGAGGGTGACGTGCGTGACCGTGCGGCATCGTCCTACGTCATATCCAACCAGGGTGGCGACATTCAGGCCAACCTGAAGCTCGCCGAGACCATTGGGGACGAACGATCCCGCAGTCGGGCGATTGGCATGACCGCCGTCGGCTGGATGCGTCAGGACAAGGAGGCGGCGACCCGGTATCTCGAAACCACCGAGTCACTCAGCCAGGAATCCAAGGAACGTATCCAGCGCTGGGCGAGCGGTGGTGGTGACCATGGCCGGGGCGGGCGTCGTGGACGGTAACACAGGGGAGCCGACGTTTCCCCTACTTCGCCGCCTCACGCTCGATATCGTCGATCAGGTCGAGCTCGGGGCGGAAGTCGGCGGCATGGTAGGAACTGCGGACAAGCGGGCCGCTGGCGACGTGACGGAACCCTTTGGCAAGGGCAACCTGCTTGTACTCCTCGAATTTCTCCGGCTTGATGTAGTCGACCACCGGGAGGTGGCGTGGCGTCGGGCGCAGGTATTGGCCGAGGGTGAGCACGGTGACGTCATGCTCTAACAGGTCGTCCATGGCCTGCAGGAGTTCGTCTTCTTTCTCACCCAGCCCGAGCATGAGACCGCTCTTGGTGACGACCTTGCCACCGGCGATGGCCTTGGCTTTTTTGAGCACCGTGAGTGAGCGCTGGTACTTGGCGCGACTTCTCACAATGGCGGTGAGTCGTTCGACTGTTTCGATGTTGTGGTTGAAAATGTGGGGCATGCCGCTCATGCAGAGTTCCAGGGCGAAGTCCTTGTCGTTGAAGTCGGGGGTGAGCACCTCGATGATGATGCCGGGGTTGACCTTCCGCACGGCCTCGATGACAAACTTGAAGTGTTCGGCGCCGCCGTCGCGCAGGTCGTCGCGGGCGACGGCGGTGATGACGACGTGTTTGAGGCCGAGGCGTTTGCATGCCTCGGCGACGCGCGCCGGTTCATCGGCCTCGAGGGCGTCGGGGCGGGCTGTCTTGACGGCGCAGAATCCGCAGGCGCGGGTGCACTTTTCGCCGGCGATCATGAAGGTGGCAGTGCCGTGGCTCCAGCACTCCCAGCGGTTCGGGCACTGGGCCTCCTCACAGACGGTCACCAGGTTCAGGTCGGTGACCATGGATTTGGTCGACCAGAATTTCGGGTCATTGGGCAGGCGCACCTTGATCCAGTCCGGCTTGCGCTCGGTATGCAGGGCGGGGTCCATGTTCATCCGCGGGCCGTGGCAGTTCATGGCAGTTCCGTAACGCGGATGGGTGCAAGTGGCAAGGGGGAAGTGGTTCGCGGCCTTGGCCGGTCACACAATGTGTAGTTCAAAGGCCGTCTGTGAGGCGGGTTTTCCGTTGACTAGGATTTCAATCTTATGCTCGCCGGCGTAGTGGCGGCGGGTGGTTATTTTCCTGAAGGGCTGGGATTTTTTCAGAATTACGCACTGGCCCGGCTTCAGGTGGAGGTTTCTCCATTTGAAGACCTTGGGGGCGGATTGGCCGTTGGATTTCATGTAGTGGACGGCGTAGTCGATGACGACATACTGTTTTCCTGCCGACGTCGAGGCGACCCGCAGGGTGATATCCAGATCGTCACCCAGCAGCAGATGCGGCGTGGAGAGTTCGGGCGCGGCCACTTCCAGTTCGGGCTTTGGGGTGAAGCCGAGCAGGGGGAAAACCTGCGGGTGACCGTCCTTGACCAGGGTGCGGGTGGCGTGGCGGATGATCCAATGGCGGGCGGAAACCTCGTCGGCCTTCCAGCGTCGACAGGTTTCGATCACCAGTTCCGGGTGGTCCTTGGCGATGTCGTTGAGGTTGTTGGCGACGGAGCGGCGGACGTAGTCGGACGGGTCGTCCTTGAGGTTTTCGAGCAGGGAGATGACGGGGCCGGGGTCATCGATGTACTGGCTGAGTTGCCGCCCCCACGGCAGCCGCGGCCGGGTGCCTTCGCTGGCGAGGCGGCGGACGTGCGCATCCGAGTCGAGGCACCAGAGCAGCATTTGGTTGTACGTTTCCTCGGGGTGCTGCATGAGAAAGGAGCGGATGGCAAACTCGGCGGAAAACATCGGGGTGAGGTAGCGCAGCAGCGGCAGCGCGATGTCGGGGTGGCTCAGTCCGTATTCGGCGACGTAGTCGATGATCGGCCAGGCGGCGAAGACCTGATGCTTGTTGTCGGCTTCCTTGTCGGGCCAATGCTTGCGGATGCCGCCCAGGATTGCGGCGGTTTTGGGGAAGGACGGCGGCAGGTGCCGGCCCATCACGGTGATCAGGTGGCGGACCCGGTCCTTGAGTTCGAGCTGGTGCAGGGCGGAAAGCGCGTCATTCCGGAACGACTTCGGGGAGAAGTCTGCGCCCGCCATGAGTAACGCCTCGATGATGCGTTCCACGGCGGCCTCACCGAGGCCATCCTTCATGACGGGGTTCCCTTCCATTGGCTGATCAGGGGCATGGCAATGTATTTCTGATGATAGCGCAAGCGGAATTCGCAAAAGGAATGCGGCGCGGGATTCGGTGAAACCGGGGGCTGCCTTATTTGAGCCGTGTTTCATGAGTGGACATTTCCCAATTTCAGGCGATGCTGCCGCGGATGTCAGCGAGTGATCCCAATTACCCCCTTCAGGGACGACGCCAGCCGGAGTTGCTTGCTCCTGCCGGAAACTGGGATTGTGCCCGTGCGGCGGTGGCCAACGGGGCCGATGCCATTTTCTTCGGCCTGCCGAAATTCAATGCCCGCCTGCGTGCGGACAACTTTACCGACGACGACCTGTCGGACTTGATGGATTTCCTCCACGCCCACGGCGTGCGCGGCTTCGTAACGATGAACACACTGATCTTCACCGGTGAGCTTGAGGCGGCCGAGGCGCAGTTGCGCTTGCTGGACCGCTGCCGGGTCGACGCCATCATCGTGCAGGACCTCGGGCTGGCGCGGCTGGCCCGGACCGTGGCTCCGTCGCTCGAGATCCACGCGTCCACCCAGATGACGATCACATCGCCCGAAGGTCTCCAGTTTGCCGACCAGCTCTTCCAGCTCGATCGCGCGGTGTTGGCCCGCGAGCTTTCGCTCCGGCAAATTGGCAAATTCAACCCGACCGAATGTGTGCCGCTTGAAGTCTTTGTCCACGGGGCGCTCTGCGTCGCCTACTCTGGCCAGTGCCTCACCAGTGAGAGCCTCGGTCAGCGGTCGGCGAACCGTGGCGAGTGCGCCCAGGCGTGCCGGATGCCCTACACCCTGGTGGTCGATGGTGAGGAGCGCGACATGGAGGAGGTGCGATATCTCCTCAGCCCGCAGGATCTGGCGGCGGTGGACTTGATCCCGGACCTTGTCAGGCAGGGTGTGGTTTCCTACAAGATTGAGGGTCGGTTGAAATCACCCGAGTATGTGGCGGCGATCACCCGGGTTTACCGGAAGGCGATCGATGCCGCCGTGGCCCGGGAGGAAAGCCCGGTGACGGCCGCCGATCGCTACACGATGGAGATGACATTTTCCCGTGGCTTGTCGACGGGTTGGCTTGAGGGGACGAATCACCCGCGCCTCACCCATGGCAAGTTTGGCAAGAAGCGCGGCGTGTATCTGGGCGAGGTCACTGGCAGTGAGCGCGGTTGGGTCGAGGTGAAGCTCGCGACGGAAATTCCCGTCAAAGCCGGCGACGGTGTTGTTTTTGACGCCGGTGAAAACCGCGACCACGAACAGGGCGCGCGCGTCTGGGAGGTGAGCGGGGAACGGCTCCTGTTTCATCGCGAACAGAGCGGGCTCGATTGGAAACGGATCGAGGTCGGCCAGAAAATCTGGAAAACAGACGACCCGAAACTCAATAACGCCCTCAAGGCAAGTTGGAAAAATGCCAAGCTCGAGCCGCTGCGCGACACCCTGGATATCACCGTCAGCGGTGAGGTCGGGAAGCCGATGACGCTCGTGTGTGGCAAGATCACGGTGTCGTCATCCGAAATGCTGGAGTCGGCGCAGACCCGGCCATTGACCGCCGGGTTCCTCGAAAAACAACTCGGCCGGCTCGGCGACACCGCCTGGAAGCTGGGATCGGTCACCAATGAACTTGTCGGCGCGGTGATGATGCCGGTATCCGCGGTGAACCGACTGCGCCGTGCGCTGGTTGAATCCCTGGACGCGCAGGTCAGGGAGCCCGCTGCGCGCATTGAAGCGAAGGCGGCGCTGGCCGACCTCCTGCCTGCGCGCAAAACCGATGAATCATCCCGGCGCGAGCTCTCCGCGCTCTGCCGGAGTATGGTCCAGGTCGAGGCGGCGTTGGCGGCGGGGGTGTCTAACATCTATGTTGATTTTGAGGATATCAAACGCGGCAAGGATGCCGTCGCCCTGGTGCGTCAGCAAAACGGTGCGCGGATTCACCTCGCCACACCCCGCATCCAGAAATCCGGTGAGGCCGGGTTTTTCAAAGTCATCGAGCGCGCCGAGCCCGATGGTGTCCTGATCCGGAACCTCGGTGGCGTCGCCCACTTCAAAGGAAATAACGACCTTTATAAAACAGGGGACTTCTCGCTGAACTGCGCCAACCCGGTGACCGCAAAAATCCTCCGGGAGGAGGGGGGGCTCGATCACCTGACGGTCTCCTATGACCTGAATATCAACCAGGTCCTTGATCTTCTGTTGGGCGCGCCGACGGATTGGTTCGAGCTGACCCTGCACCAGCACATGCCGATGTTTCACATGGAGCACTGCGTGTTCTGCACCTTTATGAGCGAGGGGACAAGTATCCTGGATTGCGGCAAACCCTGCGAAAAACATCACGTGCAAATGAAGGATCGTGTCGGCCAGTTGCACACGCTCAAGGCCGACGTGGGTTGTCGCAACACCCTGTTCAACGGCGTCGCCCAGACAGGTGCCCGGTTCTACCAACAAATGCGAGGCACCGGCCTGAGGAGGTTCCGGGTGGATTTCCTCGATGAAGACGCCGCCGCCGCCACCCAAACCCTACGCGCCTACCAACAACTGATCGCGGGGGAAACATCCGGCCAACACCTCTGGCAGGATCTCGATGTGATGGAAAAACTCGGCGTGACCGAGGGCACGCTGGAGGTGAAATAGGGAAATGGGAAATGGAATCTGATAGGCCCAATGAATGATTGATCATTGTGCGGTGGGCGCTGCTGTGGTAGGTGTGACCCATGAATAGGTTTATTTGCCGATGCATTGTTGCGGGTGTGCTGCTTTCGTTGTCGACCGGGGGTGCTGCGGCCCAGGAGGCGGAGCAAAAAAAGAAGCCCGTGTGGACCGGGATCTTCGAGCTGATCGACCAACGGCAGAAGCGTAAGGATATGATGGTGGCGATCAACAATGCCAAACAACTCTTTTATTTGATGATCGAGTTTGACATGGATTTCGGCGAGTTCCCCAGTGATGCCACAGCCAAAGCGGACAAGGACCTGGCGGGTTACACGGGTAAGCATTCCAACGACTACCTCGGGCAGTTCTTTGCGGCAGGGTATACCAAATCAGAGGAGATTTTCTATGCCCGCGGAGGATCGAGCACCGCGAAAAAGCCGGATAACGATATTTCCACCAAGGCCAAAACGCTCGAAGCCGGGGAATGCGGGTTCGCTTACATCAGTGGGCAGTCGACCAGTGGTAACTCGGGCCGACCCTTGCTCTGCGCGCCGATGACAGGGAAGGGGGTGAAGTTCGACCCCAAGCCGTTCGGGGGGAAGGCCGTTGTCCTCCGCCTCGATGGTGCGGTGAAAACCTACGCTATCAATGCAGAGGGTGATGTGGTTCTCCCCAATGGCAAAAAACTTTTCGAGAATGGTGAGGACACCGTCTGGGGGGATGCCGGCTTTGACCTGAAAAAGCTGAAATATGCCAAATAAACCGGCCTGGGGTGAATAAACTGTGTTTTACTTCCGTCTAGGGGGCATGGAACACAAGAAATCATGGATCAAGCTCACGGTTGCCGGTATGGCATCGGCCCTTCTTCTTTCGAACTGCACGACCACTTACGACGCCTACGGGCGTCCGGTGCAGAGTGTGGATCCGGTTGCGGTGGCTGCCGGAGCCGTCATCCTGGGCGCGGTCGCCTATTCGGCCGGGAAGGATGATCGGCACAGGCACCGCAGTCATCACCGCAGCTACCGCCGAGGCTATGATAGGGGACATTGTGGCGACTACTACGGCGGCTATCGGGGGCGCAGGTAGCCGGATAGGCCGGGCTGGCACGGCGCCGGCGTGAAATTTTTCCTCGCCTGTGGCGGTGGGATCACGTATCGATTTCCGCACGTGGAAACCGATGATTACAAAGTCAGGCTCGATATTTTCGAGGGCCCTCTGGATTTACTTCTCTACCTGATCAAGAAGGACGAGGTGGATATCCATACGATTTCCATTGAGCGGATTACCAAGCAGTACCTGGACTACATTAACACGTTCAAGATGCTGAACATCGATCTCGCCTCCGAGTTCATTGTGATGGCGGCGAACCTGATGTACATTAAAAGCCGCACACTGCTGCCGAAATCCGTGCAGCCGCCGGAGGAGGATATGGAAGAGGATGACCCGCGCTGGGAGCTGATCCGCCAGCTCATTGAGTATAAAAAGTTCAAGGATGCCGCCGGGTTCCTCTCCCGCAAGGAAACCGAGCAGGAAGACTTCTTTGCCCACATGCCGGAAAAGGCGGCGCCGTCCGCCGATGACATCGACGAACCCTTGCCCGACGCCAACATTTTCGACCTCATCCGGGCGTTCCAGAACGTGCTGAAACGCTTTGAGGAGTCGACCGATCTGGGTGATATCGTCGACGACCGGTATACGGTGGCGGACAAGATCGAGTTGCTGCTCTCCGTGTTGAAACCGGGTGCCAGCCTGGAGTTCACCTCGCTCTTCGAGGCGGCAACGTCGAAGACCGAAGTGATAGTCACCTTCCTGGCCGTGCTTGAGCTGATGAAAATGAACCAGTTCAGCATCATCCAGGACCACCTGCTCGGTGAGATCGAGGTGCAGCGCAAGGTGTTGGCGTAGCGCAGAAGAGGTTGGAAACCCCTTTTACCGGTCAATGGGCTTCGAGCCAGTTGGCTCCGGTGCCGGTCTCCACCTTGCAGCGGATGCCGTGCGGGATAGGCAGCGCGTTTTCCATGGTGGTGACAATTTTGGGCACCAGTGACGCTTGCTCGCTGAGGTGCAGGTCGAACAGGAGTTCATCGTGGACTTGGAGCAGCATGGTTGATTTCGACTCCTCCTTGTCCAGCAGCTTGCGCACATGGATCATGGCAAATTTGATCATGTCGGCGGCGGACCCCTGGACGGGGGCGTTGATGGCGGCGCGCTCGGCACCGTTGCGGATGGTGGCATTCTGCGAGTCGATATTCCGGATCCAGCATTTCCGGCCGCTCAGGGTTTCCACGTAGCCGTTGTCCTTGGCGGATTCGATGGTGCTCTCCATGTAGTTTTTCACCCCCGGGTACTGGCTGAAATAGGTTTTGATGATGTCGGACGCCTCACTGCGGCCGATGCCGAGCCGCTGCGACAGACCGAACGCGGAGATGCCGTAAATGATGCCAAAGTTGACCATCTTGGCATTTCTTCGCATGTCCCCGGTGACGTCGTCGATGCCGACGCCGTAGACGCGGGCGGCGGTGGCGGAGTGGATGTCGAGGTCGTCCTTGATGGCCTGGATCATCGCCTCATCACCGGAGAGTGCCGCCATGATGCGGAGTTCCACCTGGGAGTAGTCGGCGGCGAACAGGATGTGGTTTTTATCCCTCGGCACAAAGGCCTTGCGGATCTCACGCCCCGCGGCGGAGCGCACCGGGATGTTTTGCAGGTTGGGATTGCTGGACGCGAGCCGACCCGTTGAGGTGAGCAACTGGTGAAAATGGGTGTGGACGCGGCCGGTGCGGGCGGAAACGTGGGCCGGCAGGGCGTCGACGTAGGTGGATTTCAGTTTGCTGGCCTCGCGGTAGGCGAGGATGTCCGCGACGACCGGGTGTTTGGCGGCGAGGGCCGACAGCGTTTGTTCATCGGTTTTGAACTGCCCGGTTTTGGTCTTTTTGGGTTTTTCGACGAGCTGCAATTCGCCGAACAGGATTTCGCCGAGCTGCTTCGGTGAGTTCAGGTTGAATTCGTGCCCGACGGCCTCGGTGATTTGTTCGGTGAGGGTGGCGATCCGTTTGGCGAGGCCGTCGCCAATGTCCTTGAGCGCGACGATGTCCACGGCGATCCCCTCGTTTTCCATGGCGGTGAGCACGGGCAGCAGCGGCGCCTCGATGTTCTGATAGATCGGGAGTTGGCCGCACTTTTCGAGCTCAGGCCGCAGGACCTCGGCGAGCTGGTAGGTGATGTCAGCATCCTCGGCGGCGTAGTCGGCGAGATCGGCCACCGGGATCAGCGCCATGTTGAGTCCCTTTTTCTTTCCCTTCTTGTTGCTGGCTGGCGCGGCCTCCTCTGTCAGCCCGAAGAGGTCCGCCTCGGGCTCGACGGCTTTTGCGGCAAGATCCTTGAGCTTGACCGGGCTGTATCCTAACAGGGACTCGGCGATGAAGTCCATGCTGTGCCTTTGCTCGGGCGATACAAGGCTGTGGACGAGCATGGTATCGAAAAAGGGTCCGCTGACCGGATAGTCATGGGCGAGCAGCACGGAGAGGTCGAATTTCAGGTTGTGTCCGATTTTTTCCAGTTTCGAGTGGAAGATGACGCCGAGTTTGTCGAGGACCATGCGGGTGGTGAGGTGACTTCCCGGGCCGGTGTGCACGAAGTAGGCTTCGTGCGCTTCAGTGGCAAAGGCAATCCCGAGGATGTCACAGCTGCGCGGGTCGAGCGAGGTGGTTTCAAGGTCAAAGCAGAGGCGGTCGGCGAGTGAGAGCTTTTTGACCAGCGAGTGCAGATCGTTGACGGTGGCGACCAGATGGTAGCGGTGGTCGACGTCGGCGATGGTTTTGAGCTCGGCGGGCGGGGCGGCGGGCTCGGCCGGATCATCTGACTGCGGCGACGAGTTGGCCTGCGGGGTGCCGGGTTTGAAGCCGCGGCCGGCGACAAATCCCTCCCCGTAGAGGCGTTTGCCAATGCCGTTGAACTCGAGTTCGGTCAGCAGCGCCCGGGTGGCGTCGTCGTCGCGGCCGCCGATGCAGAGGTCGTCCCAGGTGACATCGATCGGGGCGTCGAGAATGATCGTGGCCAGCAGCTTGGACAGGCGCGCTTGCTCGGCAAATTTCTCGAGGTTCTCCTTCTGTTTGCCCTTGAGTTGGTCGGTGGAGGCAAGCAGGTTTTCGACGGAACCAAACTGGCTGATGAGTTTTTTGGCGGTTTTTTCGCCGATGCCCGGGACGCCCGGGATGTTGTCGGAGGCATCGCCCCAGAGGCCGAGGATATCGATGACCTGCTTCGGATCCTCGACATTCCATTGTGCCTGGATGGCGGCGACGTCGAGCAGCTCGTGGTTTCCTCCCTGCCGTCCCGGTTTCCACATGGTGGTCGTGGGGCTGACGAGCTGGGCGAAGTCTTTGTCGGGCGTGACCATGTAGGTGTGGATGTCGCCTTGTTGGTCGGCCCGGTGGGCGAGGGTGCCGATGATGTCATCCGCCTCATAGCCGTCGAGTTCAAGCACCGGGATACCCATGGTCTTACAGAGGCGTTTGACGTAGGGGATGGCGGTGGCGAGTTCCTCGGGCATGCTTTCGCGCTGGGCCTTGTACTCCGGGAAGATCTTGTGCCGTGTGGTGGGTGCCGAGGTGTCAAATGCGACGCCGACGTGGCTGGCGGACTGGTTGTCGATGACATCGAGCAGCGCATTGGTGAACCCGAGGATGGCGGAGGTATTCAGCCCCTTGCTGGTGAGAATCGGGTTGCGGAAAAAAGCGAAATGGGCCCGGTAGACCAGGGCCATACCGTCGAGGAGAAAGAGTTTGTGCATGATGTGATGAGAATGACTGGCGAGAAGCTGCCAGAAAAAGCCTGGTGTGGAAAGGGTGGAGTCAAGTCATGCATCTGACAGGATTTCAAGAGAAGGCGAGGCCACATTTACGGGCTTATCCCGTTGATCCTTGCCTCGACGGCGAGCTGGAATGCCTCGTTGTCGCCGTAGCGTTTGATGGAGAACTTGACACAGCGGCGCTGGCCGGGTGCGGGCGACCAGGTAGCCTGCCAGAAGTGGTAGGAATTGCCGTTGCTGCTGACGACGGTGATTTTCGAGACGCCGACCACCCCGGAGCTGTTGCGCAGGGAGAGTTCGCAGATGCGGGCGCGGTCGGTGACTTTTTCCAGCAGTTTGTCACGCCACCGGACGGCGGCCTGCAGGGCGCGATCCGGGTGGCCGTGGCTGCGGTCGGCAAAAAACTTGCCATACTTGATGCCGCGGCGCTGCAGTCGGACCTGCCACCCGTGGGTGCCGGCACCGGGGAGGTCGATGCGGGCGATGGCGTAGATTCCGCCGTGATGGGAATGAGGCTTGGACATGACGGTGATAGGAGGAAGGCTGCCACCGGAAGAGGTAAGAGGCAAGAGGGAAGAGGCGGGCACGGGGAAATGGAAGGCTAAGAATTGTCTCTTATTGCCCGGTCATTTGTGCTTCTACTGTCCGTGCCATGCCAGGAATCATTGTCAAACCACGCGCACGTATTTTTCACGGTCACGATTGGGTGTACGCCTCCGAGATACGCAAACTCTTTGGCGACCCCAAGCCGGGGGACGTGATCTCACTGAAGGACTACCGTGACCGTCCACTCGGGACGGCGATCTACAACCCGGCGTCACAGATCGTGGCGCGGAGGATTTCGCGGCGGAAACAGAAGTTGGACAGGGAGTTTTTCGAGCGGCGCATCGGCCAGGCGATCGCCTTGCGTGAGCGTTCGGGCATCGACCCCCGGCTCGCGCGTCTGGTCTGGAGTGAGTCGGATGGCCTGCCGGGCGTGGTGGTGGATCGTTATGGCGACCATGTGGTGATGCAGACCTTGACCCTGGCGATGTACTTGCATCGGGAGATGATTGCCGAGGTGTTGAAGGAACTGCTTGAGCCGGTATCGATTATTCTGCGGAATGACTCGCCGATGCTGTCGGCCGAGGGTCTGGAGGAGGAGATTTCGATGATGTTCGGCGAAAAGCCCGGAGTGTTTATCGTCGAAGCCCCGACGGCGGAAGGTGGGGTGAAGTTTGAAATTGATCTGCTTGATGGTCAGAAGACCGGGTTGTATCTCGACCAGTTGGATGCGCATGCGGAGATTGCCAAGCTGGCCAAGGGCAAGCGTGTGTTGGACTGTTTTTGCAACCAGGGTGGTTTTGCCCTCGCCTGTGCCAAGGCGGGCGCGGCCAGTGTCACTGCGGTCGACTCATCTGGCCCGGCGATTGAGGCGACGCTGCGCAATGCGGCGTTGAATGGCGTGGAGATCAATGCGGTGCAACACAATGCCTTCGATTACCTGAAGCATTGTGAGGACGAGTATGATCTCGTGATCCTCGACCCACCGTCGTTTACCAAGAACAAAAAAAGCCTGATGAACGCAATGCGCGGGTATAAGGAAATCCACCTGCGTGGATTGAAACTGCTGGGCAAGGAGGGGATCATGGCGACCTACTGCTGCTCGCATCACGCGACCCGTGAGCTGTTTCTCGAAAACATTGTTTCCGCCTCGGTCGATGCCAAAAAATCGCTGCGCCAGATTGCGAGCCATGGGCAGCGCTTGGATCATCCGGTGCTGCCGGCGATTCCCGAGACGGAGTATCTGAAAGGCTTTGTGTTGCAGGTGATACCGTCGAGGTAGGGGGTTTGAACTCTAAGCTTTGAACTCCAAATACCCGACTCCGGACTCACGGGGCGAGCAGGGTGAATGGGTAGGTGGGGATATTGCGCAGGATGGTAAAGATGGCGATGGCGCCGATGCCGCACCAGACCCAGCGCGGGCTGATATGAGGTAGTTGAGGGGCCGGCTTGCCGAGCAGGGTCATCCTGACAAAGATAAAAACCAAGCTGGTCATCAGGACCAGGAAGCCGGTCATGAGCATGGCGTTGTGGCCCATGGCGGCGATCCATCGGCCGCTGGCGATGCTCTGGGCGCAGCGGGTGCCGCCGCAGCCGGGGCAGTGCAGCCCGATGAGTTTTTGCACGGCACAATCGGTCGCGGGGCCCTGCGATTTGGCGGTGACCGATAGAAAAAGAAGCATCATGCCCGGCACCACCACGAGCGGGAGCAGCGGCCAGAGAGGTCGGTTTTTCACGGTGTCACTGGCGAGTTGCTAGAAGGATGACGAGCTGTCCGATGCGATGCCGATGGCGAAAAACAGGAAGAAGAACAGGGACATGGCGATACCGATGTAGCCTGTTACAAGTCCGGCGATGGCCATGCCTTTTCCCGCGACGGCTACCGGGCTGCTTTTGATTTTCTTAAGTGACATGTGCCCGCAAATAACCGCAGGCAGTCCGAAGAGACCACCGAGCCAACAGGTCATGACGGCCAGAATCCCACACACCAGACTGGCAATGGAGAGCCCGTCGGTGGGGATGGTTCCCTGGTAGGGGGGCTGGCCGGCATAGGTCTGCGGCGTGGCGTAGGGGGTGGTCCCGGCAGCTTGGGTGCCGGCGGAGGGCTGGAACTCAGGAACGTCACTGAGCGGTAACCAGTCGGCCATGCCTTCGCGCCAGATGATCGTGGTGTTGTCAATTTGGCCGGAGGAAATGAGATTGTGGATTTCCAAATCGGAAACCGGACCGTGTTGTGTGTTGTCTTTGCCGTAGAACCAGTCTGCCATGGTGCGGGGAGCATTCCCGATATCACGGGGTGATGCAATGCTGAATTTGCGAAGGCCTCTTCTCTTGGGCGCTTTCAAGGCTCGGCACGCCTGATCGTAAGTTCTGGGTTTCAAACCCCAAATACCAAGAGGGAGTGAGAAAATTTGAAATTTGAAATTTGAAATCGGAAAGCCAAGGCGAACAGGCTTCGCCTGGAAATACTTCCGTGTATTCCAAAATGAATAGTCAGCCCAAGTCCTCCATTCGCAAAATTCGCCCGATTCGCGGTTTAGAAAATATGATCCAGCAACCCAAGCCCTTTCGCGTGCTCCGCGTATTTCGCGCTTCGAAAATTCCGGGTTTGATGGCGGCCCTTCATCCGGCTGGAATTTTGAGATTGCGTAAGTGATTTCCGCGGCACTTACTCGCTGTATATGACGACGCTGGCAATCGCCCTGGGGGCATTCATTCTTTATATCCTGGCCTACAACACGTACGGCAGGTGGCTGGGGCAGAAGATCTTCAAGCTTGATGCCGCAGCCAGCGTGCCGTCGGTCGAGCTGGAGGATGGCAACGATTATGTGCCGACCAGCAAGGGGGTCGTCTTTGGCCACCACTTCACATCGATTGCGGGGACGGGGCCGATCGTTGGGCCGGCTCTGGCGGTGATGTGGGGGTGGGTGCCGGCATTGCTCTGGGTGTTGTTCGGGTCGATTTTCATCGGGGCCGTCCACGACTTCGGTGCGCTGATCGTCTCGATGCGCAACAAGGGCCACACCGTGGGCGATATTGCCGGGCGGGTGATATCGCCGCGGGTGCGCGTGCTGTTTCTGCTGATCCTGTTTATGGCGCTGACCATTGTGCTGGCGATTTTCGGTCTGGTGATTGCGGCGGTGTTCAAGGCTTACCCGCAGTCGATTGCCCCTTGTTTGTTTCAGATCCCGCTGGCGGTGGTGATTGGCCTGCTGATTCACCGGAAGGGCGGCAACATCCTGCTGGCCTCGGTGGTGGCTCTGGTGCTGATGTATCTCTCGGTTCTCTACGGTGACAGCGGCTGGCTCGGGCAGATGAATAATTATCTCAAGGACTGGGAGCTGATGACCTGGGTCAGCGTGTTGCTGGTCTACTCCTACATCGCTTCCGTGCTGCCGGTTTGGACACTGCTGCAGCCGCGCGACTATATCAACTCGCTGCAGTTGCTCAGTGCGCTTGGGCTCATTGTGGTGGGACTTGTCGTCGCGGGCCTGTTTGGAGGAGCTGCGGTGGATGGCGTCCGCCCGGCCCTCGAGATTGCTGCGCCAAAGTTGGAATCGTCTCTGGAGGCGAAGCAATTGCCGATGATCTTTCCCTTCCTGTTTATCACGATCGCCTGCGGCGCCATCTCGGGTTTCCACTGTCTGGTGTCGTCCGGCACGTCTTCCAAGCAACTGCGCTGTGAAACCGACGCCCGCTTTGTGGGCTACGGTTCGATGCTGACCGAGGGGTTTCTCGCGGTGTTGGTCATCCTCGCCTGTGTGGCCGGTCTGGGTCTGGGTATCGGCGATGGTGACGGGGGCGTCTTGCTCGGCGCCGATGCCTGGGATGCGCGTTACACGGGATGGACCACGATGAGCGGACTGGGGGCCAAGGTGGGCGCCTTCGTCGATGGCTCGGCCAATTTTCTCAAGGCCCTCGGGATTTCCGCCGGCTTCGCCACCGCCTTGATGGGGGTGTTTGTCGCGTCGTTCGCGGCGACAACGCTCGATACCGCCTGTCGCCTCCAGCGCTATGTTGTGCAGGAGCTCGCGGCCAGCCTGGTCAGGCGCAAACCCGACGATCTTTCCGGACGGTCACCCGTGCGCACCATCCCCCTGAGCGGCAATCCGTTGACGTGGCTGGTCAACAAACATGGCGCCACGATTTTTGCCATCGCGGTGGCGTGGTGGATGGCATCCCTGCCGTCTGCCGTCGATAAGCCGGCCGGGACCGGGGGCCTGATCCTTTGGCCGCTATTCGGGGCCATCAACCAACTTCTGGGCGGTCTCGCATTTCTTGTGATCATCTTCTGGATGCGCCGCCAGCGGATGCCGCTCTGGTTTGTCGTCGTGCCGGCCGTGTTCATGTTGATCCTGCCGGCCTGGGCCATGGCCTACCAGATCTTTGGCCAGGCCATCGGCTCGACCCAGAGCTGGCTCGAGCAAGGCCGCTGGCTGCTGGTCGCCATCGGCTCGCTTTCCCTTGTCCTGGAAGCCTGGATGATCATTGAGGCACTTGCCGCCTGGAAGGCATTGGCAAAGTCCCCGGGTGGCACGGGTCGGTAGTTGGCGGTCAGCACGGATTGGTCTGTCGCGATGACCCCGGCCTACCGCAATGCCGGTCAGCGGGTATGCATTATCGTTGATGGAATGTGACTGCTTGGATTTGTCTGTAGATAGGGCAACCTGATCCTATGGGAAGCATGGTTTGTCATGCAGTCCAAGCTGTTCATTATCGTGTAATAAAAAAGGCGCGCCATGATCCAAAACATTGAAATTGAGTGGGTGACGGAGGCTGATTGGGTGACGGGCGAGCTTGGGTCGCACTGATCATTTGCTCATGTTGATTATGATGGTTCATTTCCGTTTGCGGTAACTGAAATGGTCCGGTCCCGCGTCATTTGCCAGAAGCTGTTTGGGTTGCTAGCTGTTCCCTCGCAAAGCGCGTATCGCGCTCGATGACTTCTCCGCGCCAGCGGTCATGTCGAATGAATTGTGCCCGCCCTGCCTCCGCATCCCTGCCGGGGCCTGCCTGAACGGGATGCGGCTCATTCGACGCAAGCGCTGGCTGATATCCTTTTCTGAGGGCACCCCGTGTCACAGTTGCGTTTGGACCGCGGTCTTCCCATGAAGGCCGCGGTCCTTTTTCCTCGCTTCGCAGGGAGTTTGGTCTAGACATGACGGGATCATTTGAGTAGTTTTCCCACCCCATGCGCGTTCTACTGATGAGCCTCCTTATGCTGGGTTGTGCAGGTCTTTCGGGGCTGGCCCCAGCGGCTGATGCCGCGCCTTCCGCCGGCAGCCGCTACCACGTCATCCTGTGCGGCGGCCCGGCACTGCGGAAATGGGAAGATTTCCGCGTCGAGAGAGATCAGCACGACCGCTGGTGGGCGAATTTTGTCCGCGCCTCCACGTTGCGCATGGTCGAGATCCGGCGTGCGTTCGGGAAAACCGCGAACATCACCTGGATCGTCTATCGGCAGGGGTATGCCGCGCGCGGGCGTGAGGACGGCAAACCCTATACCACCTGGCTGACCGAGTTGGCCGCCAAGAGGAATGTCAGCTTGATCTGGGTGTCTGACGGCACCGGCGCAATCAATGCGATCAACCGCCACCCGTCCGGCTCGATCATCAGCTTCGATTTTTTCGGGCATTCGAACAAGTATTGCTTCCTGCTCGATTACAGTGCCGAAATCATGGGTGCCAGCAAGGCGTGGATCCATCAGGATGATCTTGCCCGCATCCGGCGCGGCGTGTTTGCCCGGAACTCGCAGTGCCAGAGTTGGGGTTGCCATACCGGCGAAAGTATGAGCGCCTACTGGAAACGCGCCACCGGCCAGACGATGATCGGCGCCAAGGGGAAAACCAACTACGAACCCATCAGCCAGGGGAACATGCCCTCGGTTTCGGGGAGCTGGGTGCGCTAGGCACACAACAATCATTCACACCAACCACTACCATTTATGAAATACGACGAACTCAAACGCATCTACGACCTTCCGTTTTTCGAGCTGTTCCAGAAAGCCCGCGAGGTCCACGTGGCCAACTGGTCGGGAAATGAAATCCAACTCTGCACGCTGCTGTCGATTAAGACCGGCGGCTGCTCGGAAGATTGTTCCTACTGTTCCCAATCCTCCCGTCATAAGTCGGAGCTGCAACGCGAACCCCTGATGGAGCTCGATGCCGTGATGGAACGGGCGACGGCAGCTCGCGACAGCGGCGCCACACGCTTCTGCATGGGGGCAGCATGGAAGGGCGTGCAGACCGGGACAAGGCAGTTCAATGAAGTGCTCGAAATCGTCCGCAACGTCGCCAAGCTCGACATGGAGGTCTGTGTCACCCTGGGGGAACTCGGGCCCGATGAAGCCAAGCAACTGAAAGATGCCGGCGTCACCGCCTACAACCATAACCTGGACACGTCCCGTGAACACTATCCGAACATTGTGACGTCGCACACCTATGACGACCGACTGAAAACCATCCGCCACGCGCAGGATGCCGGCATGAGCGTCTGTTGCGGCGGTATCCTGGGACTGGGTGAAACGGTGGAAGACCGGCTCAAAATGATCGAGGTCATCTCCGAGTTCAACCCGCAACCGGAAAGTGTGCCGATCAACTCACTGATGCCCATGCCGGGAACTCCCCTGGCCGAGGCACACTCGGTGGATATTTTCGATGTCATCAAAATGGTTGCCGTGGCCCGCATCGCCTGCCCGAAGGCGAAGGTCCGCCTGTCGGCAGGCCGCAGCCAGATGAGCGAGGAAGGCCAGACGATGTGCTTCTACGCCGGCGCCAACTCGATCTTCTACGGCGAGAAATTGCTCACCACCGAGAACTCCGCCATTCAAAGGGACCTGAGCCTGATTGGAAAACTTGAAATCAATCCCTTGAAGCCGGATCTGGACATGGATTCTCCCGAGGTCGAGTGCGACCGGGAGCTTGCTCCCTGTTGCGAGTAGACCGAGGGCTCCCGGAGCTTTGTAGCCATGAACATCGCCATCACCGGCATTGGCCTGACCAGCGGTCTGGGCGACGGTGCGCGGACCCATGCGGAGAAGATATCCGCCGGCCAACACGCCTTGCGCCCGCTCTCCGGGTTGTTTGGCGAGGGGTCGGAGTTTGCCCGCCTGAATGCCGCGTGGATCGAAGACAGAAAGCTGATGCTGTCCCGCAAGTGGGCACCGGCGTCGATGCTTTCGTTGCACGTCGCCAAGCAGGCCATCGCCGATGCCGGCCTGACCGGTGCCGATCTTGCCGACGCCGCGGTGATCGTCGGTAGCAGCCGCGGCAATGTCGCCGGCTGGGTGTCGCCGTGGCCAACCCGGCGACCGTTCGATCTGATGGCCGCCAGCAACTCGATGCACGGCGAGCTGGCGTCAGCCGTCAGTATCGAACTCGGTATCCGCGGCCCGTGGCAGGTGATTTCCAGCGGCTGCGCCGCCAGCCTCGACGCCATGGGCATGGCCTGGATGATGCTGCGCCAGGGGATCGTGAAACGTGCCATCGTCATTGGTGTGGAACTGCCCCTGATCCCCGAGGTGCTGCAGGCCTACGAGCGCACCGGCGTGTTAGCCACCGGCCCGGTCAACGACCCTTACTCGCCGGACGCGGGTGGATTTTTCCCCGGGGAAGCCGGTGCCGCCATCGTGCTGGAATCAGCTGCCGCCCTGTGGGAGCGCCGCCAGGCGATGGAGTCAGCCTACCCCGGCGGCCACCTCACCTCGGAAAACACACCCGACGCCGTGGCGCGCTCGATGATCCAAATGACCGGTTACTGGTGTAACTCGGATGCGGCATCGCCCATTGGTATGCCTACCGACGGTGCCGGCCTGCGCGATTGCCTGGCCATGGCGACCGACGACCTTGCCGGCGAGCCCGACATCGCCGCGGTTTGCCCGCACGCCAGCGGCACGCTGCTCCACGGCAAAGCCGAGCTCGCCGCCCTGCGCAGCGCATTGCCGGATGATCGCCGCATTTCCCTGCACCCGCTCAAGCCGTTTACCGGTCACACGGTGGGTGCCAGCGGTATCCTCGACTGTGCCATCCTCGCCCATTACCTCCGCGACGGCCAACTGCCGCCCAACCTGCCCGGCAACACCTGCCCGGGCGACCCGTTTTCACTTGATCCTAACAGCCTGTCGCGGGACGGCTCGACCGTGCTGAAAATCGCGGTCGGCATGGGCGGGCATAACTCGATAGTTTCCTTCCGATCACCGACACGGCCATGATGCATCTCTATGTCTCCATCGGTGAACAGCGGCTCAGGCTCTATCAGGGGAGCGAACGGGTCGCTGAGTATCCCATTTCCAGCGCGGCCAACGGGACCGGTTTCCACGAGGGGAGCTACTGCACGCCAACCGGTCGATTCGAGATCAGTGAGAAAATCGGCGCCGGCGAGGCAGTGGGGACCATTTTCAAGTCGCGTCAACCCGTCGGGGTGTGGGACGGGTCGCCCTGCGACGATGACCTTGTGCTCACCCGGATCCTGCGCCTGCACGGGCTGGACGCGGAAAACGCGAACAGCATGGAGCGCTATATCTACATTCACGGGACCAATCAGGAGCAGCTACTCGGCCAGCCCGCCAGTTGCGGATGTATCCGGATGGGCAACCGGGATGTCATCGATCTTTTTGACCGGATCGAGGTGGGCGCCCCGCTTGTGATCGGAGCCTAGGCACCAGCGTGCTTATCGCGCGGCAAGTTCGTTCCGCACATGATCCAGCAATTGCCGGCAGCCGTCTTCGATCATGTCGGCGACCATTTCAAAGCCTGCACCATTGCCGTAATAGGGATCAGGGACGTCGGCCACCCGGTGATCGGGATCCACACAGAAATCGGTAAAGCGTTTCACCTTGGCCAGATATTCGGGGGCACCGGCGAGCGCCGCGACCCGCGCGTAGTTATCGGCATCCATGGTGAGGATGAGATCGAAGTTGAACAAATCGTGCCCGCTTATCTGCCGCGCCTTGCCGGTGCTCGGGATACCCCTGTTTTGCAGCGTTTTTTGCATCCGCCTATCCGGGGCGTTGCCAATCTGGTAGTCGTGGGTGCCCGCGGAGTCGATGTGGATGGCATCCGCCAAGCCGGCGTCCTCGACAAGGTGACGGAAAATGTTTTCTCCGGCAGGCGACCTGCAAATGTTGCCGAGGCAGACAAAAAGCACGTTGAAAGGCGTTCTTGGCATGATGCGCGTATGCTGTAGAGTTTTTCCCATGCTGGCAAGGATGGGATCATGGGTTTGTGGATGGGTCGTTCTGTTCTCGAGTGTCCACGCCGGCGATGAGACGCACCCTAACGTGATTTTGCTGGTCGAGGACGCCCAGGTGGCTGCGGGGCAGGAGACGACCGCCCACCATGTCATGGACGAACTCGTTCTGGCCCAGGCTGGAGCCCGCGCCGGTGCGGTCGGTTGGCGCGGCCACCGCGGCGATTGCTCGATCTCCCCCGGCAGAGCCGCCTGCACGGCCGCCCTGCTCTACGGTCAACATCCCTTGACGCTCGGCGTGGTGTCGGACTACGACTGGAGACGCCGGCCAGTCAAGCCGGACGCCGGGGCGAGTCTGATCGACCATTTCGGGGCGGCAGGATATGATGCCACGATCCACGGCTCAGGGCACGCCGGGAAAACCTTGGCCGACCCGTGGGGAGTGGGGGGCGACACGGGGGAGGGCGCGGAAAATGCCCGCACAGGAATTGAGCAATCATTCCGTGGCGCCAAGCCGGTATTCTGTATGATCCGACAAGGTGACGATTGGGATGACGCGGCCTTGGCCGGCTTGGTGCGCCACCAGGTTGTTTCCCTGGCAAAAACCAGCACCCGCCCGACGGTGGTTGTGATTGTCAGGATCAAGCCACTCACGGGCCCGGTGACGCGTGGTCGTGTTCCGGACCGCTACCACTACCCGGCGAATTGGTACCTCTACCACTACGGGGAAATGGATGGGTTCACGGCCGGCGTCAGCCTGCTTCAACCAGCACAAACAGACTGGGAACTGCACGCGGGGTTGATTGGTCTGTTAGGGGTTGGGGGGCAGGAAAACCCCGAGTATCGGATATTCCACAAGGCAAACTGGCCGCCTGACGAATCCCCCGAGAAATACCGCCACCGTGGCTCGCTCGTCATCGGACACGGGCATGCCCTGGTCGACGGGCTGCAACTTTTTCCCGTCACCCGTAAGCTCGAACCCGACCTCACCCAGCCGCTCGATATCGCCGCCCAGCAAAAACTCCATGGCGAACTTCTTGCCCAGCACGCGCGCTGGTGGCAGCAGGCGCGCAAGGCACTCCACAATCCCCGCGCCTTTCCTGTCGGCGAGGAGGATGGCAAGCCGACCCGTCTGACGGCTCTCGACTGGCGACCGTCGAAGGTGATCCATCAGGACGGCACTTCTCCCGTATCGCGGCCGGTCGTCGGTCAGAAGGAATTGCTCGATCTGTTAGCAGGCCTGGCGGATCAAAAATACCGCGAATCATTCCCCGCCTACTCCGGGAGTTGGTCGGTGCACATCACCAGGCCGGGACGCTACCAAATCACAGCGAGATTGCTGCCCCGGGAGGCGGCATCCCCCCGGGAAAAAATACTGGCCAGACTTCAGGGCGGGCAGGCCTTTTTCCGGCTCGGACGCAATCAGGTGCAGCTAGCTCTGCAGAAGGGGGCGTCGGCAGTTTCCGTGCTGACCGATGCAGAGGCCGGCGTCACCGACCTCGAGTGCTGGTTCACAGGCCAACTCGCCCTGGAACGAGAACTCGGCGCGTTTTTCGTCGAGATCAAACGCGTCGGCGCTAAGAAGTTCGACCTGAGGGCGAAACCCGCGCCTGATCTTTCACCGAAGCCCTCACCGAAGCCTTTACCCAAGAAGTAGGGCGATTTCTTCGCCGGGGCCGTGCACGCCTTCAATCAGGATACCTTCGACGTCGGCGGTCTTGGACGGGCCGGTCGCCCAGATGATGTTAGGGCTGGATCCGAAGGCGTCAATCGCATCGGGAATCGTCCGCAGGATCTCTTCTTTCTGAAGAACCCCGACATGGATCCACGGGCTGAGCGCCGCCAGACGGTCGGAGGTCTGTTCGTCATTGAGGATCAGGGTGCCACTCTCGGCGATGGCTCCCGTGGCACGGGTGATCCCGAACGTGTAGTCGTCATAACGTGTCCGGTCATAGCTGGTCTCGACCACCATCCCCGCCTCCACCAGCCGCTCGCCCACAGTGGCCATCAAGGCGGGGTCACAGTAGCCGTGGATGTTGTTGGTCTCCTTCAGCAGTGCAATCAATGAGTCGATGGAATCCATCGGCCTGCCGTGCACGGCGGCGAAGTTCCGGCTAAAGATCTCCCAGAGGTCGGACCCTTCCAGCTTGGGTGCGGAGTGGACCAGGGAGGCGTCGTAATCGGGCAGCGGGGTCTTGCTGGCAAAGCCATCGGTCGCCTGCTTGATTTTTGAGAAAATGGATGAGCGTGACATGGGATGATGGAAGGTGACGGCGGCAGCCTAAAGTAGAGGCGCACACTTGCCCAGCCCCGAGTCCGGATGCGGGGAAAATAGTTCCTCCCCAGACGATGGCGGCAAGCTGATGGTTGAATAGATGAAAGGCAGGCACCCAGTCGTGCGTAAAGCCTGACAGCTGACAAGAAGACCAAGGGGGAATAAGTTCCAAAAACCAAGTAAGACAGGCTCTGCTCGAAGGGGACAGGGGCGCGCGGATCTCCCCGCCCGCTATCAACCCAAACCCTTCGGTGTATTCAGTGTTTTCCGCGGTCCCAAAACGAGACAGCAAACCCCAATCAAATACCCCCAATCCAAGACTCCCCGACTTCAAGACTCCATAGAATCATGACCACAAAATCCATCCTATCGCACTGCCTCGGTCTCACCATGATGTCGACTTGTGCCATGGCCGCCAAAGTCCAACCCGACCCCGGCGAGCTCCAAGGCATCAACCTGTCCTCACCCGGGTTCAAAAAGCTATTCGACGGCAAGACGTTGAACGGCTGGCAGGTTCTGCCCGGCGGCCGGTGGAAGGTCGACAACGGGGTCATCGTCGGCCACCAGGACAAAACCGAACAACGCCACGGCATGCTCCTGTCGGAAAAAACCTACTCCGATTTTGTGGTGAAGCTGAAGTACAGGGCGATCAAGGGCAACAGCGGCTTTTACTTTCGCGCCGAAAGGGCGAAAGGCAAGGCTTCCGTCAAAGGCTTCCAGGCTGAGATCGACGCCACGGGCAAGGATGTCGGCGGAATTTATGAGACCTCCGGCCGCTACTGGGTGTCGCGCCCGACCGCGGACAAAATCAAGACCTTTTACAAAAAGCACCAGTGGAATGACATGGTCATCCGGGCCGTCGGGAGAGACACCAGCGTCTACGTCAACGGGGTGAAAACCGTCGACCTCAAAAACGACCCGGGCCGGACCCAGGGACACTTCGGTCTGCAACTGCACGGCGGCCAGGAAATGCACGTCGAGTACAAGGATATCGAGATCATCGACCTGTCTAACAACAATGGCGCCGACAACACCGATTACACCAAGCTCGAGGAATCGGAGTTCACCCCGCTGTTCAATGGCAAGGACCTGTCCGGATGGAAAACGACTGGCAACTGGGTGGTCGAGCCGGGCAATATCCTGACCCTCAAACCCCGCAAGGGTGAACACGGGTGGCAACGCTTTGCCGACTACATCACCACCACCCGCCAATACGGCAATTTCGTGCTCAAACTCGATTTCAAATTCGAGAAACGGGGCAACTCAGGGGTCTTCATGAGAATCGCCGATCCGCTGCTGCCCGTCACCACCGGCTTCGAATTGCAAATCCTCGATACCCACGGCCTGAAAAACCCGGGCGATCACGATTGCGGCGGGATCATCGCCACCAAAGGCCCGTCAAAAAATAGGGTCAAACCCGCCGGCGAGTGGAACGAATACATCATCTGCCTCAACGGCAACCGACTCAAAGTCACCCTCAACGGCGAACAAATCCAGGACTTCGACATCAGCAAAACCGACCTCAAAGACCGCCCCGCCCAAGGCTACATCGGTTTCCAAGACGAAGCCAAACGCATCTGGTACCGAAATGTCCGCATCAAGGAACTCGACTGATAGGGAGGAGGGACACTCCTGTCCCTCGGCAACCCAAGCCCGCAACCCAAGCGCCCACCCCAAGCGCCCAA
>JBFERY010000013.1:0-52765 GCA_041548785.1 Oceaniferula sp.
AGTAATCGTCATCCTCCCCACCCAGGATCCGCCGCCGCCCACCCGACCATGAACGGTAAATCCGCCCCGTTTTACCCCCCATATGACCCGTCTTACAATCGGCCTTCTCAAGATCAGTCAACCCTCTCTTTGCCTTACTTTCAGGGGATTCATCTGTTTTCATGGCACCAATCTAGCAGATCTAACAAAAAAGTCTATCACTCTATGCCTGGCATTTTTATTAAGAGCTGCTCGGACACGGGGATGTGAAAACGACGGAGATTTATACTCACGTAGCCAAAGGAGCAAACGGCTGCGGCGTCACGAGCCCCTTTGACATGCTCGCTCCAGGGTGAGTGGATTTAAGCATAGGCGGCAACTCCCCGGACTCACTCCTCGGCTTGTCCCGCGAGCGGGATGCTGTGTGCCTTGATATGGGCGAGGCGTTTTTGGGCGAGGGCCTGCATTTCCTGGACTTTCTCCGGATGCTTGCGGCTGAGGTCGGTGAGTTCCTCGTTTTCATCGGCGAGATTGAACAGGACGGGGCCGGAGCCGGCGTCGTTGGGGAGTTCGGCGCCTTCGTGGTTGAGGAAGAGTTTCCAGTCGCCGACGCGGATGGCGTGGAAACCGGTTTTGCCGTGCCAGTAGAGGAGGTCCTTGCGCGGATGCGGCGCGCCTTCTTTTCCGGTGAGTGTATCCCAGACATTGAGGCCGTCGATGACCGGGCTGTTGTTGCTGATGGATTTCAGGTCGATGCCACAGGCGTGGCTCAGGCTGGGCAGGAGGTCGATGGCGGCGATGAAGTGGTTGTTTTGCTCGCCAGCGGGAATGACGCCGGGCCAGCGGATGATGCATGGGACGCGGGTGCCCCCTTCCAGAGCGCTCCATTTTTTACCACGGTAGGGATCGGCCTGGGCGAGCTGCCTGACCTGCGGTCCGTTGTCGGATGTAAAAATGACGATGGTATTCTGGTCGAGTTGTTCAGTTTTCAGGGTGTTCAGGATTTCGCCGATACGGTGGTCCAGCTCCTCGACGACATCGCCGTAATCGCGTATTCTGGCCTCGGCGCCATTGCCGTCGAAGGCGGACTTACCTTTCCAGTCGGGGTGCGCCTGCACGGGGAAATGGGGTGCGGTGAACGGGAGGTAGAGGAAGAAGGGGGTTTTCTTGTTGGCTTGGATGAAGCGGGTGGCCTCGGTGGCGAACTTCTCGCTGAGCAAGCGGTTGTCGAAGGGTTTTTCCACCACTTCGTCACCACGCCAGATCGTCTGGGTCTGGTTGTTGCTTTTGTTGAGGTAGTAGGTGGTATCAAACCCTTGCCGGTGAGGCCGGAATGGTTCGCTGTCGCCCAGGTGCCACTTGCCGATGAGTCCGGTGTGATACCCTTTGCCCTTAAAAACCTCGGCGATGGTCAGCGCCTTGGGGCTGAGTCCCTGCTTGGTGCTGATCAAGTATCCCACGACTCCCTCGGTCCAGCCGAGGCGGCTTGGGTAGGCGCCGGTGAGTAGTGCCATGCGCGAGGGGGTGCAGACTGTGGCACCGGAGTAGAAGCTGGTGAGCCGGACGCCGTCCTTCGCCAGTTGGTCGAGTACCGGCGTTTTGATTTTCGGGTGACCGTAGCAGCCGAGGTCGCTGTAGCCGAGGTCGTCGGCCATGATCAGGATCACATTCGGGGGCCGGGTTTCCGCCGGGGCGGGTGCTGCCGACACAGGCGCGACAATGGATGTCAGGAACAAGGCGATGATGGTGGAGCGGGTCATAATGGGTAGCTTGCAGCTTGGATTAATTCGGGTTTTGATGGCTTTGTCAAGATCGGGCTGATTTGCAATCAGCCGTGCGGAATGGGCAGGCGGGTAATGGTCTTTTCATCATGGCAGCTTCCATGTTTTTCCGGCGTTATTAATTTTCAGCAGCAGCACGGCTTGCGAGTGCCTGAGTCACGGCATCGGCCACGGCATTTCCCAGCACGGCTTGTAGCTCGCCGCTCCAGAAGTGGACGTCGCTTCCCTTGCGCCATTCTTCCATCGCTTTGGATTCGGTGATGATTTGGTGCAGGTCGTTGACGAGAATTTCCGGATGCTTGCGCATGACCTCCATGGCGGCCTGGTTAAAGACGGCAGCCTCGCCCTTGCGGCGGGCATAAGGCCCACGACTACTGTTAGGCACGGGGGTGGTTGTGCACCAGATCAATGTGGCACCAGTCTTCTTCATGATCGCGATTTCCTTCTCCAGGTTCTTTTTGTAATCCTCAAGGGACACCTGGTGCTTTCCCCAGGAGTCGTTTTTCTCGTCATAGGGCTGCTTCAGATCGTGCAGGCCGTGGTTGAACTGGATGACGTCCCAGTGCAGCCCCTTCTGGGTGTAATCGCCGAGCCAGAGCTCCATGGCGCTGACGCCACGGTCCGACGGCCCGCCATTGCCTTCGACCCGGTAGTAGTTCGCCTTGCCGGCGAGCGCGGTCTTGGCGGCCCGGTGGTAGTTCATGCTGATCGAGTCGCCGACGACCAGGACACGGGGCAGTTTCGGGTCGTCCACTTCGCGTGGGTCGGGCAGCGGAGCAATCTCGGCGCGATGCAAGATGAAGCGGCCGTTGGTCTCCCGACCGTGCACGGTCGTTTCCCAAAACCCCTTAGCGAGTTCATCGGCGGTGGTGGTGGAGAAAATGCGGATTTCGTTTCCGCGTCTGGACAAGGACACCTTGACGGGTTTGCCATTGATCGTAACGGTCCCGCTGCGTGGATCTTTCGGGTCGGGTGTGAACCAGGCGACCAGGCTGGTGCGGTCGTTTGCCATGCCGGTGGCTGATTTCGAGTCGGTCAGCACCTTGGCCAGCTTGAAAAAAAAGGGTTTCCCCTGCCCCGCCGCCTCGGCCTGGGTGGTGTCGAGCATTTCAAAGCGGGTCACGACCGGCCCCTTGATCCCCTTGAAGTCGCGCTGCAGAACGACTTTGGTGAACTGAGTTTGATCGGTCCAATCAATGCTGTGCCGGGACTTTCCTTCATGGGTTTGAGGGTCCAGTACGGTTTCCTTTAACAGCTCGAAGCTTTTTTTTGCCAAATCCACCTTGAAAATCTTCCCCTTTGCGCCGTTGAGGTTTTCGGCGGCGGCAGGGTGCCCTACCCCGGCGCCTGTGATGAACAGGACTGCGGCCAAGGTGTTGATCTTGATTAATTTCATGATTTTTATTATGGTGGAGTGTTATGCGTGGAATCCTATGAATTACTAGCGGGTCGAAGTCTGGATGCGATGCTCCCCCGATCCCACACTGGGGATGCGCAAGAATTTTCCATCGACTGTTCCATTGACCCGCTTGCCGTCCACCGAGACAATATCGTATCCGCCACGGATCGGCACATAGACATCGGCGGTGGTGTTGGCCGGGATATTGACGGTGAGGGCAAATGCCCCGGCCGGCTCCTGATTGAATGCCACGTAGACCGGCCCGCGAATCGTCGGGGTTTTCAGTGACCCGCTGCGGAGTGGGCCGACGCGTGGTTTGATTTGAATCCGGCTGAAACCGGGATCCAGTGGGGTCACGCCCATCAATCTTCTCGGGATGATGTTGGCCGGGACGGCGCCCCAGGCGTGGTTCCAGTCCTGGTTGCCCTTGAATTGGTTCCCCCATGCCTCCATGGAAATGGTTGACCCTTCACGGATCATGTTCCACCAGCTGCGCTTCCCCTTTGAATTCATCAGCGAGAGCGCGTAGTCGTCCTCACCTGCCAGGTAGAGCGCGTCCAGCAGGTACTGCGCGCCGTAGACGCTGCAAGCCATTTTCCTGGATTTGACAAATCGGGTCACCCCGGCCATCCGGTCTGCCGGCACCAGCCCGAAAGCTAACGGCCACATGTTGGCGTGTAATGACGCGTGCTTGCTGCCTTCGCCGTCGATGTAGATGCCGCGCTTGGCATCAAACAGCTTCTCGTTGATCATGGCACCGACCTGGGCGGCTTTTTTCTCAAATTCAGCGGCATCCGCATGCTTGCCCAATGCCTTGGCCATCCGCGCAAACAGGACACAGGTCCGGTAATGGAAAACGTTGACTACGGTATTGATCGGCTTGAAATCATAGCCGTCGCGCTCCCCTTTCGGCCAATCGACAATGTCCCGCAGCTTGTTGATGTGGATTTTTCCAAACACCTCCTTGGGAATGTTCTGTGTGCTGATCAATCCGTCGGCACGCGCCAGCTCGTGCAGCGTCTTGGCTTTCAGATCCTGGTAGTAGCGGGCCATCGACTCCGTGTCCCCGGTGTATTCGTAATCGGCCCAGGCCATGAGCACCGAGTGATGCGCCCACTCGGTCGGCCAGGTCGGGTGCATGATCAAGTACTCATGGGAATGCCGCGCCAGCGTGTACTCGCGGTCGGTTCCGTAGTGGCAGAGCTGGTTGATGTAGGCATCCGCCTCGTAGGGGATGCGTTCCCGGTCGCCATCCACGTAGACCCCGCAGAAGCTGGTGGCCTTGATCGAGTATTTCGACATCTCCCAGACCGCATTCAAGGTCTCGTCGGAGCTCGTAAAACTCGCGGCTTCGTCGTCGAACGGGTAATGAACGGCCACCATTGACACGGAATTGATATCCAGAGTCGCCGGGCAAGCGCTGATCTCACAGTAGCGGAATGGCATCACCTCACCGACGGATGCGGGCATCTTGATGGCAGCTCCGCCCGTATTCCGTTGGTCCGGGGTGATTGTTACCGTGTAGCTCCCCTGCCCTTTGCTTACCGGCACCGTCATCATGCGGTAGCGCCGGGTGCCGCCGGGTTTGCGGTTGACCCGCTCGCCGTCCGGCGTCCGCTCCTCACCCAGGTGCACTTCCACGTTGGCGGCAACCGGGCTGTTGATTCTGAGTATGACGGTGCCAAAGGCGGCTTTGCCGAAATCAAAATAGGCGTGACCGTCGGCCACTTTCAGGAACTTGACCGGTTTCCGCTCCTCGCGCACCGGCAGATAGCGGTCGGGCAGCGCGTCATGCGGCGGCCCGTCATTTGGCGGCACATGGGCTGCAGCGCCTGCCATTTTCCGCCCCTGCCGATGGATTCGTTGCGGCTCCGACCAGCGTGGTGGCGTGCCGGATTGAAGAAACGTCCGCACCTTCCACCAGCAGGACGTGCCGGCCTGCAGCGGGGACCCGCTATAGGACACCGCCACCGATTGCGAAGAGTCCACCCGTCCGCTATCCCACAGGTCACCGCTATCCGCTTTCAGCTTGGCGGCGCTGCTGGCCACCAGGATCTGATAGGCGGTCTGCAGCTCGTCTTTGACCGGCGAGTTGACCACCCAGCCAAACTCGGGCTGAGGATCGGTGATGACCGTCCGCTCCGGATGCGCCATGAGCTCACACATCAAGCCGGTGGGCACATTCTCCACCCAGGCGCCGGCATTGGCCACCTTGCCAAAGGTCGCGATCAGCAGTATCGCCGCCAGTCTACTTGTGTTCCTAGCTTTCATCATTGTGATCAGTTTCTATTTGATTGCCTGTTTAAGCGAACAAACCGAAGAGGAGACACGGCGATGATCGCCCGATCCCACACGGGTGACCAGCATGAATTCCTTATCACCCGTCGCGAGTGCCCGATTGGGCTGCGGATCCCGCCGATTGTTGCATCGGCGGGCGCCTGTGCAAGCAATCGGCATGACGAATGCGAGACCTATCCTCAACTCTGGGCAGATCCTGCGGGTTGGAAGATGCGCCGAATCTGGGGCAGGAAGGAAATGATCAACATCATCGAGAAGAAGACGGCATTGAGAGCCAGACCGAGGTTGGCAAGTATCACGGATGACCAGGCGCTGTCGGCAGCCTGACCATCAACCCACATTCTCCAAGTAGTTACCCCGATGAGGATGATCGTGATCGGGATGAGGAGGGCCCGAACCCAGCGTTCACCATGGACGTTAAAATCATGATCCGGATTCTTGTTCGCTGCGTTCACCACCTTGTTGTAGACCGTGAGCATCAGCAGCGAACCGACACCGATAGCGGCGAAGATGGCCCACATCGAATAAGGGGTGTAAGTATTCCAGAGAAGATCCCTGACACCGAAGGCGTCGGTCCCGGCCACTTCCGCGAGTTTGGGTACGACCTCTTCTTTGGGCAGCATATCCACCGCGTCCTTGCTCATGCCGAGCTGATCGACGAGGTAGCGCTTGGCGAGCACCACCTTGTCGCCACCACTTTCATAGAGGTGACCTGCGATAATTGAACCGATCGACCAACCGATGCCGACGGTGAAATTACTGAAACCGATGTAGAGACCCTCCCTGCCCTTGGGGGCAATGTCGACAATGTAACGGGCGAAGGAGGGACCGGACATCATCTCGCCGAGGGAGAAGATGCCGATGCAACCGAGGATCCACCATCCGCCAAAGCTCATACCGAGTCCGTAGGTCGCGAAGATGGCCATGCCGATACCCATGATGATGGTAACAAGCGTGGGTACCCTGCGGGTGAAGTAACCCATCAGGAAGGTTCCGATGCTGATCAGAAGGGCGTTGAAGTTGATCATCCACTCCTGGGTCAGGTTGCCGCCGTTGACCGTGGGCACGACGTTCTCACCAACGACCGACCCCAAGGCCGCCGCAAGGTGCCGCGAATCGACCCAGTCGTCGATGAAGTTCGGAAGGATATCGAAGAGCTGGAAGGTCATCAGCCAGAACCCGGCGAAGCTGAGCGTTAAGAAAAAGATGCGAGGCTCAAGCAGTCCGCGCAGAGACTCGAAAAGCATCCTCATGGGGCCGGGCTTGTCCACGCCTTCCGCGTTCGCCAGTCGGGCCGGCTCCTTGAAGAGGAATAGCGGGATGAAGTTCAGCGCGACTGCTGCAGAGCAGATGATGAATACCCAATCCCAATCGATGACGCGGAGATAACCGGCAACCAGCGGACCAAAGAAGCCTCCGACATTAACCAGTTGGTAAAAAATACTCCAGCCAAGCGCGGAGTTTTTCGGGTTGAGTTGGTTGGCGATCAGGCCACCAATACCGGGTTTAAAGATCGCTGTGCCGAAGGCGACGAACATCGCCCCTATGAAGAGAATACCATAGGTCTGGTCGATGCCCTGGGCACGGGCCTCAGCGAGCGGCATGCCCGCCAACATTTCGGCCAGGGGGATACAGTAGGCCATGATGATATAGCCAATGATCTTCGCCAGCGTCGCGATGCCGATATTGACCTTGTAGCCGTAGCGGTCGGCGAAGCCGCCGGAAAGGATGGGCACGAAGGACTGTACGATAGCCCACACGGCGTACAAACTACCCTTCTGAATCTGGGTGAGCTCCGGTCCGCCATTACCGATCGCGGCCACCATGAAGACTGGCAGGACCACGCGCACACCATAGTAGGAGAAGCGTTCGACGAGTTCCATCCAGCCCGACAGCCAGAATACGGCACTGAAGGATTTGAACTGGCTGAGGAGTGTGTCGCTTTGGGTGGAGGAGGAAGAGGGAGATGTCGTCATAGGAAAGGGCGTCAGAGGATGAGAAAGGGCGTCAGAGGATGATAAAGGATGGCACGTCGGATGAAATGCGCTCGCGTTATGCACGGAATCGGGTCACGAGGCGAATAAAAACCCCAGATATGACATGAACTGCGTCGGATTGGGCAAATGCGGGCTTACTTGGATTGGACCAGGAACTTCCTGGTCTGCAGCCAGTAGAGCAGGTCGCCGGCCCACGGATGGATGTCCTTGTAGGGCGGTTTGCCTGCCAAGCCCAACCCATGCCGGCCGTTCTCAAAAACATGGAGGGCAAAGGGCACCTTGGCCTGGCTCATGGCCGTGGCAAAGGCCAGGCTGTTCTCCACCTTGACCACGCTGTCATTGGCGGTGTGCCAGAGGAAGGTGGGTGGCGTTTGCGGGGTCACCTGCCGTTCGTTCGACAGCTCCTTGATCAGCTCGGGTGACGGCTCGGGTCCCAACAGGTTCCTTCTTGATCCCTTGTGGGTCGTCGGGCCCATGCTGATGACGGCATAACAAAGAATACCCAGGTCGGGACGCGAGCTGACCCGCTCGATGGGATCACCGGATGTGGCATCACCGGCATCAAAATGAGTCAGCAGGGTCGACGCCAGATGCCCGCCTGCCGATGAACCCATGACCCCAATCCGTTGTGGGTCAATCTTCCATGCGGCTGCGTTGGCGCGCACTGTGCGCAGGGCCCGGGCGGCATCACCCAGCATGACGGGATGTCGGTACCCGGCCGAGCCGAGCCGGTATTTCAGGACAAAGGCATTGATACCGTGCATCTGCAGCCACTCGGCATACCCCTTGCCTTCATGCCCGGCCAGCATGCCATAGCCGCCACCGGGGCAAATCACGATGGCTGCGCCCGTGTTGTTTTTTTCAGCGGCGGGGAAATGGGTCAGTGTTGGAATGTCCCGGGGCGTCTGGCCTTTCGAGCCAGGTGCGTCACCCTCCCATAGTGGCACTTCCTTGGCAGAGAGGCTGGTGAGTGTGAGCGAGGTAATGACCGGGAAAACAAGGAGTGTGCGTGGATATTTCATGATGGTGCGGTAGGGCTGATGCTGATGGGTTGATGCTGATTTGAAGTGCGGCTCTCGCCTGGACAGAGGCTCGGCGAGCCGGCTCAGAATAAAGCGGCGGCATGCCACACGCACTCGAAATCGGTTATTTTTTCCGCCAAACCGGGCGGGCATTGGCGGTGATTTCGTCGTCGATTTCCTTCATGCGAGTCTGGAGCGCCTTGACCCTCTGCGGATTTTCAGCGGCAAGATTCGTGGTCTCGCTGAGGTCGGCGGCGAGGTTAAACAGAAGTATCTGGGGCTGGTTCGCGCTTGGTTTCCCAGCCTTGTTCCCCTTTTTCCCATGATGGACCCGCGCCTTCTTGACGAGAAGTTTCCAATCGCCCTGACGGATTCCCTCGAGCGCGCCTCTGGCACTGTAATAGACAAGCTCATTGCGCGGCGACGGCGCGTCACCCGTGACCGTTTCCGTTAGATCATAACCATCAATGCGGACACCCCCCGGCAACGTGGCACCGGAGAGCGCGGTAAGGGTCGGCAGCAGGTCAAGCGTGGAGCTGAATGCGGTGCTGGTGGTGCCGGCCGGGATGCGGCCGGGCCCCCACATGATACAAGGCACCCGCTGGCCACCTTCGAAGGTGGTCCCCTTGCCGTCGCGCAGCGGCAAGGCGCTGCCGCCATGGTGCTTGAAACGGAGCCACGGGCCGTTATCGGTGGTGAAGATGATGTAGGTGTTATCGGCGAGGCCGAGGTCACGGACGGTCTGGACGAGTCGGCCGACCTCCGCATCGATGTGTTCGATCACGCATTTGTAGGCATTTTTCGGATTGGGATCGTGCACATCCTTGGGCACAAAAAGCGGGATGTGCGGCATGCTGTGTGGCAGGTAGAGAAAGAACGGCTTACCCCTGTTGGCGGTCACAAACTCAATCGCCATATCCGTGTAGCGACGTGTAATGGTGCGCTGGTTGACGGGAAGTTCGACAATCGTCTCGTTGTGGATGAGCGGCGTGTTCCAGAGTTTGACATACTCGTCCTGGTGGAGCCACCCCTCATCCGGCGACTTGCGGGCCCTGCGCTTGTTGTCGGGGTGATTCATGTCATTCGAATAGGGAATGCCATCGTAGGAATCGAAACCGTTCTGGCGTGGCAGCGTTTCCGGGTGGTGGCCGAGGTGCCACTTGCCAATGCAGGCGGTGGCGTATCCGGTCGACCTGAGTTGGTCGGCGATGGTGTGCTCCGCCGGGTTCAGGCCGTAGTCGCTCTGAGGAAACAGGACGTGGCGGTGCATCCCGACGCGTTTCGGGTAACTGCCGGTGAGCAGCGCCGCGCGGGACGGCGAGCAGACCGAGCAGGGAACGTAAAACTGGG
Source organism: Oceaniferula sp. (assembly GCA_041548785.1). Taxonomy (GTDB): domain Bacteria; phylum Verrucomicrobiota; class Verrucomicrobiia; order Verrucomicrobiales; family Akkermansiaceae; genus Oceaniferula. The sequence goes on from JBFERY010000013.1 coordinate 9,827, forward strand.
TGAACCGGCGCCCCTCCCTGGCGAGACGGTCGAGGTGCGGCGTTTTAATCGTCTTCGAGCCAAAGCATCCCAGGTCGTTGTAGCCCTGGTCGTCGGTGAAGATGATGATAAAGTTGGGTGGGCCGGCGGCTTGTTTGGCGGCGGACTCGCCCTGCCCGGCCAATGGGGCGGCCGGGCACAGATGGATACCCAGGGTGATGACAAGTAACGCGACGGGCTTCATGGTGGCAGGCGTTAGCTGACTGCGTAGGGCGCGCGCATCGGGCGACTGAGCAGCGCATTGGCTTTTTCGTCACCGGTGATGATTTCTTTTTCGGCATCGAAGTGTAGCTTGCGTCCGGTTCGCGCGGCTAGGTTGGAAAGGTGGCTGATGGTGTCGCTGCGGACCGCCGATTCGATCGGGTTGATTGTTTCCTTCCGGGACTTCATGCAATCGATGAAGTTGCCGTGCTGGGATGTACTGTGGTAGGGCTTCTTTTTGCTGCCTGTGAAGTCGACGCTCAGCGTATTGACATATTTTCCGCCCTTGGAGAAGTAGCAGACGCTGCGTGAGTAGCAGACCCAGCCGTCGGTGCCGTGGAAAACGGTGTTGTCGCCCCGGAGGCGCGAGTGGTATTTGCCGATGATCGGTTTGGCGGTGGCGGTATCCATGAAACGGACAGGGATGCCATTGGCATATTTCATTTGGATATCCCAGGTGCGCAGGGTGTTGTAGAGATCATTTTCGGGAAAAAACCCGCTTCCCTCGTATTCGACCGGGCAGGTGTGGTCGGACTGCATCCCCCATTGGAGGATGTCGAGCGGGTGGGCGCCCCAGCCAGCGATGAACCCGAGCGCGTAGTCGTAGCAGTGCCATGATCCGTGGCTCGCGCAGCGGGCTTTGCTGTAGGGCTGTAGAGGTGCCGGCCCGAGCCAGAGGTCGTAGTTGAAATCCTCCGGCAGCGGCTCGGTGGTGACCGGCACGCGTTTGTCGGCCGCGAGATGGGGCGATGAGACGTCCACGCGTTGGATTTCGCCGATGTGACCGTTCCAGATGAGTTCCATCGCCGTGCGCGCCCCCAGGCTCGAGCGTTGCTGGGTGCCGTATTGGAAAATGCAGCTGTTTTTCGCGATTTCTTTACGCAGGATCTTGCCCAGATTGAGTGCGGTGGTGAGGGGTTTTTCCACATACATGTCCTTCCCCGCGCGGGCCGCTGCGATGGCAATTGGCGCGTGCCAATGGTCCGGGGTGGCGATCACGACACCGTCGATGTCTTTGTTGGCCAGCACCTCGCGGTAGTCTTCAACGGCTTGGCAGTAGTTGCCTCCATAGAGTTTGTTGACCTTGTTGGCAAAATCCTCACGCTTGTTTTTATAGGGATCCACGGTCGCGACGATGCGTGCGCCATCGTTTTTTGCGAATCCACCGAGGCCAAGCGGGTTCATCCGGCCGCCACACCCGATCAGGGCGAGATTCACCCGCTTTGACGGACTGCCCTGCCCGAATACGGAACTGGGGACAATGGACGGGAACGCGAGCGCCCCCGCAGTGAAGGCTGATTTTTTGAGAAAGGATCGGCGATGTGTCACAACACATTCCATACGTTCCAACTCCCCGCGGCTTTTCACGGGAAATGAGAATACAGATTCGCAGGGGGTCGACCCCTCACGGGCTTACTGCCCTAAACTTGATTCGATATCCATACGCAGCCGTAGGGCGGAAGTTCAATGGTGAGGTCGGCTTGGCTGTAGGTCTTCCCGCTCAGGAGATCGCACCAAGTATCGGTCGCTATGAGATTGAGCTCTACCAATGGGATGGTCGCAGGCTCGTCCGAGATATTGTGCAGAGCGAAGATCGACTGTGACCGTTCCAGGCTTTCACGCCAGAAGGCAAAAACCTGGTTACCGAAGTGCAGGGTGTATTGGGTGGCATTGGGGTGAAATGCCTCTTGCTCGCGCCGGACCGCTATTCTTCGGCGTAGTTCGTCAAAGATGGTTTTGTGGTGCTTTTCCGGGTCGGCGAGTGCCTCGTTGAGTTCATCGGCAGACCATTGGTGGCGGTTGATTGATCGTGGGTGACCTGTCGCGGCCATCGCTTGGGTGTCATTTTCGGTGGCTAACAAGCTATGGATGTAAAAGGCAGGCACCCCCTCCAGGGCAAGCATGATGGTATGCGCGCAGACGAAGCGTTCCTGCTGCCATTGATCCGGCCCATGACTCACGGTGCCGGCCATGGCGCTGTAGAGGGAGATATTGGCTTCGTAGGGTTTGAGTTGTCCGTCGGGCATGCGCCGCATGGAGATCTCGCCACCGAAGTCACGGATGGTGTCGACCAACCCGCTCTGTTCCTCCTCGGTGAGCAGTCCCTCGGCCGGGCGCAGCCCGATGCCGTCGTGGGAGGCGATGAAGTTTAAATAGGCCCTGCCGCGGCGGGCGGGCGGCATCGACATCATCCATTTCTTGAGGTGCTGGCAATCGCCGCTGAGCATGGTGTGCAGCAGCAGCGGCGGCAGCGAGAAGTTGTAGATGAGGTGGGCTTCGTTACCATTGCCAAAGTAGCTGAGATTCTCCCTGTTGGGGACGTTGGTTTCCGTGATCAGTATGGCGGATGGTTCAAGGTGCTCCACGATCAGGCGGATGAGCCTGATGATTTCATGGGTCTGGGGACGATGCACACAGTCGGTGCCGTCCTCTTTCCAGAGAAATGCCACGGCATCGAGTCGGAAGATGTGGATGCCCTTGTCGAGATACAGCTGGATGATGCGGATGAGTTCAATCAGGACTTCAGGATTGGCGAAGTTGAGGTCGACCTGGTCCTCGCTGAACGTGCACCAAACCTGTTTTTCTCCCGCCACGGTTTGCACCGAAGTCAGCAGCGGCGTGCTGCGGGGGCGCACCACCTGGGTGAGGTCCTTGAAGTCGGCCCCATCGATGAAGTACCCTTTGCCCGGCGAGGTGTCGGCGAGGAAGTTCTTAAACCAAACCGACTCACTCGAGCAATGGTTGATAACCAGGTCGGCCATGATTTTGAAATGGCTCTGGAAGCCTTCGATATCACTCCAGTCGCCATGTTCCGGCTTGACCGTGGTATAATCAATGACCGAGAACCCGTCGTCTGAGCTATAGGGGGTGAAGGGGAGGATGTGAATGTTGTTGGTTTGATGCTTGAGCTCGCGTTTGAAAAACTGATAGAGCGTCTGTAGCGGTGGCTGGTGCTCCTCCACGATGGAATCAGCATAAGTAATTGCCATGACGTCACGCTCATCCCATTTGTTCAGTTCGGGCGTCTGCTGGATCGCCTTGTCCGCCAACCCAGTTGTCTGGAAGATTTGTTCGGTGACTGCTTCGGTCTGGGTTTCCCCGTAGATATTGCGCACCCGTTCCTCCACACGCTGGCGGAGCTGAATGACCTTCGGGTGCCGTGCCAGGTCGTAACTGGCATCATTGCCAAATTCGCGCCTGTCTCCCTCGACGGCATCGAGCAGCATGTCCATGATGTTAGGGACCGCAGAGATGACGCGTTTCCAGCTCGGCATGAACGGCGTGGCCATGGATTTTTCCGGGTCAAGAAACTCCTGGCCCGCCTGCATGATGTTCTCGGCAAACACTTCGATGGCCGAGCCCTCGGTGTGCATGTCGTAAGACAGGCCGTTGATGGCGGCATCGCTATGGTAGCTGTCCACCAAGTCGAGGGCGATCCGGTAGTAGGTTGCCTTGATGGTACGGATACGTTCCTGGGTGAAAACCTCCCCCTGGGTCGCCATTTTCCGGTAGAGGGATTTGGCGATGTCACAACTCATTTTCGACAAGCCCTTGGTTTTGTCCGTGAGCGACAGGTCTTGGTGTTTGTGATCATAGGTATCCGCGATATCGACCTGGCAAATCTGGTTGGTGGCGTAGTTGCGGTGCATCTCGGAGAGCGTTCCCATTTCCAGCCCCCAATCCGACGGGATACGGATATCCTCGATCACGTCGCGTGAGAGTGAAAACTCGCCGGCAAGCGGGTAGCGGAAGCTGTCGAGGAACTCGAGGTAATCGTTCGGCCCACACACCTTTTTAAGCGCCCGGAGCAGTGGCGTGACCAGCAACCGGCAGGCACGCCCGTTCATCGAATTGTTCGCAATCCGCGCGTAGTACCCCTTGCAGAATTTATAACTCAGGGTCGGGTTGGCCACCGGATAGATGAGCCGTGCGAGCATCTGGCGGTCGTAGGTCGTGATATCGCAGTCGTGCAGGGCGACGGTTTGGGCTTTGCCTGATGCCAGGATGTAGCCGAACATATACCAGACGTTTCGTCCTTTCCCCGCCTCCATCGGTGCGAGTCCTTTTTCTTGCAACAAGCGGTCGATCTTCCTCAACCTCGGCCCGTCGTTCCACAGGATGTCCGGTTGCTGCGGCAGGCGGTCGAAAAATTGAAGGGCGTAGCGGAATTCCGCTTCGTTCGCCCGGTCCAGCCCGACAACAATCTGGTCGAGGTACGGGACGTTGGCAATTTCATCGACAATCGAGTTGAGCGCAGGCCCCTCAAGCTCGGAATAAAGGGACGGCAAGACCAAGGCCATCGGCTTTTTTTTGCGAAATTCCAGCAGTTCGTCCTCGAGCATTTCGAGGGGCCTCTGGTTGAGTTGATGCAGCGTCGTAACGACGCCAAATTGGTGAAAGTCTCCCATGGTATGTTGTGTTGAATCAGTTGTTAAAAAGAGGAAAGGATGCGAAGCATGGCATCGTTCCAGCCCTTGGAGGCCGGATAATCGGCGTACATGACGTGACGGGTGCCGACCTGCAGCCGTGGCCCCTCGGAATGCGGGATGACGACCGGGATATCCGCGGCCTCAAGCATCGCCTGATCGTTGGGGCTGTCACCCAGGGCAACCGTCGTCCATTGTGTCTCGGGTTCTTTTTGGGAATAGAGCTCTTGCACCGCTCTCAGGCCGTCCGCCTTGTCGGCCTGTCCCATCAGGTGAATGAACCGTCCGCCTCGCAGCGCCCGAATGCCCTGTGATTGCATGGCGGCATGAAAATCGTTCCAGCGCTGCTCGGTGTCCTGCCAAATGATGGGTTCGGACACGTGGCGCTGATTGGCCATGCTTGCCTCCGCTTGGCTCAGGCCGGTTCGCGCGGCGACCTCAGCGTCTGACCAGTCGTTGAATCCGGCAAAGAGATAAGCCTGTTCGGTTCGGGCCGCGTGGGCGTGCTGGAGGATCACCTCACGGGACAGACCGGTGACCAGGGTTTGGTAACCGTCCCGGCGCTCCCACCTGTGATGCTTGGAATCGATGCTGGGCTCGGGCAGCGAGAATGAATCGGGCACTGCGATAATCCCCCCGTTTTCGGCGATGATCGGTGTGTGCAGCTTGAGTTGATCTGCTAGATCCTTGAGTTCGGAAAATGTTTTACTCGAATTGAAAACAAGGGGATAGCCGCGGGCCGACAGCAGTAGCAATGCTTCGATTGCATCGGCATACTGGTAGTCGTCATCGATGAAAGTGGCATCGAGGTCGGTTACAATGAGAAGTTTTTTCATCCGATGTCAGGTCGTGGTGTAAGTGGCTTTTGTTACTTGATGACCGGCGTTCAGCTCGAGTACACAGTCGGCCCGCCCCGGCATTTCCGCAAGCATCCAGCGGGTGATGCGTTCGTAATGCATAATGAACCGCTCAATCTGTCGCTCGTCCATCAATGCGTTGTCGCTGCGGGTCGAGTCACTCTTGACCCGCAGTTTCTCCTCCTGGGTGCTCCGCCATTGGTGGACACAGTCAAAGCTGGGAGCCTTGAGCATCACGAGTCGATCAATGTGTGCGAATAGTTCCGCATAAGGGCCCATCAACTGATCGTTGGCATATTTCCTCCAGCAGGCAGCGGCATCCTCGTCTTTCTCGAGATGATTGACGGGCTGGACGAGGTCGCACTCAGCCTGAGCGGCGGCACCGACACACCAACCTTCAAAAAGGACGATATCAACAGGTTCCAGGTGGGATATCCATTGGTCCTCGGGGGCGCGATCATCGACGGATTTGTCGAACACCGGCAAGGTGACGGGTTGCTTGTTTTTAAATCGGTTGATCAGCTTGCAGCCCATCGAAACATCATGGGTGCCCGGCACTCCGCGCGTTGCCAAGAGCGGATGGACCCCGTCCGCAAGTTGCCTGCGTTCTCCCTTGGTGAGATAAATATCATCGATGGAGAGCACGGCACAGCGGCGTTGGTGTCCGTGCTCAAGGGCCAGGGCCAGGACCTTGGACAGGGTTGATTTGCCGGTGCCTTGTGCGCCGTTGACCCCGACCACAAGCGGGCCGTCATGAGCAGCTGACCACGCCGCTATTTTCTCTGCGAGCGGGAGGTAGAAATCCATCGCCATCGCCACAAATGCAGCGGGCAATGATTCTTCCTCAATCAATGAACTGATCCATGTCGGGGGAGTTAACACGGTCTCATTGGTAGGCACAGGGTTCTTTCGGCAATCTTGATGGGTATAACTAAGCAATCCTGATGCCATTTGCTAAGAAAATAAAATGATTCCAGCCATTCACTTGTCCCGTCGTTGTGGTTCCGAGGCTCGGCGGTCCAGCTCAATGACCACCGCATGACCGCTCTGCGGGGGGATTTCTTGATTCTCCCGGTCTCCAATCTCCTCGGGGCCTACCTCAAACGCCACGGTCAAAAAGCAGCATCCTGTCAAACCCGTCACCTCGGCATCTTGCATGATAATCGCCTTTACCTGCCATGGGAAAGCACTCAGGTTCAAGCCATGAAGCTTTGTAGGTTATTCTTGGTCGTTGTCATGCTTGGTTCGTTTTCGGGAACTTCCACCGCAGAGGCCCGCACCTTTACCAATACTGCCGGCAAAACGGTTGATGCCGAGTTGATCGGGCTGAACGACAAAACCGCTGTCCTCAAACTCGACAATGGCAGCAAGGCGAAGGTTCCTCTCAGCTCGTTATGCAAAGAGGACCAAGCGTATATCAATGACTGGTGGGAGAAAAACAAAAACAGGGTTTCCGACAGTGATGTCAGACTCTCCATCTCAAAAAAAATCACTTCCCACCGAGAACCCAGAAGCAAGGACGGCAAGAAGAACAACAACAAATCGAAAAAAACCTCAACAGTCTACACCTGCACCCTGAGCAGCTACTGCCAGAAAACCATCAATAACATCAAGGCCGACTATACGGTGTACAAAAATGTCAGCTCGCGGGGCGAGGGAGGGTCAGGATTCACAACCGAGAAAATCTCGAAGACAGCCACCATAGACAGGTTAGAATCCAACAAGTCCGCTGAATTCAAAACCTCGGGCGTCGAGTGTGTCACCACTTCCCAAAAGGCCAAAAAAGGCAAGGGCTCAGCAAAACGGGAATCAATCATGGGCATCGTCGTCACCCTCTCCGTCGACGGCAAAGAATTCCTCAAGCAAAGCTATCCTGAAAACCTACTTAGGAAGCTTGAAGACGATGAAAAACGCGAAAGCCGGAAAAAATAAGTCACCTGAAACTCATGCCGAAAATAGAGGTGAGGCAGTAATAGACACCCACGAGGACAAACAGCACACCGGTGATATTTCTGGCGATTCTCTCAAACAAGACCATCTTGTCATACGCCTGGCCAAGACGGTTCGCTCCGGTCGCCAGGATCACGGCAAACATCAATACAGGCAAACCCGTGGCAACACCGTAAACAGCCGGCATCAGCACCCCGGACTCCTGCTGGACAGCCAGCGGCACGAGTGAGGCAAAAAACAAGGCCGCGGAAAGAGGGCAAAATGACAGGGCGAAAACCACCCCCAACAAACCAGCGCCCAAGACCCCCATCGTCTCGACCTTTTTCTGCAATGACTGGCTCATCCCCGCAGCCCCGATCGGCAAAGTGATCAACCGCAGCAGGATCATCCCCACCACAATCAGCACAGGACCTAACACCATGTTCATGTACTTCTGCAAGAGATGCGAAACCGCGGGCGCGGAAAGCAGGCTCGACACCAGCGCCACCCCCAACAACGTGTAAACAAGCATTCGACCGACGGTGTAAAGCAACCCCGCGACAAACACAGTACGGGGTCGGTCGACACGCCGGCCGACAAAGGAGATCGCCGCAATGTTTGTTGCCAACGGGCATGGGCTGATCGAGGTAAGCACCCCAAGCCAGAATGCCGTGGCCAGTGCCAGATAGAACTCCGCCATCACTCGGCCCCTTCCATCGCTGAGCGTATCTCATTTTCGATCAAGCTGGCAAAGGCCGCCTCATCCCCGACCAGGTCCCACACCTCATCGAGTCGGCGCCACTTCAGTTCGGTCCCCTCCTTGACCTGGGCAACGACCACCGAACTGCTGGTCAGCTGATAGTCATCGACATAGCGACCGTTGCCCGGTCCGTCCATGTTGATCACCCGCATGACCAGGGCACCACCCTCGACCTGATCGGCAAACTTGCCCTGCACGGTTTGACGGGTGTAGGCTTCGATGGTGTTACACGTTTTGCAGCGCACGTTGCCATGGAAATAATAGACCATGGTTTGCGTCCCCGCCGTCATCCCGGGCGCGGCATCGTTGGGTTTCCCCTCCTGGTTTGCGTTGAGCACCAGTTTCACAATACTCGCGCCCACGAAAACAAGCAGCGCCACGGATAGCCACTTTTTCATTTCAGGAATAATTTGAGATCCGCGACCGACGGCACGTTGCCGACGACTTTCACCTCACCATCCACCACCAGCGCCGGGGTCATCATCACCCCCATGGCGATGATCTGGTTGATGTCCGATACCTTTTCAATTTCGTAGTCCAAACCGAGTTCGCGTGCAGCCATTTCCGCTGACTGCGCGAGCTTGGTGCATTTCGGGCAACCTGTGCCGAGGATTTGTAGGTGTGTCATGGGTTCGTTGGTGGGTTGGTTTGTTGTTTCATGAAAAGAATGTTCCAAAAATCATTCCGCTGACCGTGGCCATCACGACCACCAGTCCGATGAAGACGAGTGTCTTCGCCGTGCCCATCACGCTCCGGATGACCAGCATGTTGGGCAGACTCAGTGCCGGCCCTGCGAGCAAAAGTGCCAAGGCCGGGCCCTTGCCCATGCCGTTGCCGATCAAGCCCTGGAGGATGGGGACTTCCGTCAGCGTGGCAAAATACATGAACGCGCCGGCAACCGAAGCCACCAGGTTCGAGCTGAGCGAGTTCCCCCCGACCGCACCAGCAATCCACCCCGACGGAATCAGCCCCTCATGCCCCACCCGCCCGAGCAACGCCCCGGCAACCAGCACGCCGATCAGCAACAAGGGCATGATCTGCCGGGCAAAGCCCCAGGACGAGGCAAACCACTCGCCCGCCTCACCCTCGTCAACACTGGTGAATGCCGATAACCCGACCACGCCCGCCGCAAATGCCAGCATCGGCTGCCCGGGGAAAAGAAAGGCCAGCACCGCCACCGGAACCGCCGTCACCAACACCTTCCACCACTTCACGCCAAACCAGCATACCAGCATCACCCCGAGCGCTGCCGCACACACCGAGGTCACGATCCATTTGCTGCCGTAGATCGCCGCCCAGACGCCCGCAGCCTCGGCGGGCCTGCCCCAGTTGGCAAACACCAGCACCCCCACCATCGCCGCAAAATAGAGCGTATCCTGCCATAACGCCCGCTTCGGTTCATCCGCGCCCATCTCCGCCTGCAGCGCCGATTTTTCCTGCTCCTCCTTGCGGAAAATAAAATGCATCAACACCCCAATCACCACACTGAAAACCACCGCACCCAGCGCCCGCGCCACCCCCAACTCCATGCCCAAAACCCGGGCCGTAAGAATGATCGCCAGGACGTTGATCGCAGGACCCGCGTAAAGAAATGCCGTCGCAGGCCCCAGGCCCGCACCCATCCGGTAAATCCCGGCAAAAAGTGGCAACACCGTGCACGAACAAACCGCCAGAACCATCCCCGCCACCGAGGCCACACCGTACGCAAGCACCTTGTTCGCCTGCGCGCCCAGGTACTTCATCACCGAGGCCTGGCTCACAAACACCGCAATCGCACCCGCGATAAAAAATGCCGGAACCAAACACAACAACACATGCTCACGCGCATACCACTTCGCCAGATACAGCGACTCCATCACCGCGTTGTCAAAACGCTCCGACCCGACAGGCAGGTAGAAGATGGCCAGAAAAACTCCCGCCATCACCGCCAGAACCTTCCATTCGCTTTTCCAATTCATCACCACTCCTTATCGACACTCACAAGAACTCTCCGACCGGATGACTGACTCAATGCAGTTCATGAAATTTAATACGCAGGGGACCTTCAAGCGATAAAACACTTTTTTGCCCCGCTTCTCGTCCGCCACGATCCCAGCCTGCTTCAGGACCGCCAGATGCTTCGAGACCGTGGAAAAATCCACTCCCACCGCAGCCACAAACTCACACACGCAACGTTCCCCTCCCTCGAGCTGCTCCGCCATCCACAGCCTCGTCGGGTGCGCCAGCGCTTTTAACACGTTCGCCTTCGCCTGATATTTCCCTTTCTCCCTCGCATTCATCCTTACGTCCCGTTGTTTGGCAGAATAGCCAAACGTTGTCATTTGTCAAGATGGATCGACACCCCGCAGCGGAACTTCCATCTCATCGCAATATCTGCCTCTTTGCGGACAAAATAGCGGAAGCCCTCCCCCCCACGTCATTGTAGGCTCCAAAGCGGCTGTCCCTGCCGTGAGCGTTCTAGCCACTGCGAACGGCACGCATCAAGCGACACCGGCTCGCCCCTTCCTTTGATCTAACCCCCATCCTCCCCACCCCGAACAATGAAACATTATAAGAACATGCTCGTTGGTGTCGATTTCTCTGACTCCTCAGGCATCGCACTCAAACAAGCCCTTCCGCTCGCCAAGCGGGCCAATGGAAAAATCACCGCCGTCTACGCGGCGGCGCCCGATGAAGTCGGCGAGTACGAGCAATGGTATCAAATCAAACCCAGCATCGCGCAGGAAAACCTGTGTGACGGGCTGAAGGGGTTTGTCGCCCATTATGTCGGGACGTCGGATCTCGTCGAATGCAAGGTCATCATCGGCGAGCCCTTCGACGCCATCGCCCGCTATGTGGAGGATCACGACATGGATCTGATGGTCATTGGCAGTCGGGGTAACGACGCGCTCGCGCGGCATACCGGCCACTTTGCCACCAAGTGTGTCCGCCACTCAACCATTCCGGTGCTCTTGATCAGACGGCAGGCCAAGCAGCACTTCAGGCGGGTGACCGCCTGTGTTGATTTTTCGTCCGCCTCCGAGGATGTCATCCAAACCGCAGCAAGGATCGCCCTCGACGAGGAGGCCGAACTTCACGTCATCCACGCGGTCACCCCGCCATGGCTGCGGCCCAGCCACGTGATGTACACCCTCGAACCCAGCGAGAGCAAAGATTTCCAGAAGGACTACATGGATCTGCTTCGTGACAAGTTGGAGGTTGTTGTGTCCGATGCCCTGGTCGGCATGGATCTCAAACCCACCCTCCAGGTTCTGGAGCACGTCACTCCGGACATAGCGATCACCCACTGCCTCGCTGACCAACATTCGGATCTCGTGGTGGTCGGCAGACTGGGACATATCAGAAACATCATCTCACAGTGTTTTATTGGCACAACCGCCGAAAGGTTGATCCGCCACAGCCCCTGTTCGGTACTGACCGTCCCCTGCAACCTTGAAATCTGTCACGATCAAACCCTGGTAAAAGAGTCATGAACCCCCTTTCCAACACGCTCGTAGGCATTGACTATTCGGACAATAGCCGGAATGCGCTCCGCGAAGCGGCCCGTATCGCAAACTGGAACAACGGGAACCTCCACTGCGTTCACATCATTGAAGACGACGTCATCTCCATCTTCCGCGAACAGAAGGACTTCGCCGAACTCAAGGTCATGCATCTGGCGCTCAAGCATTTGAAGGAATACGTGGAAGAGGTTCTCGGCCCTGAACACAACTGTCAGTGTCGGCTCAGGGTGGGTCACCCCTTCCATGAAATGCTCGATGAAATCAAATCCCGCAAGGCCGACTTGCTGGTGCTCGGCTCACGGGGGCTCTCGGAAAAATCAACCAACAACGTCGGATCACTGGCCCAGCGATGTGTCCGCAAGGCGCCGGTGGAAGTTCTGCTCATGCGCCAGCAACAGGACTCCCCCTACCAAAAAATAATCGTCTGCACGGATTTCTCGGAAACGTCCGACCGCGCGGCGTCGATAGCTGCCGATATCGCCGTGCTGGATCATGCCCGTCTCGAGTTGCTCCACTTTCACACCTACCCCATTTACCCCTACGGCGACGTCGTGATGGCGCTCGACCCGGCGACGGATTTCATCGAGTCCCTGTTGGATATCCAGAAGGAAAAACTCGACCACCTTGCAGACAGGCTGCGGGCATCGCATCGATCTCTCGTCATCAAGGCCACCGTCATCGAGGACCCCATCTCACACGCGATCGGAAATCACATCAAAAAATCCGAAGCCGATTTGGTGGTGCTGGGGACACGCGGCCGAACCGGACTGAAGTCAATTTTTCTGGGCACCAAAGCCGAAAAGATCATCCGCCTGACGTCTTGTTCGATTCTGGCGGTGAAGCCGGAAGGGTTCCACTACGAGCTGTCCTAGAATCGCGCGTCATGTTGTTAAGATAGACGCGTGCCTTACGGGCCTCGGCCATGGTCTTTTGATAATTGGTCCCGTGCCGTCCGGAGAGTTCCAGGATCAGGGCACCGCGGAAGCTGTAGCTTTCCAACTGGTTCAGCACATAGCTCCAATCCACATCTCCCTCCCCCGGCGGGAGGTGCTCGTCCCAGTCGCCCCGGTTGTCATTCACATGCACCATGCGCAGGTGGGAGGAGAGCTTGTGGACCACCAGGGAAAGATCGCCCGCGAGGTGGGCGTGTCCGGTATCCAGGCAGGTCCCGACATTATGGCCCTCGGCAGCTCCCATGATGTAGAGCATGTCCTGGGTCCGCCCGAACAGGAGGTGAGGCAGCATGTTTTCCAGCAGAAGGGTCATGCCAAGTTGCCCACAGCGCCTGGCGACGGTGTTGACCGATTCACACGCACGCTCGAGATGGTCGTAAAACTCCTCGGCGGGCGGCCGCCCCTCCCTCTCGGGCCCCGGGTGAAGCACCAGGTGCTTGACGCCCAAGGTGGCCGCGGCCTCGGTCGCTTTGATCAATTCATTGATTGATTTTTTTTGGATGTCGTCGTCCAGCGACGTGATGTCAATATGGTCGGCGAAGGGTGCATGAAATGAAAACGGGTCGATCCCCACCTGCTTGATTCGACGTGCGGCGATTTTGACTTTATGGGCATCATGGTAATCCAGATGCCGGGGAAACGAACAGACTTCAATCATGCTGAATCCTCCGTCGCGCACGACTTCTAGGATGTCGAGAATGTCCGATTCGTAAAAACAGCCGGTTGATATTCCGATGGGCCAATCACTCATAATAGTTTATCCTCCCTGGTTGCGGTGAGTTTTTCCCACCATGGCTTCAGATTACATCCCCGGGCATTGAAACAAAACCCCTGCTCCTGAGTGGATACGCAGTTGAAATCCACGGATTCATCCAAGCCGGTGGCAATTTGCCCGGCAAAGAGGCGGGTGTAAAAATTCGCCCGCATCTCCGGCGAGTAACTATCCCACTGGTCGCCCCAGGCGTAGCGCTCATCCTTGAACACCCGCGCAATCATCCCCGCAATCTGGCGCGGACGCCCGCCCAAGGCCAATAAACACCGCACCACCAACCTCATCCCCGAAGGTTTCAACAGCAGATCGTTGGGATGCGCGATGATATGGGCCGCACACGGCGGCACATGATCGATCACTTGTGACATCTCCACATCGGGCCCCACGGGTTCCGAGTCATACTTCTCATGGAACTCCCGCAATGAGGAATCCATGTAATCCGTGATCAACCGTTGCATCCCGCGGGACTGCTCGGGGATCTTCACACTGGCCCGGTGCGCCAGCGCCCTGGTTTGCTCGGCAGAGTTGCGGACCCTCAGGGCGGTCGCCATATCGATTTCATGCATCGGCACAGTGAAAATGGCGGGGATGGATTGCGCGATCCCCAAAGCGTCCGCGAGCCCGCTTTTCCATGGCTTGAGATAATTGCTGAACGGCATCCGGATCACCCTGGTCCAGAGCGGGTCGCCGTACTCGGAAATATCAATCGAGATCATCTCACGCTGACCTCCGTCCGCGCCCTTGCCGACATTGAGCGCCGTGATCTCGACCGGCACCCGGCTGGTCAACGCCACCGTGCGCTTGATCCGGTGGGCAAGATACTCCATCACCAGACTGAGCCCGTGAAACGCCGACTCCCAAACGCCGGACAGCTCCTTCAAATGCAGTCCCTTCTCGGGGATCTTACCACCCGCCGGGCAGTGCTTCGGCTTCAACGTCAGCAACTGCGCCAGGGCTTCGGAATTTTTCCGTATTTTCCACACGAAATGGTGCCCCTGTCCGGTCAGCAGGTGCAGCGGGCTGATGCCACACTCGAGCAGCTGCTCTTCGATGACATCGACCACCGGCTGCTGCAGGTCGAACGGGCGCTCAGGACTTACGTAACATGCGGCCGGCGAATCATCATTCACGTATTCGATGTCGAGATGAACCAGCAAAAAATCCCTGTCGAGCAGGGACCGGTCAATGTCCCAACCCTCATCCATCAACATGCGCAGCCGGGTCACAGGCTCGATGCAGTCCACGCAAAAATGACAGCCGTCGGCGTGGGTGACGTACACCGCCGTGGCCTCCTCTTCCGTGTCACCGCCAAGGAACTCCAGAAACCTGCGATAGACGCGGGGATCTGTATACACTCGGGTTTCTTGTTCCTGCGTTTGCATTGGACGAACGTGTCCAACATAAAGCAGGGCACCGCCCGACCCCCGCATAACTTGCCGTGTTCTCGGCGGTTCTTGGCTGGCTGGAACCGGACACCGGGACCACACGTTTCGGGTGACCCAGGTCAATTTGCGCACACCAGCCCCCAAGCCATGCATAGCTTTCCTCCCCGCATCGCTTCAACCTGCCAAGCGCCCCATCGCCATGAAATTCCGTGACTATTACCAGGTTCTCGCCGTCGCGCGCGACGCCAGCCAGGACGAAATCCGCAAGGCATTCCGTCGACTCGCACGCAAGTACCACCCGGACGTCGCCAAGGACAAATCAACCGCCGAGGAACAATTCAAGGAAATCAACGAAGCCTACGAAGTCCTCGGAGATCCTGAGAAACGGAAGAAATACGACGCGCTCGGCCAGGACTGGGAGAGCGTGGAACAAGGGGCCTCCGGCTTCCCCGGTGCCTCGCGCTACGACCACCACTTCAACGGCACGGGCTTCAGCGACTTTTTTGAACAAATGTTCGGCTCGGGCGGATACGCCCAGGCGGCGGACTTCCCGGGGTTCAGGTACACCCCCAAGGGCAAGGGGCCGCCGGTCCCGGTGGCAGGACAGGACACACATGCCGACATCCTGGTCTCGCTCGACGAGGTCATCCATGGCACCAAGCGCTCACTCAGCCTGCGCCAGATCAATCGCGAAACCGGCGTCAGCGAGCTGAAAAAATCCCGGATCCGTATCCCCAAGGGGGTCAGCGAAGGGCAAATGATCCGTTGCGCCGGCCTCGGAGAACCCGGCTTCAATGGCGGCCCGCCAGGCGACCTCTTCCTCCGGGTCCGTTTGGAAAAACACCCGATCTTCCGCGTCGTCGACAGCGACCTCTATTCCGATATGCTGCTGGCTCCCTGGGAGGCCATCCTCGGCGCCGTGGCCATCGTGCCGACGCCGGACGGCGACGTCCGCATCAGGATTCCGCCGATGACCAGCAACGGCACCGAACTCCGGATCAAGGGCAAGGGACTCGTGCAAGGCGACCACGCAACACGGGGGGATCTCTTCACCGTGGTTCAAATCACCAATCCCACCTCCGTTTCAGAAAAGGAGACCGAGCTTTGGCAAAAACTCGCGGCCGCCTCTTCGTTCAACCCTCGCAACCCGTAACCATTCCACCCCCGACCGCTATGACCTATCGCTACCAACTCACCTGCATCTCCCGAAGCTCCAGCTTACAGGAATTGATGATCGACCTCGATGAAGCCGCCGCCCTCTCCGGCCTGCACCCGGAAATGATCGAGGAGTTTCTCCGGGGGGCTCTCATCCACGGATTCAAGGACCCGCACGGGAATATCTATTTCGACCAGACCGCCGTTTCCCGGCTGCGCAAAATCGCCCAACTGCAGCAACGCGAACATGCCAGCTTGCGCACCATCCGCTACATCACCGGTCTGCTCGACAGCCTCGACGCCCGCGAGCGGGAACTGCGAAGCCTGCGTGAGCAACTCCGCTGAGCCGTGGCAGGCAGGGCGCACGCGGGCGGAATGCATGCCCGCTCAGACGGCAAACCGACAGGCGAAACCGGCCTGACCAAAATTTGCATCGTACTAGGCAAAATGATCCTAGCGAAATGGAATTCTTCGCCTAGTTTGAAAACTATGAATAATGCCCCCATTCAAAAACCCTTTCGCCCCCCGTCACGACGGACCCAGTTCTCCTTCTTCTCCCTGCGCGGCAACCGGGTTTACCTCACCGGGACATTCAATGACTGGTCGCCTGACTCCATCGAAATGAAGGGCACCGGGGATGGCCACTTCAAGCAGTGGCTCGAATTGCCGGAGGGGCATCATGAATACAAATTTGTCGTGGATGACACATGGACGGCAGATCCGGCCTGCCCACACTGGAAGCCCAACAAACACGGCTCGCTCAACAGCATCATCCACATCCCTAACTAGAGCACCCTCATGAGTGCCCCCCGCATACTCATCGTCACTCCTGAAATCAGCTATCTGCCGGAGAATCTAGGAAACATGGCACATCAAATGTGCGCCAAGGCGGGTGGCTTGGCCGACGTATCCGCCTCGCTGGTCAACGCCCTCTACCAAATTGGAGCGGATGTCCATGTGGCCATCCCCAACTACCGCCGGATGTTCCACATCGAGGCCAGCCAACTGATCGAATCCGAGTTGCGCCTCTACCACAGCAAGCTGCCCGACGACCGGATCCACCTCGCCGAGGACCGCGTGTTCTACTATCGGGACCAGGTATACAGCTCCTACAGCCTCGACAACCAACGCTCGTCGCTGATCTTCCAGCGCGAGGTGATCAATAACATCATTCCCCATGTGCGCCCTGACATCATCCACTGCAATGACTGGATGACCGGCCTCATCCCGGCCAAGGCCCGGCGCCTGGGCATCCCCTCGCTGTTCACCGTCCATAACATCCATACGGTTAGACTCCTGCTCGAACACATCGAGGAATCAGGCATCGACACCGCGGAGT
This sequence comes from Oceaniferula sp., assembly GCA_041548785.1. Taxonomy (GTDB): domain Bacteria; phylum Verrucomicrobiota; class Verrucomicrobiia; order Verrucomicrobiales; family Akkermansiaceae; genus Oceaniferula. The sequence goes on from JBFERY010000013.1 coordinate 27,147, forward strand.
TCTGGCACAACCTCTACTACGACTACCCGCCGGACAGTTACGAACAGTGCCGCCCGAGCAACCCGGTCGACATGCTCGCCAGCGGTATTTTCGCCGCGCACTGGATCAATACCGTGAGCGCCAGCTTTCTCGATGAAATCGTCCTCGGTGACCATGCCTCCATCCCTCCCGGCATCCGCACGGAACTGCAAAACAAACGCCACGCCGGCTATGCCTCCGGGATCCTCAACGCCCCCGACCCCAGCTACCACCCGGAATCAGACACCGCCCTGGTGTCCAATTATGACTCCGACCGCTTCGAGGAAAACAAGCGCCACAACAAAAAAGCCTTCCAGAAACGCATGCGCCTGGATGTCCGCCCGGACGCCCCCCTCTTCTTCTGGCCGTCACGGCTCGACCCCGTCCAAAAAGGGCCCGAACTCCTCTCCCATATCCTCGCGCCGTTGATCCGGCTTTATCGAGACGACGGCATCCAGATTGCCTTTGTCGCCGATGGCGAATACCAACGGCATTTCCAGGACATCATCGCCATGGAGCACCTGCAAGGGTCGGTCAGCGTCCATCCATTCGACGAGAACTTATCCCGTCTCGGCTACGCCGCGTCCGACTTCATGCTGATGCCCTCAAAGTTCGAACCCTGCGGACTCACCCAAATGATCGCCTTGAAATACGGCAGCCTTCCCATTGTCCGCAACACGGGCGGACTGAGGGACACCGTATCCCAACTCGACATCCAACAGCACCTGGGCAACGGTTTTGTCTTCGACGATTATGACTCAGAGGCCCTGATGTGGGGAATCACCCGTGCCATGCACTTTTTCCGGCTCCCCCGGAGCAGCAAATCAGACGAGATCAGGCGTATCATGATTGAGTCAACCACCCGATTCACGCACGAACAAACCGCCGATCAATACGTCGCCGTTTACGAAGAGATGTTAGGCCGCCCGCTTGAGCCGCTGGTTTAAAACTCAGGGACCGTAATACATGCCGTCATATTCGGGCTCATACTTGATATAACAGGAATTCAAAAACGTCACGATATCGATCAACTGAGCCACCGTCATCCCGTCATTCATGACCGGCATCGGCGAGACCGCACCGGCACGCTTTTCTTTTTCGAGGGTTTCGAGATAGCCTTTGGAAATGACGTGCTGCGGGTTAATGATCGATGTCACCAACTGGCCATAGGTTTTCACCTTGTACACCTCGCCCCCGAGGTGGAGCTGCACCTCTGACGGCTGGTCATATTCCGGCAGGGTCTCCCCCGCAACGCTATGACACCGATGGCATTTCATGGCAATAAACGCCTGCTTGCCCTTCACCAGGTCCCCCTCCGGCAAAACAAACCCCTTCGCCATCTTGCGTTCCTTGCCACCACATGCGACAAGCAGAACAAACAGCAATGCGACCCCTGCCTGCGTGATTAATCTTACATTTTTCATCGCGTCAACGGGTTGTTAATTCCCGTTTTAACATCGCATAGCGGAAGAAAACATCTCACCCTTTTTTGTCCTGCAATCATCATATTTTGTCACACCCCCTGCGAAACAGCGTCCGGGCGGAGTCTCTGCCAAATAATTCGCCATGTCCTGCTGACAACCTTCCTGTTCGGGTTTATGGTCAAACATGGAAAATGACTCGAAACAACTCAATCGTCCATGGTTGGTGGCCGTGTGGCCGGGTATGGGCAGCGTGGCTATCAGTGCCGGCTATTACCTGATGGCCAAGCTGCAGATGCGCCAACTGGCGGAATTCTCAAGCCAGGAGCTTTTCGACCTCAACCACATCGATGTGAAGGAAGGCCTCATCGGCCTCGGTCACATGCCCCGCAGCCGCTTGTATGTTTGGAAGGACCCACAGCAGAATCATGACATCGTCGTTTTCATCGGCGAGGCCCAACCCCCCACCGGCAAGTACCTGTTCTGCCGCAAACTCATCGATTTCACCCGCGAACTGGGGGTCGAAAAGTTTTTCACCTTTGCCGCCATGACTACCGACATGCATCCGGAACACGAGTCGCGCGTCTTCGGCGCCGCCACCGACAAGGGGACGCTGGAACAGCTGCAGCGTCTCGGCCTGCAAATGATCCAAAGTGGCCAGATCAGCGGACTCAATGGCGTCCTGCTTGGCGCAGCCTCAGAGCAGGGGCTGCCGGGTGCCTGCTTGCTAGGGGAAATGCCCCACATTTTCGCCCAGTTGCCCTTTCCCAAAGCCGCCATGGCCGTGCTCAAGGTTTTTGCCGCCATGGCTCACATCAAGCTCGATCTCTCGGAACTGGCCGAGCAGGCACAGCAAATGGAAAAAGAACTCGGTGGACTGCTCGCCCAGATCGAGAAGGCGGTTGGGCAACAACAAGAGAAACCCAACGGACCTCCCTGGCCAGCCAAGCCCGAGGCGGTGGCAGAAGAGAAAAAACAACCCGGCATCGCCGCCAAGCAGCGGCAACATATCGAGTCTCTCTTTGCGCAGGCGTCGCAGGACCGGTCCAAGGCCTACGAGCTCAAAGCCACACTCGACCGGCTGAACGTATTTGAAGAATACGAGGACAGGTTCCTCGACCTGTTTCAAAAGCCGGAATAACCCCCCTCCCGCGGAACAACCCCCCTCCCCTACGCCCTGACAAAACATCAAAACCGGAGGCCACGCGTCTGGCCGGATGCCGTATGCCCTTGATTCCATGACCCGGCCTCCACATTTTTCGTACTCTTATTTGCGCGTCGGCAGCCCGCCGCGATCACACGGACAAAGGCCATCGCGGCTTAAACCAAGCATGTCCTTATATTTCAGTTAGTCTCTACTCTTTTCCCCTTGCATATCAATGCATTATGGTGAATGTTGGGCACGCATAAACCCCTTACATACTGACCCTAACTTGCTAACCCGTTGGACCAATCCCCCCCAAGCAAGAGCAAGCCGATGGACACATCAACCACACATGCACAGGATGACGGCGCCGATCTGATCGAAAGCCTCAAGTCCTCCCCTTTTTACCAGGTCTGCCAGAATGCATTCCGCGACGCAACCGACTTGCCGCTCAGCATCATTCCCGGGAATCATGCTGCATTCAACCCCGGCCACGCCAGCCCGCACCAAAACCCCTTTTGTCACCTGATCAACTCGCTCCACGGGACATGCACTCAATGCTCCAAGGAGCAGCAACACCTCTTGTCCCATGCCCAGGAGAAGGCGTTCAGCCACACTTGTTTTGCCGGATTAACGGAAACCGCCGTCCCCGTGCGGCTGGGTCATCAGAACATCGGGTTTCTCAAAACAGGCCAGATATTCGTTCACAGCCCGTGTCCTGAGCAGATCGAATCGCTACGGCAACAGATAGCGACCGACGGTTACTCCGAGGACGAGACGGTGGACCTGTTTGAAAAATACTCGCAGACCCCCGTATTCGGTGAGAAAAAATACGCGGGCATGGTTACCCTGCTGAGCGTCATTTCGCTGCAGCTCACCGAGTTCCTGAACCGCCTCTTGTTGGAAAGCAAAACCAATGAACCCGACATCATCCGCAAGGCCAAGGAGCTCATTGCCGATCGTATTGACGAGAGAATATCGCTCGGGGATATCTCCAACGAAGTCCATGTCAGCGTCTTTTATTTCTGCAAACTCTTCAAACAGTCCACGGGCATGACATTCACCGAGTATGTCAACCGCCAGCGCATCGAACTCGCCAAGGGGGAACTCAAAAACACCGAGAAACCCGTCACCGAGATCTCCTACTCCGTGGGCTTCCAGTCGCTGTCCCAGTTCAACCGCTGCTTCCTTAAATACGCAGGCGAAGCGCCGCGGGAATACCGCCAGAACGCCCGCCGGCGCATCCATATCACCTAGGACCCGGGGCGGTGCAACACCGCACTCAGCGCATCATCATTCTCCCCTGCAAAATTTGCAGCGAGGATACCAATAACTGCGGTGAACAGGATTTGCTGATGGTTCATGTTTAACGCGAATAGGAAGGCGGATCACCGGTTGTAGAACGGCCGTCACGCAGCCTATGCATCGAAGAACCCCCAATAACCCCAAACACCAACTAACCATGAACCGTCAATTAGCCAAATGGGATCCCATCAAGGAGCTCAACCAGGTAGGCAACCGCCTCTCGTCCTTCTTTTCCGGAAGAGAGGACCTACCGCTCGCCGGCCTGGAACCCTCGGAGTGGACTCCCGCAGTCGACATCTCCGAAGACAACAAAGAATACCTGATCGTTGCCGATCTGCCCGAAGTCGAGAAGAACGAAGTCAAGGTAGGCATCGAGGATGGCACCCTCTGCATCTCAGGCGAGCGCAAAACCGAGTCTGAGGAGAAGGACGAAAAAAGAAAATTCCACCGGATCGAACGCAGCTATGGAAGCTACCAGAGGTCGTTCCGCCTGCCCGAAAATGTTGACAAAGGGCATGTCGAGGCCGAGTTCAAGGATGGTGTACTCCGCGTGCACCTCCCCAAGATCGAGTCCAAGCCTCAGAAAATGATTCCGGTCAAGTAACCAATCCTTAGGTTCTGCTGCCTCATCACAATGCCTCCCCCCTGGGCAGAGGCGGCGGGACCTACCCCCACTTTCACTTGATTCCCCGTGAAAAAAAAACTCATCATCCTGGCCAACGCTGAGAAACTCTGTGCCTACCGGGTCATTTCCGAGGAGATGCCATTGGAAGGCCACCGCATCGAGAGCATTGAGACGCACCTGCACCATCTCGCGCCTGACCCGGCCGAGATCAGCGACGATGACGGACGCTTCCCCAGCGGCGATCTTCAGTACGGCACACCGATGAGACACGGTGAGCCACATGGCAGGGTATTGGAAAAGAGAAGGCGCCTGCTCGACGAAATGGCCGCGGCGATCTGCGATATTATCGATCGCGAGGAATTTGACATCTGGAACCTCGCCACCCCGGCCAACCTGTCCAACCAACTCATCGAACGATTACCGATCCACGTGCAGAACAAACTCACGCAGGTCAAAAAAGCCGACTACACCGGGCTGCCGGTCAAAAAGATAGAACAGTTGTTTTCATCGGGGTCGCCGCGTGGACGCGCCACCTAACCATTCTTTCCGAATGGCGGCACTGAGCACCCGATCGCATCGGCCGTGGCGCGCAGCAGCTCAGCTTCCCGGCTTGCTACGATACCGTCATGCATCACCGCGCGCCCGAGCATGGCGAGCAGTTGCCTCTTGACCAAGGGCGACGCTCGGTTGAATTCCTCCAAGGCTGCTTCAACATTTTCAAGCCCGCACTGGGATGGAGACGCCATCTGCATTTGCCAACCCGAGTCACTGATGGCGGCAGCGTAGCCAGCCGCCATCTGGTCCTCGCCACCCAGCGCCGCCATCGTCGTGAGCAGGACATTCGCCTGATGCTGCAAGGCGTCGATCCGACGGTATCTGATTGGCGGGAATGCCTGGCGGCGGAAATGGGAATCAAGATGACGCTGCACCACACGCTGAAGCATCAGCTCGAACAAGTCCACTTGCCCGTCGCTGGCAATAAGCCACTGGGTGATTTCGATGAAGCGATCATACTCCGGGAGTGAGAGCCGTCTCAAGGTCGGGATCATCAAGTCAACCAGGGCGATTTTTTGCGACGAGTGCAGCTCGGCGAGCCGACTGTTCCAGCGCAGGGCAAGCGCACCGGCATCGTCGCCAGCTCCCTTTTTCACAAACATGATCTCCCCTTGGCGCAGTTGGTCATCCTCAGCTAACAACAAACCGAAAACCAGTGCCTGTGCCTCTTCACGGTCGTGACAAGCCCGTATCCACTCAGCTTTCAACCCACTGTGCAGTTGCTGCCCGGCCTGAAGATCCACCTCCGACGGCTCGCCAAGCCGGTCGATGGCATGCCCGGGGATGGTTGGTGACATGGATGTCTCCTGCCCGCTGAAACCACTTACGCGCGGGTCCGCGCCACCTGCACGCCCTGCCGCCACCTCGGGCATCTCCGTGGCAACAAACTCGCCGTCCCAGCCTTGTTGCAATGCCCTGATCCTTACCTCCAGCGGCGGGTGCGTCGCCAGACCATAACTGAACATTCCGCCGTCGGCAAAAAACAGGTGACTCGCTTCAGCCGCCTTGGCCGCCCCGATCTTCGATCCATACTGCTGGCCACCGATCTTTTTCAACGCCCCGGTAATCCCGTCTGGGTCACGGGTGAACTGCACCGCCGAGGCGTCGGCAAGGTACTCCCTCTGGCGGGAAATCGCAGCCTGGATGAGTCGGCCGAAAAACACGCCGACACTGCCGACAATCATCAAGCCCACCCCGGCCAGCACAATGGCAATCACAATCCCCGCCCCGCCCCCCTTGTCATTGCTCGAGCTCCGCACCCGCACAAAGCGCAACGCCTCAAACATCATCCTGCCGATCATCGAGATCATCAGGACACCGAAAAGCAAGCCCATGAGCCGCATGTTGAGCCGCATGTCACCATTGAGAATGTGACTGAACTCATGCGCCACCACCCCCTGAAGCTCGGAACGGCTGAGACGCTGGAGACAGCCCCGCGTCACGGCAACCACGGCATTGCCCGGCTCGGTTCCGGCGGCAAACGCATTGATCCCCAACTCCTCGTCCATCAGCCAGATCTCCGGCACCGGCAATCCGGATGCGATCGCCATTTCCTCGACCACGTTGACAAGTCGGCGCTCATCCGCATCACGGGTGTGGGGGTCGACCTGACGGGCGCCCATATCACGGGCGACCACCGCGCCACCGCCATTGAGCTGCATCGTTTTGAACAAACTCCCGGTGCCCATGACCCCGCCGGTACCCATGGCCGTTGCGGCAAAGACGCCCGGCATCCAGGGATGGACCGCCCCACCCGTGTATAACATCACCAGGTAAACAATCCCGTAGACGGATAGGATCACCCCGACAATGGCCAGAATGAAGTAAGCAACCAACCACTTGGTCCGCCGCCGGGCATCATCCTGTGCTTCAAAGAAATTCATGGGGTATTATAACCGCGAGTGGAAACGAACCGCGCGGAAGTTTTCGAATATGACGGAATCATTCGGAATGCGTTTCTCCGTGGTTTCCCAGCCCGTCCCCTGCCCGCTGGACTGCTGACTAAAACTCCACCTTGATCGCGTCACGCTCGCCCTCCTCGGCCACTTCGAACAAGGTCGCCTGGCCAAAGTTGAACATGCCGGCAATGACGCTGGAGGGGAAAACCTCGGTTTGCGTATTGTACGCGGTCACCGCGTCGTTGTACGCCTGGCGGGAAAAGGCGACCTTGTTTTCAGTCGATGTCAGTTCCTCGCTCAGTTGCATCATGTTGGTATTGCTTTTCAAATCGGGATACGCCTCGGAGAGCGCGAAGAGCCGCCCCAAGGCATTACCCAACCCGCCCTCGGCGGCCATCAGCGCACCCATCGACTCGGCATCCTCCGTGTTGGCCCCCTCACGCGCAGAGCTCGCCATGTTGCGGGCCTGGATCACCGCCTCCAGGGTCTCACGCTCATGCTTCATAAACCCCTTGGCCGTTTCCACCAGGTTCGGGATCAAATCGTAACGCCGCTTCAGTTGCACATCAATCTGGGCAAAGGCATTGCGATAACGGTTCCGCAGCTTGACGAGCCCGTTGTAGACCCCCATCACCCAAAGGGCGACGATGACGAGCAATCCAACAAGCACGGCTAATACAATCAATACGGCAGTCATTTTTTATCAATGGGGTTCTTAATGGGTTTAACAGGTTTCCAAAGGCATCCTGCTGCCTTGGAGACCCGCATTCTAGGCAAATCCCCCGCCATTGCCATTACAAAAAAGAACGATGTTTACCATCCCCCGAGCCCCGAGCCCCGACCGCACGGCGGCACGGGCGCCGGGCTTTGCGGCACCGGATCGCTAGCGGCCGCACTTTCGCCCCCCCAGCGGGGAGCGTCGGCACTCCTGTCCACTGCGCAGAATGTGTAAGGCAGCCTGTCTTGCTGGGTGTTTGGAGTTTAAAACTCGGAGTTTTTGACCATTGGCGTTCTTGACGCCCTGCCTGCTCACCCCTCCTTCTTGCCGAACAGCCCCTTGACATCCTCCAGCATCATATAAACGGAGGGAACCAGCACCAGGGTGATGGCGGTGGCAAAGAGGATACCGAACCCGAGCGAGACCGCCATCGGGATGAGGAAGCGGGCCTGCATGTCGGTTTCCACCAACATCGGCATCAGCCCGGCAAAGGTGGTCAGCGAGGTCAGCAGGATGGGGCGGAACCGTGCCGCACCGGCATTGCGCACCGCCTCGATCAGGCTGGCCTCCTCCTTGCGGTGCCGATTCACATACTCGACCAGCACCAGGCTGTCGTTGACCACCACACCGGCAAGCGCGATAATGCCGCACACCGACATGATACTCAGATCCATGCCCATGATCATGTGTCCCACTACGGCACCCACAATACCAAACGGAATCACCGTCATCACAATAACCGGCTGAATGTAGGATTTCAACGGGATCGCCATTAGGATATAGATCCCCAACAGCGCGAAGACAAACTTGGTGCTCATCTCCGACATCGAGTCTTTCTGGTCTTTCTGCTCCCCGAGATAGTCCCAGGAAACACCGGGGAACCGGGTGGCCAGCGGCTCAAGGACTTCGCGGTTAAAGCGGTCGACCACTTCGTTGGCATTGGCGCGCGCACGATCGACATCCGCACTGATCTTGATCGCACGTTTGCGGTCGACGCGATGGATCGATGCCGGCCCGCGGGCTGGCCGGGCTTTGGCCACCTCGCCCACCGGCACCTCGGCGCCATCGACCGTGCGCAGCCGGACGTCTTCCAGGTTTTCAATCGACCGCCGCTCGGCAACAGGGTAGCGCACCATCACCTTCAACTCGTCACGCCCACGCTGGATACGCTGGACTTCCTCACCGTAGAACGACTGCCGGATTTGCAGCGCAATCGACTGCAAATCAAACCCGAGCGCCTTGCCCGCGGGGGTTACCTCTTCGAAGACCAACTCGCGTTTCCCCTGGCGGTTATCGGTCGAGATGTCCTTGACCCCGGAGTACCCCGCAAGCGCTTCGGCAATGTGCTTGGCCGCCTTTTCCAGCATCACCCGGTCACGACCGGAGATCTCGATATCGATGGCATTGCCGCCGGCACCGGTTTCCTGGCGGAAACTGAGCTCGACAACACCCGGGATCGCGCCGATTTCCTGACGCCACTCGGTGATGAACTCGTCCGCGGTGATCGTGCGGTCTGCGGCGGCGGAAAGCTCGACGGTCACCTCGCCAATGTTACTGCCCAGAGGAATCTGCCCGGCAGCAAAACCGGTCTGGAATGGCTGGGTTCCCGCCGTGGCCAGAATGTGCACCGAAACGGGATTGCCGTGGATATCCTTGTGGCGGGCACCGACGGCCTGCGCCGCCTTTTCCATGCGCGCAATCGCGGACTCGGTCGTGCTAAAGGGAACCCCCACCGGCATTTCCAGCTTGGCGGTCACCACGTCCCCCTCCACTTTAGGCATAAATTCAAAGGGAACCCACTTGCCCAGCACCAAGCCGGCGACGATCATCAACAGGGCGATGAAGGTAGCCCAAACCGTGTAGCGGTGGCGCAGGCAGCGTAGCAGGACAGGACGGTAAACATGCGTGACAAACAGCTCGAGCCCGCGCGCAACCTTGCGCTGCAGACGGAAAATCAAATTCACATTCGGATCCGTGCTGTGAGGCTTCAACAAGGCCAAGTGGGCAGGCAACACCAACTTCGATTGCAACAGGGAGAAGAGCAACACCGGGATGACAATGAGAGGTATGTTCGGCCAGATCTTGCCACTGACCCCGCTCAAGCCCAACATCGGCGTGAAGGCAGCGACCGTGGTCAGGACGCCGAAGATCACCACGGTGCCCACCTCGTGGGTCCCGCGCCAGCTCGCCTCACGCGGGTGCTCGCCACCCTGGATACGGCGGTACACATTCTCGCCGACGATGATGGCATCGTCCACGACAATTCCCAGCACAAGGATGAAGGCAAAAAGCGAGATCATGTTGATCGACACCCCCAGTTCGGGCATCAGCCAGATCCCCCCGGCAAAGGAAACGGGAATCCCCAACGCCACAAGAAAGGCAAGACTCGGCCGCAGAAAGAGCGCCAGCACGATGAAGACAAAAAGCAGACCGGTGGAGCCGTTCCGTATCAACAAACTGAGACGCCCGTCGAGCAGCTTACTGGCGTCATTCCAAAGCTCGATCTCAACCCCGTCGGGCAGCTGGCCGGGTGCGATGTTGTCGATGTAGTCGCGAACCCCATCGGCAATCAACAGGGTGTCCTGCTCGCCGGTGCGGTAGACATTGACCAGCACGGTGCGCCGACCGTCAAAGCGCGAGCTGATGTCGACGTCCTCGAAGCCATCCACCACCGTTGCGATCTCGCGCAGGAGCAGTTGCGAGCCATCCGCTTGGGTGGTGACCACAATGTCCTCAAAGTCCCTGGCGGTGTAGCGTTTGCCCTTGGCCCGGATCACGACCTCCCCCGCGGTCGTGCGGATGGAGCCACTGGGGAGATCCAACGAGGTGCCGCGCACGGCGTCCGCCACCTGTTGCAGACTCAACTGGTGGCTGCGCAGCATCTGCTCCGAGACTTCAATGGATATCTCATAAGGCCTGACCGCGGAAAGCGTCGCCTTGGTGATCTTCGGGGTGCCGCGCAGCATACGCATCAGCTTCTCCTTGACCCCCGCAAGGTCGTTGGTTGGCGCCGCCGCCTGGTAATCCAGCAACCCGTCACGCACGATCTGCCCAATTTCGCGCAGTGTCTTTTCATCGACATCCGCAGACACGGCAATACTCATCACCTGAATATCCAGACGCGCCTCTTCCAACGTGGCCTTTTCCGCTTTTTCAGGAAAGTTGGTAACCGCATCAACCTTTGTCTTGAGGTCACTCATCACCTCGCGGACGTTGTATCCCGTCTCCACCTCAACCGTCACCGCACCCATTGATTCAGCCGCGGTCGAGGTAACCCGTTTGATCCCGTCCACATCCGAAATAGCATCCTCAAGCGGCAGCAAAATACCATCCTCGACCTCCTCCGGCGTCGCATTGGGAAACGGCACCTGGATGATCACCGCATCAAGGGAGATGTTAGGAAACACCTCCTTCTTGAGCTTAAACCAGGTGGTAAAACCCGCCAGCAAAACCAACAACATCACGAAGTTCGCCGTGACATGGTTTTGACTGAACCAATGAATCGCTTTTCGCATAAGATTTAATCACTCACATAACCCAAAACTCCCATTTCCCATTTCCCATTTCCCATTTCCCATTTCCTATTTCCCATTCTCCTCCTCCCTCAGCTCCATCCCCGCCACTGGCGTTTCAATGGGACTGGTGATGACCTTGACCCCATCGCGGAGCCCGGACGCAATGAGCACCGATTTGTTCAGCGTGCGTGCCACTTTCACCGGGACAATTTGAAGCGTGTTCTCGGCAGTGAGCGTCAGCACGGTGTGATCGGACCGCAGCGCGCTGCGTGGAATCTTGGTAACCTTATCCATCACCAACCCGGTGACCGAGGCGCCGACAAACAAACCCGAAGGCGGCAGGCGGTACGGCCCGGCCCCTTGATTCGGAATGATCTGCACGACGAAATAAATGGTCATGGTTCGTCGATCCACCATTCCCTCGCTACGCACAACCCTCCCCTGCCACGTCCGCTCCCGGCTGCCTATCGTTGCCCGGGTGACCACTTCAGCGCCGATCACCCCCTCCTGTTTCAGATAACCCATCTCCTCCAAGGTGACAGGCACCCGGACTTCATAGGCATCCGTGGAATAAAGGTCAGCAAGCCGCGCCCCGGCAACAACATAGGAGCCAAGGTCGGTATATGTCGCCTCGACCCGGCAGTGATACGGTGCACGCAAGCTGGTACGGTCAAGGTCCCGCGTGGCCTTCTCCACCGCCGCCTCGGCAGCCGCCACCCGCGCCTCGGCACTGGCAATCTGCGGTTTGCGCGCCACCAGTTCCGGCGGCTCGCCCCGCCCGAGCTTCATCCAGTCGCGACGCGCCTGGGCGGCCCGGGCTTGCTCCTCAGCCAGGGCCAGCCTGGCGTCGGCCCGGGATGATTCGGCGGAGGCCAGCAGCGCCACGTAATCCGCGCGATCCATTTCCAGCATGATTTCATTGGCTTTAAAAACACCCCCAACCACGAACCTCGGGTCGACCCTGACAACCCGACCCGTGACTTCGGACGCCGCCTGGGTCCGGCGACGGGGTTCCACCCGTCCCTGGGTGTGCACAAAAAGCTGCTCAGGTCCTGATTTCGCCTCGATGACCCTCACGACGGTAACCACATGCGGCGGCGCCTCCTTGTCAGCCTCGGGTCCGTTTTCCTTGAGATATTTCATCACCAGAAAACCAACAACAAGAACCCCGATAATGGCCACACCCTTCCAGGCATGAACCCATAACCTCAATCTAACTCGTTCTTCGCTCATTGTTTCACAAATAGGTTGGGGGCTATAGTGAATCCACCACCAAGGGCGAGGTGAAGATCCACCCGGTTGGTTAAACGCAACCTCCGCAGCGACACATATTGGGACTCCAACTGAATCCGGTTCGTTTGTGCTGCAAACAAGGTGAGCACATCTCCATTGCCATCGCGGTAATCATTCTCAGAGGCATTGGCCGCATCTCGGGCAAGGTCACGTGCCTCGCGCACTTCCCGCTCGCGACGATGCAACCACCCCTCCATGGCCAGTGCCTGCTCGACCTCGCCAAAGGCATGGAGCACCGTCTTCTGCAACATGGCGAGTGCTTCCCGCTGGTTCGACTCCCGCACGCGGATCGCACTCTTGATCCGCCCACCCGTTAGAATAGGAGAAACCACACTGGCCCCTATCGACCAGACACCGAAGTCACTGTTGATGATTTTGCGCAGCGAATCCGTGGTCGTGCCGCCCGAGCCGGTTATTTTAAAACTGGGAAACAAAGCGAGTTTCGCCTCCTTGATACGTTTTGTCGTCATCACGTAGCGCCGCTCCGCAGCTATGATGTCAGGACGCCGCAATAACAACTCCGAAGGCAATCCAGACGGTGGCGACGACGGAATACGTGGCAAACTCGCGCGACCCGCCACCTTGGCCGCGGGATACCGCCCGGCTAACAACTCAAGCTGACGCCGGGCCGATTCCACATCACCGAGCCTGGCTGAAAGAGCGGCTTTGGCCGATGCCACATCGGTCCGGGCAAGGCGCAACCGCGAGGCTGAACCACCTTCCGCACGCATGGCACGCTCGAATCGTTCGCGCACCGCGGCCTCCGTCTTTTGTCGCAACGCCAATGCACGCCTGGCCAACAGCACCTGCTCATTCCCTTCCGCCACAGCGAACCACGCCTTGCAAACCTGGCCTGCAAGCGAGGCCCGGGCAGCACGAAACTCCTGTCCACCCGCCTGCCACTCCGCAATGGACGCAGCACGACCCGCACGCGCACGGCCCCAAATATCCGGCTCCCAATTCACCTTGAGATCGACACCATAGGTCTCGGAAATCTGGGACCCCCCAAAGGGAAATCCGATGAAATTCATTTTTCTCCGATTCCCGTCTATGGCCAAGTCCACTTGAGGCATCGCCAACGCGCCGGCAACACGCGCAGCCTCCCCCGCCCGCTTAACCCGCTCTGCCGCAACACGCATGTCTTTGTTCGATACGAGCGCTTCAGCAACCATCGCACTCATACGACGATCCCCGAATCGCGCCACCCAGTCAGCATCAACACCCGCCTTCGATGATTTACTGGCAGACCAGCTCCCGGGCGCCGAATCCGATACCACCCCGATCAATGACCCAGGCTCCTTGGGTACACATCCACCGGCAAAAAACACGCCCAGCAACATCAGCATCCAATGACCCATCGAACTTGATGTTAGAACAAGCGGGCTCACCTCGCATCTCCTTTTCCGGCATGAAATCCCGCATAACAAAAATCGATCATGCCCTGAAGCTGCACTTCAAAGTCAGGATCCCCACATGCCTCACGGGTGAGCCGCCGCAGCGCGTCACCATGGAGCAAGGTGTGCGCCATCACACCGAACGTGTAGTGCAAGCGCCACAATAACGTCTCAACCGGCAGATCCGGTTCGGCGACATGCAGCGCCGCAGTAAATGACTCAACCACCTTTTCAAACGGCGGCAAGAGCACATCGGGAAGATCACCCTGCTGGTCAATGATGCACCGCCCCATCAACTTGAAAAACAGCTGCTCACTCATCTTGCTGCGCGTCACTGCAAATAGAAACGGACGCATAAACGCCTCCAAAATCTCCCTGAGACCCGCGACCCTGCCATTCGCCGTCGCCAACTCCAGCATCCGCAAGCGCTCGTCGTTCACCGGGTTGACATAACGACATTGAATCTCCTCAAAAAGCTTCTCCTTACTGCCGAAATGATAATTCACCGCCGCCACATTCACTTCCGCCGCTGTGGTAATGTCCCGCAAGGTGACCGATCCAAACCCGTGCTCCGCCAACAAGCGCTCCGTGGCGTCAATAATACGCTCTTTCGTTGTCTTCCTCGCCGCCCTCATTGAAACAAATGATTCAATCAAATGCTTGAAAAGACAAGCGCATTTTTCAAGCACTTGTTTAAAAACGTGTTTTTCGCAAGAAACTCATGCCGGTGCTTGCCAGCGGCGGTTCGATCAGGGTAGCTTCCGGCCATGGAAATCGGCTTAATTGGATGTGGCAGGATGGGCAGCGCCCTCATCGCAGGTATTATCAAATCAGACGTGACCACGCCGTCGCAGGTCTCGGCCTTTGATCCCCACCCCGAATCCCTCGCCGCCCTGGTCGAGAAACTCAATGTGCTGCCCGCGGCCGATAACCGGGAGCTGACAAGTCGGGCCCGCACCATCCTCCTGGCCGTCAAACCCCAGTATATCACCACCGTCCTGAAAGAAATCAGCCCCGCGCTGACCGCCGACCACCTGCTCATCTCCGTTGCCGCCGGTGTCACCCTGGGAACCATGGAGGAAGCCTGCCCGGCCGGCACCCGCATCATCCGGGCCATGCCCAATACCCCCGCCCTGATCGGCCTCGGCGCCACCGGAATCGCCCCGGGTAGCCATGCCACCCCCCAAGACCTCACTCTCGCCAGACAACTGCTTGAATCAGCCGGCATGACCTGCGAAACCACTGAAGCCCAACTCGACGCCGTCACAGGACTCTCCGGCAGCGGCCCGGCCTACGTCTATACCTTTATCGAATCCCTCGCCGCCCAGGCCGAGAAGGAAGGCCTGCCCGCCAATGACGCCCTGCAACTCGCCATCCAAACCGTCATCGGCGCCGCCCAGATGGTCCGACAAACCGGCATGAGCCCACGCGACCTGATCAACCAGGTCACCTCCCCCGGCGGAACCACCCTCGCCGGACTGGCCGCCCTGACCGACCACGGATTCGAAACCAGCATCGCCGCCGGCGTGCACGCCGCCGCCGAACGATCACGCGAAATTGCCAGGGAATCCTGAAAGTTGATCGATTCGCCAACGTAGTGTATTTTACAACGGTCCGCGGATTCCATTTGCCAAACCAGCCCCCGGCCACTAGTTTGTCCCCTCTTCCCCCACCGCATCAACACCAATAACAACCAAAACTCATGGGACCTCTCGGATATCCAGAAATGGTGGTCATCTTTTTGATCATCCTCCTCCTCTTCGGCGCTAAAAAACTTCCTCAACTCGCACGCGGGCTGGGCAAGAGCATGGGCGAATTCAAAAAAGCCAAAGACGAATTCGAACACGAAATCACGCGCGCCGAGGACGAAGTCACCACAGCGCCCAAGGAAAGCCTGCCGCGCACAGACAAGGAGGACGACAAAGCCTAGGCCAAGCCTCGAAGACGCTTAAGCCGCTCGACGATGCCTAAGCCTGCGCGCCAGCGTGTATGACTCATCCCCCCTCTCCTCTGCCCCTGCGCAAGCCTGCCTCGATACTGCTCGGGGCATTTTTCTGCCTGCTGGTCAGCACCTGCAACGAAAAAAAATCCACCGCCGACTGGGAACCGTCGGCGCCCGAGGCCCAGGCGACCGCCGCCGGCTCCGCACGGCCGACCGCCAAGGCGGAGCAGGCCAAACCCGCGCGGACTGCCACTTCGCAACAGACGGCAGGTGACCACCAAGAGGTCCGCTTTCTCGCCTACAATCTGCAGAACTACCTGACGATGCGCCGCTACGTCAACGGCAAGGCATCCCAACGGCGCAAGCCGGAACAGGAAATTGCCGCCCTCATCCGCGTCATCAAAAGCGCACGGCCAGCCGTCCTCGGAGTTTGTGAAATCGGTACTGAGGCCGACCTCAAGGACCTGCAGACCCGACTCCGGACCGCCGGCGTCGACCTCCCCCATAGCCACCGCATCCAGGGCGCCGACACCGTCCGCGCCCTTGCCATCCTTTCGCGCTACCCCATCGTCGACACCGCCGTGCCGGAGAAGGTCGACTACACCGTCGATGGCAGGCCTTTTCAAATCAGCCGTGGCATCCTTGATGCCACCATTCAACTGCCCCAGCGCAACGTCCGGTTTCTCGGCGTGCACTTGAAATCCAAGCGCCCCTCCCGGGAGGCCGATCAGGAACTGATGCGCCGCAATGAAAGCTCCCTGCTGCGCAAACACATCGATGCGATCCTCGCCGCCACCCCGGATACCCCGGTGCTCGTCTACGGCGACTTCAACGACACCACACGCAGCAAGTCCATAGCCACCGTGCGCGGACGCACCAACAGCCCCAATCGATTGCAAACCATCGATCTCACCGACTCCCGCGGAGAAAACTGGACCCACCACTGGAAACGCGAAGACGTCTACTCACGCTTTGATTATGCGATGGTCACATCCACGCTCGCCCCCCACATCGACAAAAAGCGCAGCCGTCTGCTCGATCACGAAGCCTGGGAATTCGCCAGCGACCACCGGGCATTACTGGTACTCATCCAATGAGGCAAAGCCCGGTCCCTGGTCATTCATACCATAACGCAACGCCAACCTACTCCAGTGGCGTCGACGGCGCCTTGGTCTTCTCCCACCTTTCTTGCACGCCATCCGGCATCCAGTCGGCCCGCATCGGCCCCATATAAGGATCTCCGCCCTTATGGCCGCCTGGATTTTCCAAGTAGTACTGCACAACGCTCAGGAAGTCATCCTTGTTCACCTTCCCCTTAAACTCCTTCACCATCTTTCCACGGCTATAAATGCGCATCGTCGGAACGGCGGGTATGTCCAGATAGGTCAGCAACGGGGCATTGCGCTCCGCAATCACCTTGGCCACAAGTACCCGGGCCGGCAAACGCCTGATCGCCTCATCCAACTCCTGGCTGTCACTCTTCGACGCCGTCGACATCTCGTTTTGAACCGCCACAATCACTAAACGACCCGGCTCGTTAATCACCATCTCGAACTCGTCCCCGTCAACGATCCTCACCTCTGCGTAATCACCGCGGATCACCAAACGCTCAATACCTGTCGCCATCGCCTTGATGAAAACAACAGCCCCGTCGCGCAGCCCCTTCGACGCAGGCAGCAATAAGGTCCCTAACACTAAACAGATGTAAAATATAGCTTTCATTCCCCCGATTCAATATAACGTGGATGTCTTCAAGTAAACCCTGGGGGGGGCGAATGAACTCGCTGCCAAGAATAGGAGCATTCCTGATATTTGCAACATCTAAATTGTAAATACATGCATAATAGTCCGCCAGCCCTTGTGAATCCTTAGGGATTATTTTCGATTAGCCGCCGATTTCGCCATTTCGCTTGATAATTCGGGCTACCTATGCCATCTCCCGCGCGCATGGCCGACAAGCGCTTCCAATCCCTCCCGGGTTTCCGGGATTTCACACCGCGTGACTGCGCGGTCCGAAACTACCTCTTCTCCGTTTGGAGGGACGTGGCGCATCGCTACGGCTTCACCGAATACGAAGCTCCGATCGTCGAGTCCACCGAGCTCTACCTGAAAAAGTCCGGCGGTGAGCTGACCACCCAGCTATTCCGCTTCGAGGACCAGGGCGGACGCGACATCACCCTTCGTCCGGAACTGACCGCCTCGCTCGCCCGGATCGTCGGCGCCAACCAACGCGATTTTGCCAAACCCCTGAAGTGGTTCGAGATCGGCCCGTGTTTCCGCTATGAGAAACCGCAAAAAGGCCGCGGGCGTGAGTTTATCCAGTTCAATGCCGATATCATCGGCGAAGCCGCCGCCAGCGCCGATGCCGAGCTCATCTCGCTCGCCATCGATACCATGCTCAGCCTCGGTTTCCAAAAAGGTGACTTTGTCATCCGCGCATCCGACCGCGCATCCTGGTTGTCGTTCTGCGCCGCGAACAACATCTCCGATCCCGCCGAGTTCCTGCCACTCATCGACCGCCTGGAGAAACTCAAACCCGAAGTCCTCAATGAACAGCTCGCGGCCTTTGGCGTCACCCGCGCGCAGGTCGACGCCTTTGTCAACAACCCGGAGAACGCATCAAGCGCCTTCAAGGAAATCCAGCAAAACCTCGACGCCCGGGGACTCGGCGACTTCCTCGAACTCGATCTCACCATCGTCCGCGGCCTCGCCTACTACACCGGTGCCGTATTTGAAATTTTCGACATGAAAAAGTCGATGCGCGCCGTCGCCGGCGGAGGTCGCTACGACGGCCTGCTCTCGACGCTCTCCAATGGTGCGGCCGACCTTCCCGCCACGGGGTTCGCCATGGGCGACATGGTCATCCGCAACTTCATCGAGGAAACCCCCAATGCCAAGATGGAGATGGAGGCATGGATGGCTCGTAACCCAGCCTGTGACACCTATGTCGTCATCGCCGATGAATCCCAGCGCGACAACGCCCTCGGCGTCATCTCCCAACTCCGCACCGCCGGCATCAGCACCGATTTCCCGATGAGCCAGCTCAACGTCGGCAAACAATTCAAAAAAGCCGAACAATCCGGCGCCCGCTTCGCCCTGGTCATCGGTGCCGAATTCCCCGAAATGCAACTCAAAATCCTCTCGTCCCGCACCGAGGAAACCATCCATCCCAATACCAACGCCGTCGAGGCCATCCAAAAACACCTCGACTCCCCCGATGGACCGTTGCTTGCCTAGCAACCGCCCCTCCATTCACCTCCCGCACCACCACTTTAGACACCACTTTAAACCAAGTACTTCCATGAGAACTCATCACTGCAACGAACTCCACCACTCCAACATCGGCGAGACCGTCACCCTCATCGGCTGGGTCAACTCGAACCGCGACCACGGAGGCGTCGCCTTCATCGACCTCCGCGACCGCGAGGGCATCACCCAGTGCGTCTTCCGCCCCGAGGAGAATGCCGAGGCAGCCGCGCAAGCCAAAGCACTGCGTAGCGAGGACATGATCCAGGTGACCGGCCTCGTCGAGGAACGCCCGGAAATCGACGGCAATTCCACCATCAACCCGGATATGGCCACAGGCTCGATCGAAATCTCCGCCAGCCAACTCACTGTCATCAACAAATCCGACGTCCTCCCGTTCCAGCTTGACAAGGAACTCTCGAACGAGGACCTCCGGATGAAATACCGCTTCCTCGACCTCCGCCGCGAACGCATGACCCGCAACCTGCGCCTGCGCCACCGCATCACCCAGTCGACCCGCAACTTCCTCGACGCCGACGGGTTCTGCGAAATCGAAACCCCCATCCTGTCCAAGTCCACCCCGGAAGGTGCCCGCGATTTCCTGGTACCCTCCCGGATGCAACCAGGCTGCTTCTACGCCCTGCCCCAAGCACCGCAGCAGTACAAACAGCTGCTGATGTGCGGAGGAATCGAGAAATACTTCCAAATCGCGCGCTGCTTCCGCGATGAAGATCTGCGCGCCGACCGCCAACCCGAGTTCACCCAGATCGACGTCGAGGCATCCTTCATCACCCCCGACGACATGCACGCGCTCATCGAGGGATTGTTAGGCAAAGTTTTCAAGGACACGCTCGGGGTCGATATCCCCGCCAAGTTCGACCGACTCACCCACGAGGAGGCCATGAACACCTACGGCTCGGACAAACCCGACCGCCGCTTTGGATACCACCTCACCGAACTCAGCGAGGAACTCAAGGACTGCGAATTCCGCGTCTTCTCCGGCTCCATCGCCAACGGCGGTGTCGTCAAGGCGATCAACGCCAAGGGCTTCGCCGGTGCCACCCAGGGGCAAATCGAAAAACTCACCCAGACCGCCATCGAGGCCGGCTCCAAAGGCCTCGCCTACATCCAGGCGCGTGACACCGACCGCTCGACCTGGCGCTCCCCCTTCGTCAAACGCATGACCGATGCCGAAATCGAGGCCCTGCGGGAAAAACTCGACATCGAACCCGGCGACCTCATCCTGTTTGGTGCCGGCGAATGGGAATCCGTCTGCGAGGTCCTCGGCCGCATCCGCCTGGAATGCGCCAACCTCCAGAACATCCTCGAAGGCAACGAGGAGCTCAACTTCCTCTGGGTCACCGAGTTCCCCCTGCTCGGATACGACGAGGAGGAGGACAAGTGGAACGCCGTGCACCACCCGTTCACACGCCCGCTGCCCGAAGACGAGGCCAAGCTGATCGCCGGCATAACGGCGGAGCTTGAGGACGAAAGCCAACGCTATGCCGGCCTTCGCGCCCAGGCATACGATGTCGTCCTCAATGGATACGAACTCGGCGGCGGCTCGATCCGGATCCACGAAGCCGCGCTCCAGAGCGCCATGTTCACCGCGCTCGGTGTCACCGAGGAGGAAAAGTCCAGCATGTTCGGCCACATCCTCGACGCCTTCAGGTTCGGTGCGCCACCCCACGGCGGCATTGCCCTCGGCCTCGACCGACTCGCCATGCTCGTCTGCGGCGAGGAATCAATCCGCGAGGTCATCGCCTTCCCGAAAAACAACAAGGGCATGGATATCATGTCGTCGTCGCCGTCCACCGTCGATGCCGCCCAACTGCGCGATCTCCGTATCCAGACAACCGTCAAAGAGAAGCCAGACGCTTAATCCGCTTTTCGTCCCACCACTCTTACAGGCGTGACCATCCGGTCGCGCCTGTTTTTTTGGGACCTAAACGTCCCACCGTTTCCCCTTCAGCATGGTTGGCATCACGCCTATTTTGCAGCCCGCCCGGCTCGACCAACGATAAGGTCGGCATCAGTTTGCCATTTACAGAGCAAGCAAAGATTCATAGATGGAGTGGCCATGAAAAAATGTCTGTCTTGTGTGTTTCTGATGTCAACTTTCGTTCACCTTTGCCTGGGTGCCCCGCAACTCGTTGCGCCGGATCACCCGCAAGCGGGCAAACCGGGGGAAAGTGATTTCGCCCTCGTCGCCAACGGCTCGGCTGCCGACCTCCTGGTCGACCCTAACGACAGCAAAACAGTGATTCTCGCGACCCGGCTTTTCGCAGAGGACATCGCAAGAGTCAGCGGACAAAAAGCACAGATCAGGAACGATGCCCCATCGCTTTCGCCGCTCTGCGTTATCGTCGGCACCATCGACCGCAGCAGCACGATCAAGACGCTGGTCAACAAGCGGAAAATCGATGTCAGTGAGGTCAAGGGGAAGTGGGAAAGCTGCCTGATCCAGGTGGTTGACAACCCGATGGCCGGCGTCAAGAAAGCACTCGTTGTGGCAGGCAGCGACCGCAGGGGCACCGCCTACGGACTGATGGAAATTTCGAAACAGATGGGCGTCTCACCCTGGTATTATTTTGCCGATGTCCCCGTCAAAGAACGAAGCACCATCCACATCAATGGCGGACGACATGTCCAGAAATCCCCCTCGGTCAAATACCGGGGTATTTTCATCAACGATGAAATGTGGGGACTGCGGCCGTGGGCGCAGTACACCCATGCTCCCGAAGAGGGAAAGGGAATCGGACCCTCCACCCACCGGAAGATTTTCGAGCTCATGCTTCGGCTGAAAGCCAACATCCTCTGGCCGGCGATGCATCTGCACACCATCCCGTTCAACACCTACCCGGAAAATAAAGTCGTGGCCGATGAATACGGCATCGTCATGGGCACCTCACATATCGAGCCGATGCTCAGAAACAACATGCCGGGTGCGGAGTGGGACAAGGAATACCCTAACGAACCTTGGGACTACGTAAAAAACAAAGCGCATATCTACAAGTACTGGGAAGACAGGGTCAAGGAGAACGGGAAGTACGAAAACATGTATACCATGGGCAAACGGGGCAAAGATGATGTAGCGAGCTCCGACATCACCGTAAAGGTCCTGGAAGAAATCTTTGCCGACCAAAGAAGCATCCTGCAGAAGTGGGTCAACAAGGATGTCACCCAAGTCCCCCAGGTGCTGATCCCTTACACCGAAATCCTCGGCCTCTATAACCAGGGCATGAAGGTGCCCGATGACATGATCATCTGCTGGCCCGATGACAATTTTGGCAACATCCGGCAACTCCCCAACAAAAAAGAACAACAACGCTCCGGAGGCTCCGGCATTTACTATCACTTCCAATGGCTCAACGGCGCGACAACCGCCTACCCGTGGCTCTACACCACGCCACTGGCACTGACATGGTCGGAGATGAAAAAGGCCTACGACTACAACGTCCGCGACCTGTGGATTGTTAATGTCGGCGACATCAAACCGGCCGAAATCGGGATGGAGCATTTCATGCAGATGGCCTGGGACATCTCCGGTTTCCAGGCAAACAACCCGTCCGGATTCTTGAAAGACTGGGCGACGCGTGATTTCGGCAAACCCTACGCCGACAGGATTGCCGCGATCATGGACAAGCATTATGAACTGGGCTACGCACGTCGACCCGACAACATGGTGATGTATAAGGGCAGAACCGATAAGTACAGCTACGATTGGTTCAGCATTTCGAACTACAACGACGAAGCCCAACAAAGGATCGACGCCTACGATGAGCTCATCCGGGAAACCGACGCCGTTTATGCATCGCTTCCCGACTCCATGAAGGATGCCTTTTTTCAGATGGTCGTTTACAATGTGAAGGGTGCGGGGCTGCAAAACAAAAAAGCCATTTACGCCCAGAAGTCCCACGCCTACGGCCTGCAAAACCGGGCCAGCGCGTCAACCTATGCGGCCATGGCGCAACAGGCGGAAAATGATATCTACGCGCTGATCAACCACTACAACAAAGAACTGCTAACCGTGGGTGCCAAGTGGGATCATATGGCCTCCCAACCCGGACCGTGGGGCGTGCAGTGGCAGCAGTGGGCGATGCCCCCGCTGAGCACCTACAACGCCAATGGCAGCCCCGCAATGAAACTCACCCCCGAGGGTGGCGAACCCTCAGAGCTTCCCGGCCTCAGCGTCTTCAACAACGATCGACGCTTCATCGACCTCTATAATACAGGCAATGGCGTGGTTTATTGGTCGGCGGATGCATCCCACGACTGGATCAAGCTGAGCAAGTCGTCGGGCGCCATGCACGGCGAACAACGGGTCTGGGTCAGCATCGACTGGACCAAGGCGCCCCAGGGCAAAGACACCAGAGGCACCATCACCTTCAACTGGACGTCGACCGCCACCGACAAGGGAACCCCCTACACGGTCAAGCTCAGCGTATTCAACCCGGCCAGGCCATCGCTTGACACCGTCAGAGGATTTGTCGAAAGCAATGGTTACCTCGCCATTGAGGCCGAGAACTACTCGAGGAAATCGGATCAAAAGCACGCCTCGTGGAATGTCCTCGAGGGGCTCGGACGCTCGGGCGATTCGGTCACCATCCTGCCAACCAACATCCCCAGCCACGTCGCCACGGATGAAATTGTCAACCGGTCACCCGCTCTGGAATATGACCTCTATACCTTCTCCAAAGGCGAGTTCCCCATCGATTTCGACTGCATCCCGTCCAACCCGATCAACGCCGATTACCAGTTGCGCCTGGCCATGGCCGTCGATAACGACCCGCCCGTCATCGTCTCCCAGCGGGTCTCGAGAAGCGTGATGGACAACCTGATGAAACTTCAAGGGAAGCTCGATTTGAAAAAGGAAGGCCCGCACACGCTGAAAATATGGATGGTCGACCCCGGCCTGACGATCGATAAAATCATCATCAATACCGGCGGCGTCAAGGACTCCTACCTCGGGCCGCCCGAATCGGTTTACCACAACCGCGAATTACCGAAGAAGTAAGCCGTTCCTCGTTCTACACGGGCACCCGCGTCCGCGCCTGGCATGTTTTCGGGGAGAACCGCAACACGTGGCACAGGTACACGCCCCCGCCGAGCAACACCAGGGCGCCGAACTGATGCAGCGCGGCCAGTGAAACCGGCACATGGAAAATCAGGGTGAACACGCCAAGGACAAACTGGATCATCACCACCAGCAGCAGGAAATCAAAGCCACTGCGCTGCCTCGCATTCAAGACCGTGCGCCGTGATTTCCACCACATCGCCCCAATGGCGATCAGGACGAAATAAGCCGTGATCCGGTGGATAAACTGAATCGCGATCCCGTTCATCAGCACACTGTGCCCCATCCCCGGCGGCACCCAGTATTCCCCCATCTTGGGAAACGTGTTGAACATGTATCCCGCCTTCAATCCCGCCACCATCGCCCCCAAGGCGACCTGGAACATCACCAGGAACAACAAGCCGAGCGAGACCTTGCGGAACACACCCTCCTTCTCCTTCTCAGGACAGCCGTCGCGGAAATGCAAGCCCTGCCAGAACGTCGCGCCAAACAACAAAAACGCCAGACTCAGATGCGCCGTCAAACGGTAATGGCTGACATGCGGGTCCTTCACCAGGCCACTCTTCACCATGTACCACCCCAATACCCCCTGAAGCCCGCCCAGCACAAAGAGCACCAACAACTTCCATGCCTGCCGACCGGTCACTTTGCGCCGAATCACAAAATACAAAAATGGAATCAAAAAAACAAACCCGACCGCGCGCCCAACCAACCGGTGCACGTACTCCCACCAGAAAATCGACTGGAACTCGGCCATGCTCATCCCCGCGTTCACAATCCGATACTCCGGCGATTGCTTATACTGCTCAAACACCACCTGCCACTGCGCCTCGTTCAACGGCGGCACCGTGCCCATCACCAAATCCCACTCCGTGATCGACAGGCCCGAACCCGTCAATCGCGTCAACCCGCCAATCACCACCATCAGGGCGATCGCCGCCGCACACACAAACAACCACCGCGCCACCTGCCGCTGCGATCTCTCATTTATCTCTGCCATGCCGCCACTCCATACACCCGCTTCCTTAAACTCCAAGTTTTAAACTCCCAAGTTTCAAACTCCAAACTCCAAAAACCAAAAACAAAGACCGGCTCCTTCGCCTATCCTCCGCAGTGGACAGGAGTGTCCACGCTCCCTACCCCCCCCCGCTTCGCGGGCCGCAGGCCTAGGGAGGAGGGAACACTCCTGTCCCTGGGCAACCCAAGCTCTTACGTGTATTCAGTGCTTTCCGTGGTTCCCAACCGAAGCAGCAACCCAGCCCCCTACCGATGGTTCTCCACCGTCGGCGGCGTTGTATTCCCCGACGCCTCCGCAGTGGACAGGAGTGTCCGCGCTCCCTACCCCCCCGCTTCGCGGGCCGCAGGCCTAGGGAGGAGGGACACTCCTGTCCCTCGGCAACCCAAGCTCTTACGTGTATTCAGTGCTTTCCGTGGTTCCCAACCGAAGCAGCAACCCAGCCCCCTACCG
>JBFERY010000014.1:0-51511 GCA_041548785.1 Oceaniferula sp.
GGTCAATGCTGTCAAAAAATCTTCTCTACTCTCCCTTGTGGACTCTACTCTCCCTTGTGGAGGACCCCTGAAGAATTTCTGGCAAAAAAAATCCCCCACCCCGTGCTGGAGGTGGAGGATGGATGTGAGACGAATAGATTAGAACTCGCTACCTGTGCTGAATGAGTAGCTGAAGCCGCCGCCAGCCGCGGTGAAAATCATGCCGAGAATCCAGCACGCCGTCCAGATCAGCATGATTTTTTTGTGGTCGTGTTTGGTGGCATTGATCCAGCCCCAGATGAACGCCCATAACGGACAAATGATGCCGAGTATGGCGAGGCCGACGTTCTCCTTTTGAAACATTTTGACGAGGGTCATGATCCAGCAGACAAGGGATCCGATACTAAAGATTATTCCTAGGATTGAGAGCATAATGGTTGATGGGTTTGTTGTTTGTTATTGGTTAGTTGCTTGTTATTGGTGGAGCGTGGGAGTTTGGTCCCCAGCGTACTGCTGGAAAAATCTCCAACAACTAACTACATGCTATCACACAAAAAAATTACGCGTCAATGCGTAAATCACCAGACATACCCCGAGGACCAGCGGCCACCGGGTCACCCGCTCGCTGGTTTTGACCGCGGCAAGGAACCGCCCGCGCCATGGTTCGGGAAGGACCAGGCCGAGACCGACCGCGGCCCAGAAGACAATAAACACGGGTGTGAACCAGTGGTAATCCATGGCGGCCTGCCAGTCGCACTGGAGCGCTGACCGGGTCCCCCGTGTGAGTCCGCAACCGGGGCAGTCCCATCCGGTGACCGTTTTCACCGGGCAGGCGAGCAGGCTGACCCCCAGGAGCGAGAGGACAAAATAAACCAGCCCCCCGCCCAGCATGGCCCAGCCGAGCACTCTGTTCTCCAGCAGGATGGAGAGCAGCGCCACCTGGGGGTGTTGGCTTGCGTCATCGGGCCTGGGTTTCATGGTTGCCGGGTGTTACTTTTTCAATGCCGCATTGCGCCAGATCTGGCGGAGGGCATTGCCGTGTGCTTGATTGTTCTCAAATTTGCTGACCTGCACACCGAGATGGGTCAGGATACCCGCCTCGCGGTTGCCTTGGACGGTATTGTTGGTGAGGCTGACGGATGTGCCGTCACCGCGGGCCACCACCCCGCTGAGCAGGTTTTTTTCGCAGCGGTTGGAGTCAAGGGTGGCCGTCACCCCGTTGGCGACGAGGATGCCAGCCTCGCGATTATTCGAGCAGGTGGATGATTTGACCTTCACCACGGTCCCCTTGCTCATGGCGACGATGCCGCAGAGTCCGTTTTTCAGCATCCGACTGCTGGTCACGCTGCCGCTGCCGCCCAGCCAGAAACCCATGCCGTGTTGCAGATTGCCCTGACAGAGCGTGTCGACGAGGGTGACGTGACTGCCCGCACCGTAGGCGGTCACGCCGTCCCAGCCGCATGCGGTGATCTTGCATCCGGTGATCGTCGCGCTGGCCCCGCTCACAACCGCGATACCATGTCCGGCGGAATGATGGACATTGCAGGCGCTGATGACGACGTCCCTGGCCTCGACGGTGATCCCGGAAAAACGATCCTTACCGTGGTCAAAGCCGCGGTGTTTCAGGTCCAGGCCACTGATCCGACTGCCTGTAGCATTGCGGGTGAGCGTGATGATAGAGGCCTCCATGCAGGGTAGTTCCAGGATGGTCTTTCCATCGGCGCTGCCCTCGAGCCGAATTGGTTGATCAATGACCAGCGCCTCCTTGTAGGTGCCGGCAGCGATCCGGATCAAGTCGCGCGGGCGGGCGGCTTCGAGGGCTTTGGCAATCGTCGGGAAGTCGCCGGGCACATGGAGCGCACGCGTGTAAGCACTCATTTTTCGGTGCAGGGCACGGATTTCCTGTGATCCTGGGTTGAGCCGCCTGGCGTCATCAAGCAGGGTCAAGGCTTTGGGCGAATAGGCCCCGGTGTCGAGCTGCAATGCCTGCTGGTAAAGGTCCCGAGCTTTGTCGAGGCGCTGCTTGATCCTGGCGTCCTCGGTGGCGATGCGTTTGGCGAAGATTGACAGGTTCGGGTTTTGCGGGTCGGTTTGCCGGAGGTCGGCGAGCGCCTGTCTCGCATCGGGCAATTTGCCGAGATCGAGCGCATCGGCGATGGCCATCATCTTCAATGAAATGTCCTGTTTGCGGCGTCCATCGGAAATCATTTCCAGTTTGCGTCTGGCGGATTCGTTGCCGGGGTTTTGTGTGAGCACCGCCCTGGCCAGCCTCTCCGCCTCAGCCCAGCGTCCGGCTTCGAGGGCCGCCTGGCTTTCGCCCAGGGTGTAAAAGAGCTGCTGGCTCCGCTCCTCCTGTTGTCCGCGTTTGATGGACTCGAACCCGGTGGCGGCGACGGGTGAGCCGGGGTCGAGATCCTGGATTTTTCGGTAGGCCTTTTCAGCGACGTCCCATTTCCTGCCGATCACGGCGATACGTCCGTCGGCCTGGAGTTGGGCGATGATCACCTCGTTCCGGGCGTGGGCATTCCACTGTTCCTGATACCATTGATACCCCCACCAACCGACGGAGGAGAAGGAGGCGATCAGCAGGAGCACCACGACAAAATCCGTGTGCGGGCGGATTTTTTGTTTTCCGCCGATCACCTGCACCGCAGCCTTGTACTCGAGCAGCTCCTGCTGGTAGCGGAACCTGATTTCCTGGCTCGGAGCGTTGTTGACGAGCTCCTGTTTGTAATCGATGGTCTCCTCGAAGGCGGACAGAAAGGCACGCGGATCATCCCCCGGATCAAGTCCGAGAATGTTGCGCGCTTCCGTGTTTCTCATGGATCGGGGGAGAGGGAGAAGTGGGTGATTAGTCGGAGAATCGCTGCGCGATGGGCATGCGGCGTCCAATCCCGAAGGCTTTTGAGGTGACCCTGAGGCCGGGGGCGGCCTGGTAGCGTTTCCACTCGTTTAAGTCCACCCGCCGCTGCACCCAGCGGACGAGGGCCTCCTCAAACCCGTGCTCTTCGATGATCTCGGTGCCGGACCGGTGTTTCTCGACATAGAGCTCGAGGATGGCATCGAGGATTTCATAGGGTGGCAAGGTGTCCTGATCCTTTTGGTCGGGTCGGAGTTCCGCGCTGGGTGGTTTTTCGATGGTGTCCCACGGGATGATTTCCCGGTCGCGATTCAGCCAGCGCGACAGCGCGTAGACCTGCATTTTCGGCAGGTCGCTGATCACCGCGAGCCCGCCACACATGTCGCCGTAGATGGTGCAGTAGCCGACCGCGAGTTCGCTTTTATTCCCCGTGGTAAGCAGCAAGCGCCCTGACTTGTTCGACAGCGACATCAGGAAAACTCCGCGGATGCGCGCCTGCATGTTTTCCTCGGTCACATCCTCGGGAAGATCGCCGAAAACCGGCTTCATGGCGGCTTTCACCTCGGCGAAGGCGTCGCCGATCGGCACGGTGTCGCAGCGCATGCCGAGGTTTTTGGCCAGCTCGATCGAGTCGTCGACGCTGCCGCCGGAGGAAAACTCGCTCGGCATCGTCAGCCCGTACACATTTTCCGGTCCGAGCGCGGCACAGGCAAGCGCGGCGGTCAGGGCCGAGTCAATCCCGCCGCTGAGCCCGAGGCATGCCGAGGTAAAACCGCATTTGCCGGCGTAATCGCGCAGCCCGAGCACGAGTGAACGGTAGCATTCCTCTTCCGGGCATGTTGCGGCCGGGGCGTGGGCATCACTGCCCTCACAACTGACATCCACGACGGTGCATTCCTCCTCAAACGCGCTGAGCGAAGCCAGCGGGCGGCCGAGGGCATCGAGAGCGAGCGAGTTGCCGTCGAAAATCAACTGGTCGTTGCCGCCGACGCAGTTGCAGTAAACCAGGGGGGTTCCAGCCGCCATGGCGACGCGGGTCAGCATTTCCAATCGGCGTGCCGGTTTCCCCAGGCTGAACGGGGACGCGCTGATGTTGAGGATGAGATCCACCCCTTGGGCCGTCAGTTCGGCTGCCGGGTCACGGCTATAGAGTGGGCGGTGCAGGTAATCCTCGGTCCAGATGTCCTCGCAGATGGTGATGCCGAGCCTCGCCCCTTGCCACACAATGGGCTCACAGGCCTCCCCGGGTTCAAAGTACCGGCGTTCGTCGAAAACATCGTAGGCCGGCAGCAGGGTCTTCCAGATTTTGTGTCTGATTTCCCCTTGGTGCAAAAAGGCGGCGGCGTTGCGGAAAGGTTTGCCCACGGCGGAATCCGGGCAGCGGTCGACATAGCCGACCAGCAGCGGCACATCGCGGGTTTCATCGGCGAGGTAATCCAGCGCCTGCAGGCACTTCGGCACGAACTCGGACTTGAACACCAGATCCTGGGGCGGGTAGCCGACAAGTGCCATTTCCGGCACCATCACCAGTTCGGCGCCTTTTTCCAGGCACTCCCGGTAGGCGGCGAGGATACGTTTGGCATTGCCGGGAAAATCACCAACGACGGCGTTGATTTGGGCGACTCCTATCTTCATAATCTTGGCTCGAAAATAATGTGGGTTGGATGGGCGGGATGGATGCGACTCAGCGCGGTGCTTTGATTTGTCAATTCTTCCACTGATCGTAAACGGTCACAAGTATCATTCCTGAAATGACCCCATTTTACTCATGTCGTGGCCGGGTCGACTACCAGAGGCCGAATTTGCCGAATGCGATGGCGTACCACCCCATCAGCAGGTTGGCCACGCCGTGCATCACCACGCAGGCCAGCAGGCTCTTGGTGCGCACCGCCACCCAGTAGGTCAGCGAGCCGTAGATGAACGCCGCCGCGTAATCGACCGGCTGGTGGACCAGCATGAAGGCCACCGTGACCACCCCGTAGGAGATCCACGCCGGCTTGCCAAACGGGACTTTCCAGTAGTCGTGGTCCATATCCAGCAGAAACCGCATCAGGAACCCACGCCAGAAAATCTCCTCGACCAGCGCCACCACCACCACTGCCCGGAAAAAACGCATGATCAGCGAGGCCCAGTAAGCCCTGGCATCACCGCCGAACTTGTCAGCCAGGTCCTGCGGGTTGAATCCTTGCTCACGCGGCATCACACCGAGCCACTTCAGAATACCCTCCTGATCCCCCTCCAGCCCCATCCAGGTATGCAGCTGGGTCGGCAGGATCCAAATCCCGATCCCGACCGCTCCCATGAGGGCGCCAAAGAACACGTGCCGACTCCATTTCAGCTCATAGTTTTTGCGGAAAAATAGGAGCAACCCTATTGTTATCAGCGACTGGAGAGGATACTGCCACTGTTCGGGGTATTGCTGCCACCAGGCGGCGTCCGGATGCTTCCATTCGAGCCAGCCGGTCAGCTGAAAGGGTGCGAGCAGCAGCATGAAGACCGCCAGCGGCACGACATGTGCCTTGGTGCGGTCATTTTGCAGCGATGCCAATGTTGCCATGTTCAGCAGCGGATTAAAGGGCGTTGACGAATCGATCCATGCGATTCATCGCGGTCCTGAGTTCTTCGAAGGAGGTTGCGTAACAACAGCGGAGGAAGCCCTCCCCCGCCTCGCCGAAGGCGTCCCCCGGCACGGCGGCCACATCCTCGGCATCGAGCAGCTTCATCGCAAAATCCTTGCTGCTGAGCCCGGTTTGACGAATGTCGGGGAAGACATAGAACGCCCCGCCCGGCGAGTGACAGTCGAGGCCGATCTCATTGAGTCGACCGACCACGAAGTCGCGGCGCCGGTGGTAACTGTCGCGCATCTCCATCATGGCGGCGGACCCGTTTTCCAGGGCCTCGAGTGCGGCTGCCTGGCTGGTGATCGGGGCGCAGAGCATGGCGTATTGGTGGATTTTCATCATCGCCTCGATCAGGGGGGCGGGCGCGCAGGCGTAGCCGAGACGGAAGCCAGTCATGGCGAAGGCCTTGGAGAAGCCGTGGAGCAGAATGGTGCGCTCCTTCATGCCGGGGAGGGATGCGATCGAGACGTGGGCGTCCTCATCGTAGCGGAGTTCGCAGTAGATTTCATCACTGAGCACAATCAGGTCGTGCTTGATGCAGAGGGCGGCAATTTTTTCCAATTCCGCCGAAGGCATCACGGCCCCGGTCGGGTTGGTCGGGAAATTGAGCATCAGCACCCGTGTTTTGGGGGTGATGGCGGCCTCCAGCATCTCGGCCTTGAGGGCGAAATCATCCGCCTTCCGGGTGGGCACGTCCACCGGCACCCCGTAGGCCAGGGCGATGCTCGGCAGGTAGGAAACATAACACGGAGAGTGGTAAATCACCTCGTCACCCGGATTGAGCAGGGCACGCAGAGCGAGGTCGATGGCCTCGGAGACGCCGACAGTGACCAGCACCTCGGAGCCCGGGGCGTAATCGACACCAAAAAACGTGCTGACATAGCGGCTGATTTCCTTGCGCAGGCTCAGCAGTCCAAGATTGGAGGTGTAGCTGGTATGGCCTTTTTCCAAGGAATAGATGGCCGCTTCACGGATGTGCCAGGGGGTGGCAAAATCGGGCTCGCCGACGCCGAGCGAGATGACGTCGTCGCGGCCTTGCACCAGCTCGAAAAAATCGCGGATACCCGACCGCGGAATGCTTGCCACCTGGCGGGAAATTTTAGCCGTGTAATCCATACTTCAACAAAATCGCAGAATCAGCAATCAAGGAGTCCTTTTCCCCCTACGGGGTTACCGGCAGACGGCCCTCGGGCTCCTCCTGCTCAAAGACAAATCCCATTTCCTTGTAGGTTTTGAGCCGGAAATGCGTTGCCGTGGAAATGACGCCGTCGAGCGTGCTCAGTTTGCGGGAAACAAAGCTGGCGACCTCGCGCAGGTCGGAACCTTCCGCCACCACCATCAGATCATAACCGCCACTTGCGAGGTAACAGGACACCACCTGGTCGAAGCGCGCCACGCGCATGGCGAGACGATCAAAGCCGCCACCCCGCTCGGGGGTCACCTTCACCTCGATAAATGCCGAGACGCCCAGGTCGCCGATCTTATCGTTATCGACGACCGCCTGGTAGCCAAGGATGGTGCCATCCTTTTCCCAGGCGGCAATGCGCGCGCTGACATCTTCCGGGGACAGGCTCAATGCCTCCGCCAACTCCGTGTGGGAGTAGCGGGCCTTGGTTTGCAGGAGGGTGAGTAATGGGTCGTTCATGCGCGGAATGCATGACAGAAAATCGGTCAATCGCCCAGACAAATACCGAGCGCGCGCGCGGTTTGCACAACTTCACCCTGCGGGTCGACCAGGCGCAGATGGTGTACCGCATCGGCAATAGGCACGGATCCCACTTCGGAGGACCGGTAGCTGACCATGCGGCCAAACCTCCCCTCCCCGATCAATTTAACCGCCTGGACGCCAAATCGGGCACTGAGCACGCGATCGAGCGCAGTGGGCGAACCGCCGCGCTGAAGGTGACCCAGTGTGCAGGCACGCACATCCTTGTCGGTCAACCTCACCAACTCACGGGCAACCAGATCGCCGGCACCCCCCAGACTCACCTCGCTGGCCTCGCCTTCGCAGCGAGTCACGATCTTGCCGTCCTGCAACTTGGCGCCCTCGGCCACAACGACCAATGAGCTCCGGTTGCCGGCGGCTTCGCGGTACTTGATGAAATCCGCAACTTTTTCAATACATACATTCACCTCGGGGATCAGCACGACGTTGGCACCACCGCCGATCGCGCCCCACAGGGCGATCCAGCCGGCGTGGCGGCCCATCACCTCGAGCACCATCACGCGCTTGTGACTCTGGGCGGTCGTGTGCAGCCGGTCGAGGGCGTCGACCACCGAGGACACGGCACTGTCGAAACCAAAAGTCATGGAGGTCGCCTGGAGGTCGTTGTCGATGGTCTTGGGGACGCCCACGATATTGAACCCCTCCTCGCTCATCTGGAGCGCCGTTGTCAGTGAGCCGTCGCCGCCGATGACGACCAGTCCGCTGACACATAATTTCTCCAGGTTTTCCTTGGCCTTGTTCATGATTTCGGCAGGGATGCGCGCTACGTCGCCTTCGCCCACCTTCGCCGCAAAATTCCCCTTGTTGGTCGTGCCAAGGATGGTTCCTCCCAGGCTGGCCGCCGCAATGGTGTCGTTAGGGGTCAGCATCATGTAGTCACCGCCCTCCGGCAAAAGGCCCTCGAATCCATCCCGGAAACCAAGCACCTCCCAACCGAGCTTGTCGGCCGCTCCTACGACGCCGTTAATGACGGCATTCAATCCCGGGCAATCGCCCCCGCTGTTTAAAACTCCTATTCTCATCTTGTGTATTTATGGGTTGGTGAGTCGTCGGACGAACATTGTCGCGATCTCAAAATTTTCCGGGTTATGGTAAGGCATCCTCTTGTGACGATTTGCATCCTCTTGTGACGATTTCTTTTATTGCCCCAGCGTTGGCACCACAATGAGCTCCCGTCCCTTCGGCGAAACGGGGTACCCTGCTGCGGCCCACTCGTCGTATAGTGGCCAGGATTGTTTTATCAACTGTTTTGCGCGTCCTATTCTGTCAGCACTGCCGAGCACGACAACCACCAAATCACGTTTCCGTATATGGGATCGGGTCTCGTCAATCTTTTTGACCAGCGGGCTGCGGTGCGCGTTGACCGCGATACACTGGCCCGCGGCAGCCGTGAGCCCGGTTTTGATACCATTGATTCCCAATTGCCCGAGCAGGGCATTGGTGTTGCTTATTTTATAGGAGGCGCTTCGGCCGTCCGCACCGATCACCGAGACCGAGCGCTCGCCCTGCTTGACGTAAAAGGAAAAACCTATGTCGCGCATGGCGTGCACGCAGAGGCGAGCCATGTCTGCGGCCGTCGAATAGCCACTTTTCTGCCGTGGCAGAGCAAGACCGTGCGCAGAGGCAAAGCGTGTCCGTCGCATTCCCAGTGCCTTGGCCAACTGGTTCATCTCCGCGACGAAGGTTTCCATCGGATCTCCGGCACGCTGCCTTCTTAGCAGCAAAGCCCGGCCAACGTGATCGGCAAGCACGTGGGCCGCCATGTTGTCCGAGCCAAGCAAGCTTGAATAAAGCGCGTCGCGCAGTGAAATCCGGTCGCCCGGACGCAGCGCCATCGGATTGGGGCCGCCAAAGCCAAACGCACTGGCAGGCACAACCGCCATGGTGGAGAGGCTGGTCTGCGAGATCCTGGCCCAGTCCAGCACCACCTTTGCCGTCGCCACCTTGGTCAGGCTCGCGACCGGTCGTTTCTTTTCGGAATTGGCCGCCAGCAGCACCCTGCTGCTGTGGGCTTCCAATACCAGGTAGCTTTCCGCCGCCTTGCCGGCTGGCGATAATGTCACGGCCAGGCCGGTGCAAAGGAGGATCAAGTGCTTCATGGGACAATCAAGGTGGAGTGGTAAGCACCGACATTACCTAAGCACCAGCATCTGACAACTCTTGATTCCGTCCTTGTGTTTCCACGATTACAGGCTAGATTTGCTGCGCCAGCAACTATTTCCATGCGAACGCACATGCAATCAGCACTTCCTGCCACCCCGACATGCCGGCTTCAGCCACGGTCGGGGCGGTGGTGCGCGTTCACTTCCCACCGGATATTCACATCCTACCGGAATGGCTTGTCCGGATATGTCATGACAAGCCTGGAAACTTCGGCAATCAACCAACGCGCCCATGGCGGGGCTCGACATGGGGATCACCCATCGTCCGTTTCTGCGGTTCAGACCGCAACGGATGGTGCCATACCAACACTGGCAAACCGATCCCTTGATGCAGGCCCGCCCAAGCACCCACATCAACCAATAACGACTTATTACAATGTCTCAAGAAACCAACAGCAAACCCCGCAACGGCGGGGATCAGGGCCGCCAGGGCGGCAACAACCGCAATCGTAACCGCAACCGCAACAGAAATCGCTCCACTCAGGGAGGGGGGCAAGGCGGCAACCGCGCCGGACAGGGCGGCAACCGTCAAGGCAACCGATCCGGTGGCCAAGGCCGCCAGGCAGGCGGCGGACCACGTGCCCGCCAGGCCAAACCGGTGCCACTGACGCTTTGGGAGAAAATCCTCAAGGTTTTCGGTCTCTACAAGGCTCCGACCCGTCCACCGAGAAGAAAATCCACGGCAGGTGACACGCCGGCACGGGAAACCCCGAAAGCAGCCAAGGCCGCCAAGAAAAACACCCGCAACGCACGCAGCAAGAGCCCGGACCAAGGCCAGGACCAAGGCTCCATCCAGGCCAAAGGCCGTGGTGCGGGGCGAAGCGGCAAGGACTTCCCCGTGGAGACTCCGCGACTCTACCTCGGCAACCTGTCCTATGACGCCACCGAACACGACCTCGAGGACCTCTTCAAGGGCGTAGGCACGGTGCGGAGCGTTGAGATCATCTACAACCGTCACACCCATCGTTCCAAGGGCTACGGGTTCATTGAGATGCTCCACGTCGACGAGGCGAAACGTGCTGTCGAGGTCCTGCACGACCAACCCTTCATGGGCCGCAACCTCGTTGTCAACGGGGCCAGCAACAGACCTGCCGACGACGACCAGCCCCGCGGCGACAACCGCGTCCAAAAAGAAGCCGAGGCCAAGGCCGCAAGGCAGGAAAAACCGGCCGCTGACGAAGCTGCAGCCGAAACAACAGCCGAGAAACCAGCCGAGACGCCCGCTGAGAAGCCGGCGGAGAAAAAACCTGCTGCCGTGGTGGCAAGCGCTGACACCTCCGAGCCCGCCGCCGAATAAGCCTGACCGGCTTTGATGATTCCAAAAACCCGCTTGTGAGTCTATCTCCAGGCGGGTTTTTCATCTTTGCCCTGACCCCCAACCCCCCAACCCCTCGTCAACATTCCCCGTTCCATCTACATCTGCGGCCCCACCGCCTCGGGAAAATCGTCGCTAGCCATCGCGACGGCTCGGCTCGTCGACGGCGAGATTGTGAATGCCGACGCCTACCAGCTCTACCGTGGCTTGGAAATCATTTCCGCGGCACCGAATCGCAAGGAGCTCGCCCAGGCCCCGCACCACCTCTACGGCATCCTCTCGCCCGGTGAAATTTGTGATGCCATGCGTTATCGCGAAATGGCGCTGCCCGTGATCGAGGATATTCAATCGCGTGGCAAAACCCCGATTATTACCGGCGGGTCGGGGCTCTATCTCAAGTTCCTCACCCACGGCCCGTCGCCGGTGCCGTCGGGTGACGACAACTTGCGGGCCGAACTTGAGCGCGAGTCCGATGCGGCGCTGATCGCGCGCCTCACCGAACTCGACCCCGCGGGAGCGGCCGCCACCAATCTCAAAAACAGGCGCTACGTCATTCGCGCCCTGGAGATTTGCCTTCTGTCAGGACGCAAGATGTCCGAGCTGAAAAGCGACTGGCAATCGGCCAGCGAGTCGATCGAGAACGACCTCCGGGGGGCTTACCTCGTCTGGGATCGTGACTGCTTACGGCAGCGTATCAATGCGCGCACCGAAGCCATGTTGGACCAGGGGGCCATTGCCGAAGTCTCATCCCTCGCCCATGCCTCGGTCACCTGTGAGAAAGCCATTGGCATTGCGCAGATCCGGGCCCATCTTGCGGGCGAACTGACGCGTGCCGAGTGCGCGGAGCGTATTGCAGCGGCCACCCGCCAATATGCCAAACGCCAACGCACCTGGTTCAGCAAGGAAAGATGGCTCACCCCCTGCCCCGTGAGCCAAACGACGGATATGACGGCCGTCGCCAAGGCCCTTGTCTAGGGCAGGCCAATCACTCACCCGCAAGCACAAACTCCCCGGCCAGGGTGCAGTTTGGCAGGCTGCGTTGGAATTTGGCCTGCAAGTCGGCGTAGTCGTAGCTTTCATATTCACCACGGACGAAAATACACCGGCTGGCGAAGTTGGACATGACTTTCAAATGGGGTTCATCGGTGACAAGCGGCGCATCGAGAACGATTAAATCAACGCAATGCTCCGCTCTGCACAGTGCTTCCAGGCAAAGGGCCGGGACCCTCCTCCAGGCGTCTTCGGTGATGTAGTAGAGGTTGTTTTGGGTGGTGGTAAAGGGCTGGAGCAATTCCTCCACAGACTTCAGCCGCTGCCCGTCGCCCGGCGTGCCGCCCGCCTTGCGCAGGTCGGTTTCTATGATAGGCACCATGTTCTCGCCACTGACCAGCAAGGTCCGCAACCCCTGTTGGCTGGCAGCCAGACTGATGGCGGCCGCCGTCAGTGTCTTTTGAGTGTCGGTGTGGCCACTGGTGATGACAAGCCCATGTGCACGCACTCCTGAGTGCAGTGACTGGCCGACGAAGCGTTTCAGGGCGGCGCCCGAGGGCGTTGCGGTGTCGGTCACTCTGCGCAGCCATTCCCCGGGCTCGGCGCCCTTAGTCATGGGCAAGGAGGCAAGGACAGGCAAGCCGGTTCTGTCTGTCGGCTGACGGGGCTGATCGATTTCGGGCTCGATCTCCCGGCACGCCGGATGCGCATGCTTCGGCGTGCCCAAGGCCAGCATCCTCTGGCCGAACCCTAGCGCCAGCGGGATACCCAAAAAGCAACTCGCGAAGGCAAGCGAGCCCAAAACGGCGGAAAGGGATTTCCTGGGCAAAACGGGCTCTCTCTGGACCATGGCCCGCTCGGTGACCCGGATGTGATCGTCCCCCTCAAACTGGAGGGCGATGTCGGCCTCGTTCATCTGCTTGACCAGACGGCTATAGAGGTCCCTGCTATCCCTGAGTTGCTGTTCCTTGAGCTGATGCCCGATGGACTTGTTACTGGTTGCCACGATTTCCCTCATCGCCACATCCACTTTACGCTCGAGCCGCTTTACCTTGGTCTGCGTCGTTTGCAGCTGACGCCTCAGTGACCCGACCGACTGGGTGACGAGCTTGCCCAGATTGTCCAGCGCCAGAGCCTCCTGGCTAACAGCGACGAGCATGCTCGGGTGTCTTTTCCTGAAATCCGTTGACAACGCAGCGACATTTTCGCGGGCCCCCACGAGCTTGGTATAGGCATCAGCCAGCACCTCGTTCTCCGCAAGGGCAGGCACTTTGAGCAGCTCCTCCGGATTGTTGTCGATCTGGTCAATGAGAAACAGGGTGTCCTGTAGTTGCTCCTCCTTGAGTTTTGCCGCGACCAGCTGGGTATTAAGATTGGTAATCATGTTGCTGGCGAGATCGGTGCCCGTCTGCATGGAAACGACCCCCTCCTTTTTTCTGATTTGAAGCAACTCGGCTTCCATCAACCTTACATTTGCCAGCAACCCATCGGCCTTGGATTTCAGGAATTCCGAGACCTTGCGTGTTTTCACCAACTCTTCCGCCGCCACAAACTCGACAAAATGTTGCACGTAGGCATTGGCCAGCCCGGCAGCTGCCTCATTGTCATGGTGCTTGGCCGTGAGGGCAACGACATGTGAGTCCTTGACTGTCTCAATGTTGATCTGTTGATCTAGACGATCAAGGAAACGCTCCTGCTCGCCCAAGTTCTTATCCAGAGGTGATATCGCACCGATGACTTTCTGCCGAAGTTCATCAGGCAGGGAGTGATAGAGGCTGAGGCGGAACTTGTCCGACTCTAACTCAATCCGCATATTATTGACCAACTCAGGGAGGTTGTATTCTGACGGTTCGGCAGGCTTCATGGTCTGCAAATACAGGTCTTTTCCCGTGCCTTGGACGAGCATGATCGCAGCGGTTGATTCGTAGACCGGTTTCAGGCTCTGCAGGTAGGCAAACACGCCGATGCCGGCACACAGACCCAGCAGCATCGCGATGACCCAATATCGTCGAACATGCTGGACGGCTTCCTCGACACTGATGACTGAATGCCGCACCTGAGGGACGGCAGGAGTCCGCTGACCCCGGTCTGCCTGCGGTGATGAGCCAGGTGTGCAGGCCGGGGACTGCTGGGAAATCTCTGCATGCCTCGGCTGATTACGGATAAATTGCCTTTGCTGGCTGATGTCGTTGTTCATGAGTTTGGGATGGTGGCGGGTTTTTGTTTGCACAGGCGATCAAGTTGACGGGCTATTTTGAATAGGGCGCCCCCCAGGTTGTCCGGACAGGCTCCTTCGTAGATGTTCAAGACATGCGCTTTGGTGGTCCATTCATCCTTATAACCCGAGTCACCGGGAAGGGTGTCGAGTTCACGCAGGCCCATGTCGAATGACGTTTTTGCCGTCCATAGATGCAGGATATTACCCGCCTTGGCCGCCTTGAAACGCGTGTCCCATGGGCATTGATAGCCCCACATTTTATCATCAAACACAAAATTGTAGGCGGCGCCGGCAATCTCCCGATTCAATTCGAGAATACCAAGCACCAGTCTGCCCTTGGCCAAAAATCTCGGGGCAAGCTGTTGGTGAAAATCAATGAATTCAGGTGTGTGAAATGCCCTCGCAGCCCTCCCCCAGCGTACACTTGCCAGCCGGACAAGGTGCCCCATGGCATCATCTAACGGATAATTCCGACCGACCGTATGGAGCTTCATCGCATAGTGCCTGTTCGCATAGGATCGAATATAGCGCATCCTGCTTGCGAACTTCGAACTCCGGCATTTCATGTAATCATCCCAATTCGCATCAACAGGCAAGTAGGGTGAAGGAAGCGAACTTGTTGTGTTTGTTATGAGTCCATGCCTGGAAAGTTGCGCTAACAGGGCACGAACGGAGGCTGACTCCGCAGGAACAAGGTGGAAGTAAAGCACGTCCCAAAGCCCGTGTAATGCATGACCGATGAGGTCGGCCGTAGCCACACCGACCGCCAACTCGTAGCCGGCAAGCGCCGGAAGCTCGAGCGATTCACCCGTCATCTCGCCGACCCCCCCCATCAATGCCAAGTGACGGAATCGTCCCCGCGCTCCGGGAAAGGCACCCTTTTGGGAGATCATCAAAGGCGCCGCACCTACAAGTTGTCCTTCGGAGCCACGCGCCACATAAAACCTCACATCGTAGCCCTTCTGTCCGTAGACAGCCCACCACACGTCCAGATAGTCCCATGACTGGAATGGACTGGGAACTTGGGTTTTCGACAGGAAGGCGTCCCACTCATACTCGAGAGCGGCGAATTCTTCACGAGACACAATGGGCTCGAACTTGATGGTTCGCCCGGCTTTGGAAGCGCCCCGTGAGACACGGTCGCGCATGGGAAAACTGGGTTGTTTGGTTGGCGCTGTCATCGATTTAACGGGGGCGTTGCACAAGAGGATCAGACGGAAGAGGGGTTGCTTTTTTCTGCAGGAGCCTGTCGATACCACAGGCGAACGAGAACAGCACCCCGCCCATACTCCGGGGGCGGGTCGCTTCATAAATGTTTAATGTCCGCGTATACCGGGCCTGGTCACCCCTCACCGAGGATTGGCCGGAAAGATGATCGATTTCGCAAAGTCCCAGGTCGTGGGCTTCCATGTCACTCCACGTGTTAAGCAGAAGCTCGACATTCGATCCGTTGAAACGAGGGTCCCAGATGGTTTGGTACGTCCACATTTTCTGGTTGTCGATTAAATCATAGACCGCCCCCGCAAACTGACCGTCCATTTTGACCAGTCCAAAAAACAACCTGCCCCGCTCGAGCAGCCTCGGGGCGAGCTTCCAATGGAAATCGACCATCTCCGAGGTCTGGAATATCCGGTTTTGGCCATTCTCACCATGAAGGCTTGATAGTCTGATGGTCTGCTCGTAAGCCACCTCGAGGGGGATTTCTTTCCCGACACGCAGCAACTCAAGGTCATGGGTATTGATGGCGTCCGAGAACACGCGGTCTAGCTCCTCCCTTTCGTTACTCGTTCGCGTTTGGATGTGGTCGGCCCATGATGCCGTGATCGGTAAGATCGGCGATGCTGTCGAACTTACGGTTTTGATCGCAACGCCAGCCTGCGAAAGCCGTCTGATCATCGCATTGGTTGATCGCGAATCATGCGGCACGAGACAAAGATAGAGGACATCCCACTGGCCGCTGAAGGAATCAAGGATAAGATCGGCGGTGGCCTCCCCCAGTGCTATTTCGTAGCCCCGCCGCGCTGGCAACTCAAGTGATTCACCGGCGGAACCGGCCAGCCCCCCCATCAGTGAAAGATGCCTGAAATTACTGCGGGCGCCAGCGAAGGAGCCTTTTTGTGAGATCATCAGCGGAGCTGCCCCGATCAGCATCCCCTGCGGGTCGCGGGCGATGTAGAGCCTGGGGGTGAATCCTTTGCCACCATAGATATCCCACCACACGTCGAGGTAATCCCATGATATGAATGGGCTTGGCGTTTGGGTTTTCGCAAGGAATGTGTCCCATTCGCCGGCAAGGCGGGCAAAGCCTTTGCGTGTGGTGATCGCTTCCAGTTGAAGCTTCGGCGCGCTGCCATTCAGTGGTTTCGTTTCCGGGCAATCTAACACGCGAAATCGGCGCGACGCCATCCGGGCCTCGGTGAGGCCCAGTTTTCCTGGGTTTTTATTCATCATTGGAGGGGGGGTTCAGCGCATGGGAATACGCTGGTGTTGGGGGTATTGGTTCAGCATTTTACTGATCGAAATCCGTGCTTGCGGGATTTTTGAAATGGAGGTTTCCCAGTCGGCAAACCCCCTCGCGACGGCAGCGATCATTCGGGCTGCCATCTCGGGGTGCTTTTGTCTCAGAAGAGCGATGTGGTCGTAGTCGTCCATGCCATCGCGAATCCATTTGAGCCGGATCGATGGGCAGGGCGATTTTGCCGACCCGTGACGCAGTGCTGCCGGCGCGGGCGGAAAGATGAGAAGTCCGTCACCATTGTAGGTTTCGTTGCCGATGACAAATGTCCCGGCATCATTCCACGGATCAACAGACTCCGGCCACTCATGGACATTCCAATAATGAATGCCTGTCAGCCCGTGCGCCGCACAAATCCACGGCAGAATACGGAAGTGAACCACAGGGTAATCAGTGAGCCAAACAGGCGGAAAAGCATCATGCAAGGTGTCCGGCACACCCTTCTCTTTGCGCCAACGGGCACGGAACTGGCACAGCGCGGGATAGGTCCAAACCTCTTCACCTGCGGCAATACGCTCGGCGATAAGCCGCTTCCCAGACTGACTCTCGAGATCTTCCCAGGCCCACATCACGTGCGGCGCCCAGATATCGACGGAGTTCACCAGTGTCCCCCATGTAGGATTCTGGGGTTCTGGCTGTTCGGTCAGGAAGAAGGAGATCTCGGTTTTTGCGCGCGCAGACGCATCGTGCACCAGGGCCGCCCATTGCCGCACGCGTCGATAGGACTCCTTGTCATCGGGCTCATCAAGACTGCCGACCGAAAAGAAAAGCCGGGCGTCGGGCGCGGCTGCTTGATTGAGTCGAGCCAGCGCCGCCATATACCGCACCGCCCGTGCACGGTCTCTGCCGAGCGGATCGGCGAAGGGGTAGTCGCGCCAGACGGGAAGGTGCAGACTCTGAAATGCTTTCCGTCCGAAATAGTTTCTAACCGTGTCCCGGGCGGCCGGCAGGTTGGCCCCCGCCGCGCCCGCCCATACGATCTGACCCCGATCTCCGATGGGGGCGCTCGTCGCATAAACAAGCCCCGGCTCGATACGGGAGTCGAGCATCAACTGGTAGTAATCAGCCATGATCCGGGCCAGCACAATGCCGTCCTCATTCCGGTCGAGGTGATTCAGCTTGGCAATATTGTGTTCATTGATCCCAAAAAATGACTTAAGCGACGGCCTCATGGGTAGGGTCTCCGGCTGCACCGTCACGAGGATCTCCACCTCATCAACAACAACCATTGTCGCACTATCCCGTAGCGTACACCTGCAGCGGTAAATGCCGGGCGGCTGATCGGTTGGGATTTTAAAATCGAGCCATAGCCGGAAATTCACCCCATCTGAAACCCCCCTGAACGCCTGCGGGTCAGGCCGCGATCCGTTGCGGAAGGGAAGCAATACGTCCGGGTAAAGCCGGGCCGGCAGCGGCGCATTGGGCGAACTTTTCCTCACCGCCACATCATATTCCCAATACAGCCGCGGCACCGGAAAGCTCGTGCCGTCAGCGTGTTCAGGCCGGTCGAACGCAAAGGAAAGCCGACCGAGTTCAGCCGCCATCCCGGTGGCCACGACCTGGGCCGACTCCCACTCATTGCGGCATGCGCTCACGGTGAGGCTTTTGGCAATGGTGCGCGGCACGTTTTGCGTGAGGAAAACCCGCTCGTGGGAGGCCACGACGCGGAGCGTCACCCCCTGCCCCGCAAGCAGGCCGCCGCTGGCCGCAATCATCAAAATAGCGGCAAGGGCACGCAACGGGTGATGGCAGGGATGGGGTTGCATCTTGATCAGAGGGTTAGTGGGGAACAGGTTGGGCGTCGTTACTGACCGGTTGACAACCGTCCGGATTGTCCGGTGCTCGGGCGGGTCTCATCAGGGAGGCGTAGAGCTCCGCGTGTGACTGCACGTAAAGCCTGAGGGTGAAATGATCGACCACACGCTGGCGGGCCAATTTGCCCGCGTCCTCACCTGCGTCCTGGAGCATCCCGACCATGGCGGCAGCGAGCGCCGCCGCATCACGAGGAGCCACGATACGACCGGTGTCGCCGATAATCAGAGCGGAGTCGCCGACATCCGTGGCCACACAGGGGACCTCACAGGCCATCGCCTCACCGAGAACCAGCGGAAACGCCTCACCTTCACAGGAACTCAAGGCCGCAATCGAAAATGCCGGGTAAACATGCGCCATATCCAGCCGTGGCCCGATCAGGTGAACCTGTGATGGCGACGGACAGGCAGCGGCAAGGTCCCGGAGCGCCGCCGTCTCCCTGGTAATATCCCGTCCACATGCGATCAGGTGCGCCTCGGGGATTTCCTTTTGCACGATGGCGAAGGCACGCAGTAGATTGGCATGGTCTTTTTGCGGATGATAGCGGCCCGCCATTCCGACAAGCGGCGCATCCATCGGGATGCCATACTCGTCGCGAACTCGCTGCTTGCACGCGGCGTCGGCGTGATAAGCCGATATGTCGGTGCCGTTGTAAATAAGCTTCGCTCTGGATTCATCAAAGCCATTTTCGAGATGCAGGGCTAAAGACGATTGCGAACAGTAGACGATACACTCGGGTGTGCGTGAGGAAAGAAATGCGAGCAAACGGTGAATCATCCGTGTGGTTCGTTTCGACGACTCCCTGCCAAGTCGGGTGTGATGAATACTCCAGAGCG
The DNA here is from genome assembly GCA_041548785.1 of Oceaniferula sp. Lineage (GTDB taxonomy): Bacteria > Verrucomicrobiota > Verrucomicrobiia > Verrucomicrobiales > Akkermansiaceae > Oceaniferula. The sequence continues at coordinate 19,035 of JBFERY010000014.1, forward strand.
TCTTCGGTGACCGGCAGGAAAGCCAGGCCGCAAGGGTTCCGATCAGAGCCGAATGGTACATCCATGTCTGCACAAGATCGGGTTTTTCCTTGCGAATGATAGCCGCAAGCCGGAACAATCCCCGAACTCCGGAAAGCACTCCATTGACACCGAGGGTTTTGACCCTAATGCCTGCCTTTTCAAATGCGGGCACAAGTTCGCCAGCTGGCAAAACGGAGATCACCGTCTGGTCAAACCCCTCGGCATTCAGACCGATGGATAGTCGCTTTAACAGAACCTCGGCACCGCCAAAACCCAGGCCGTTAATCAGATGAAGCACGCGGGGCGATCCTCGTTCAGCGCCTGTCCTGATGCCCGTCAGGTCACGATAGAGCTCGGTGTGTTTTCTCTCGGTGTGGGCAATATCAAAATGATCCAGGCATTGCCTACGCGCATGTTCAGACCATTGCGATGGATTCGACAGAACTTCATCAAGCAAGTCGCCGACCGCAGCCGAGAGCAATGCAGGATTTCCCGGTGCAACCGACTTCCCGACCGGGCCAATCACTTCAGCCGCTGAACCCACGTCCGTCGTAACACAGGGGACGCCGCAACCCATTGCCTCCATCAGAACCATCGGCAATGCCTCGGATTGGGAGCTCAGCATATTGACGGTGAAGCCCGGGATGTAATTTTCGGGATCGTGACAAGTCCCGAGAATATGCATGCGCGCTGGATCCGGCAGTTGGGAAAATGCTTCCAGCGCCTCGGGATAGAGCGCCTCTTCGGAAAACCCGATCGCGACAAAATGCACATCCGGCCTGCGGCGCATCAGCAGGGCCGCCGCGCTGAAATAATCCTCCAGCCGCTTGACGGGATGACTCCTGCCGACGTATCCGACGATGGGTGTGGTCGCGCCTATTCCAAGTTCATGCCTCAACCGACGGCTTGCCGCCTCATCGGGTTTGAACCGGTTGACATCAATCCCATTGGCGATGTTGACACAGCGTTTTCGCGGGTATCCGAATTTCACATGGCTGTCCGTGGCGGACGACGAGCAGGAAATGACACGGTGCGGGATGATGCGCGATCCCAAACCCACCAAGGACTTGAGGATGGCGAACCGATGCCGTGAATAGAGGTGGCGGGATGGCAGGTCCAGAGAGTGAATCCCCCAGACAACCATCGTGCCGTGAAGAAAACGGGCAATGAATCCTGCAACAAGGCCAGCGTCGTGACTCCACGTATGGACGAGGTCAGGCCGCTCATCCCTGAGCAAACGTCCGAACCTCGCACAGAACCTCCGCGAAAAAAACGAAGCGCAATCGAGATCATGAAAACTGGCCACTGCTTCGATTTCCGCCCGCATGGATTGCGGGTCATTTGCATGGGTGATCGTCGCAACCACATTGTCACAAACACCACCATGATGCTGCTTCTTCAGCACATTCAGCATCAAAACCTCCATCCCCCCGGGAAGAGGATCCGCGAGCACATGAAGGACTTTGAGCCTTTTGCTGTTTTCAGTCGGCATGAGCGTGGGTGTTGGAATGAGGGACAAGGCTGAGTCGATTGGAAAATTGCTGTTTGATGGCTGGGATCAACCCGGAACAGATGGCGTCCGCCTCATGGCCATTGCGTGGTGAACCCATTCTGTTGAGAAGCATGGGGTCGCTGCCGGGAAGATTGAAATCCATGTTGGTTGTCACGGCCACCGAGATACCAAGATCCATCAGCAAGCGTTTTGTACTATCGTCGTAGTCACCCGGCTGTCCGTTAGGGTAGGCAAAGCTCGGGGTTTCAACCCCTGCCATGGTCCGCAACAGATCCAAACACTTGCCGACATCCCGACGGGCAACCTCCGGCGAGCAACGTGCCAGTATGAGGTGGGAGTGCGTGTGCGCGCCGATGCTGGCATGACCAGACGCCTCCAGCGCACGGATTTGCGCCCATGTCAGCGCCCGATAGATTTCAGCCGGGGATTCTTCTTGGGCGAGCGCCGCGCCGGCGCGCTCCTCGATGTGGTCGATGCTGGTGAGGTGCTTGTCCTGCGGGATCATCTTGATGCTTTGATCCAAAACCTGCAGCGCAATTTTACGTTGCGCAGTCGAGCTGATATCCAGACTTTCCGGGAGTCCGGGGAAATCCAGATTGATCCTATCCGACCGAGAACGGGCGATGGCATATTCGATACGGTCGGGCCACTGGTAGATCTCCCTTTCAACAAATGCGGTCGGAACAAAAATGGTGGCGTGAAGTCCGAACTCTTTCAGAACAGGGAGTGCCAGATGGTAATTGGAAGCATAGCCGTCATCAAAAGTAAGCACCACCGTATTGTCCTCCAACGGGTCTCCCGCCTGAATTCGCCCGGCCAGCTCCTGCAGGGGGATCACGTGATAGTGCTTGGCTAACATCGCCGCCGACTGGCGGAAGCCCTCGATGTTCAGGTGAAGGTTCGAGTTGTTCTCCAAACCCTTGTTCCTTCCCCGGGTAAATCCGTGATACATCAGTATGCACGCGCCTTTCACCCTGCGGCGATAGGGTGCCGTCAACCCGCATCGACTCCAGAGATCGAGGGATTTCCTTAAAATGCATTTTGTGATCCTGTTCACCGGCGGAAGCATTGGGGGTTTTCAGTGGTTAGTCCGGGGCTATTCATTCGATCGAGTTTGAGACGCCGGATCAGCCGATCATACTGAGACCCAACCGTCCTGCGGTCAAACTGATCCTCGACACGCTTGCGACCCTTTTTTCCCAGCTTTCGTCGCAGCGGTGCGTCATGGATAAGACGATGGATCGCCTCGGTGAGCAACGCGGGCTGAGACGGGTCAACCAATAACCCGTCATGCTTGTCCCGGATGAGATCCCCCACCCCGGGAACACTGTTGCTTATCAGCGGCAAGCCGAGGGCCCATGCCTCAAGTATGGCCATACTCAAGGTCTCACCCTGGGTGCAGAGGACGGCGGCATCCCAGCTGCGCATCGTCTCGATCAAGCCACCATGCTCGACAAACCCCAAGAACTTGACACGCCCAGAAATCCCGAGCTCGGCGGCGAGCCTCTCAAGCCGCTGACGGTCAGGACCGTCACCCGCAAGTTCCAGCCTCAGGGGGACGGTGGCCGGCACGCTGGAAGCGCCCGCAAACGCGCGCAGCAGGGTCGCAAAATCCTTCCCCGCATCCATCCGCCCCTGCATCCCGATGACAAACTCGTCAGCTCCCACAGCGCGCTCGTGCAAGCCAGGATAGAGAGACAAATCCAGGCCATTGGCAATGACACTCGTCTCGGCGGGTTTGAACCACCGCCCTAGCCGAGCCCGGACCGCGTCCCGGTAACCCGGGGTGAGGTAAACCGTATGGTCGGCACAACGGTGCGCCATGCCCGAGAGCAACCAGTCTCTGCGTGACTTCAGCGCATTGGAATGATGCTCGACAAACACGAGGGCATAGGCGCGACTGGCGGTAACACGACTCGCGGTGATCGCCGTGTCGTGATGGTGCGCGAGCACGACCTTTGCCTGGCAAGCATCCAGCGCCTTTTGCAACTTCCTGCGTGCCGCCAGGCCCAACCCCGGCTTTTTGACAAGGGTCTGATGGGTGATCCTCGCCTCATCGCACAGACGAAGATATTGCGGCGCAGTCGGCTCAACCCCATAAAACAGAATCCCCTGGGAAACACCACGGCCAAGCCCTTCCAAGGCAAGCCCCGTGGCCACGGCGGCCTGACCACCCACTCCGGGATAACATATCTGGACAACTTCAGGCATACTCGGATGGAGGGGGTGTGGGTTGCGCCGAGGTGGGGCATCGCCGGTCCAGCTCAGGGGCCGACTGAAACCACTGGATCACAAAAAACCGGTCCGATGTAATCTGGACGAGAACCACCATGGTGATCCAGTAGCCCAGGTAAGTGTGCAGCACCTGACTGAATGGGATGAAGACAATGACCGCCATCAGGCATAGGCCGCCCCGACCATTGGCCACGGCACATTTGAAGGCAAGCAGGGCGAGCGTGAGCAAATAGAGTGACGCAAAAATCACGCCCCCATCGATCCAAATTGTCACCAGCTGGTTGTGGGGTTGCCATCTCGTGCTGCCCGCACCCACGCCATAGCCGGTGACGGGTTCGAGCCGCACGGCCCGCAGGCCATCCGTCAGGTCCTTCATTCGTTCGCCGGACACCATTTTTTGAGAGTCACCACCCGTCAGGGCGACAAGCCGATTTTTAACGTCGGACTCCCGCAGCACTTGTGACGACATGTTGGAAGACAGGAAAACCACGCCTGCCATCACCAAGGGCATCGTAATGACCAGGGCCCTGGTGACGACGGCCGGGCGCCTCCTGTAACTGGCGACCAGGTAGCTGACACACAGGACCAGCTCGGCAATGATGCCGGACCGGCTCAGGGTGATGGCCACCGCGACGAAGCTCAGCCCCATCAGGACAAATGACCATCCGACGTTTTTACTCAAGGAAAGAAACACCGCGAGAGCCAGGACGATGGCAATGGCGGAGTTGTTCGGATCCGCATGAAAACCGGCGGCGCGACCCATCACGATGGTAAAATCGTGGACGCCGAACCACTCGGCAAGGTTGGATAATGATCCGATCACCACCGTGAGTGCAGCCGCGACCATGACAGGCAGGTAGGAACCTCTCTGCACAACGCCCATGAACCACGTCAGCGTGATCACCGATGCCAAGATACTTCCGTGTACCATTACGGGGTAACTTTCCCCGCGCGGATGGTCAAAGCGACTGACCACAACGGCATCGAATACATAGGCCAGATGAAATAGCACCAGCAGGACATTGGTCACGGTGAACTCGGGCTTCCTTCCTATGACAACCATCACACACATCAACATAGTCACCACTTGATAGATGGCGGGACGGATGGGAAAAAAACCGTTTTCATACGCCCATGGAATGTAATTCGTGGTGTAGGGCACCGTAAATACCACCAGAGCCAAGGTGGCCATTGCTAGCCAACAGGGGCGCTCCGACGCTCCGCCATCACCCCTGCCAGAGGGTGATGATCGGAATGGTCGGGACATCGTGGGGGTTTGTCCGGACATGGTTCTGGGGATAAGGTAAAATGCGGGTCATTTATCGTGCTCCCTGTAAGGCTGCACCCAGCGTCCGGAGGACAATCTGCAGGTCGAGCGTGAGGGTTGCGTATTTGACGTAGTAGAGATCATAAGTGAGTTTCTGTTGCGCGTCTTCGACACTGTCACCATAGGGATAGTTGATCTGGGCCCACCCTGTCAGTCCGGGTTTAAGCAGATGGCGAAGGTTGTAATGGCGCAGTTCTTTATCGAGCGTCGAGGTGAACTCCGGACGCTCCGGACGGGGGCCGATAAAGCTCATCTCCCCCATCAGGATATTGACAAACTGGGGCAACTCATCGACGCGAGATTTACGAAGAATTTTCCCGATCCGGGTGATTCTCGAGTCCCCCTTGGCCGCCCATTGCGCGCCCGACTTCTCAGAGCCCTGGCACATCGACCTCAGCTTGTAGATGGTGAAGTGTTTGCCATAGCGGCCGACCCGCGTTTGCTGGTAAAAGACCGGTCCGCGGTCGACCAGTTTAATCAGGATGCCGGCGACCAGGAGCAGCGGCAACGAACAAACCAGGCCGACCGATGCGAGTGCGATATCGCTCAGCCTTTTGACTAACAAATAACTTGGCGACGAGTTGGCAAATGATTTACTGAATAGCGCTGAATTGGGGATTTCCCACGTCGGCATCGTCTGATAATGCTCCTCCACATACTGGGCAAATGGTGACACGGTCTTCCCCGAGGCAAGGGCGCCGACCAAGGGCTGTTCTAAGATATCCCAGTGCGACGGCTGATAGACAATATGATCCGCCTTGATTTCGGCAATCCATTGGTGCAAGCGGTCCAGCGACACCGGGTAGCCCGTGGTATCGAAATCGAGAACAAATGCGGGCATACCGTCATCTTCACGCAGACTCAGCGTGTGGAGCTTGAGCGGCAATGGCTCCTCGCTGAGGAATTTGGATGTTTCCTCGCAGAACTTCCTGTCCCCCACCAGGCTGATCACCGGCATGTAGGAGGAGTTGAAAAACCACGTCGCCGACCGAATCAACACAGACAGGAACAACGTTAATGTCATGGCAATAAATACCACATACCGGCCGATCGGCTGGTAAACCAGGAATCCTACGACGACGGTCACCGCAACCGCCGCCATGCAGGAACAGAAGAACATCTTGATTGCCAAGCGGACAACACTCCGGGCAAGCAAATGGCTGGTCACACCCAGCACGTGGGTCGCTGCCATGAATGCCACCCCGAAAATAGTCGAGGTCAGCAGCAGAATCGACACTGGCGGATGCACTTCATGGGCGAACGGGGTGAGAAAGAAGGCTGAGAAACAGCATATTACGGCAATCACAAAAAAGGCGATCGACCAGAATTTTTCGTTCAGTTGTCCGAGGATAATACGGACGCCACTCAATCCCTCCAAACGTGCATAGGCACGGTCAATGGCCTCAAGTTGAAATGGGGGCGGCGAGTTCATGATCGGGGGATTTTAATGAACAGCAAGAAGGCTGAAATACTGTGGACGGCGGCGGTGGCCACCAGGATGCCCGCCAGCCCGAACCAGGGGGCCAAGGTGATATCGAGAATAAGATTGGCGATGAGTGCAACCAGCGAAACAAAGCACATATAGCGCACTTTTCCGGCGGCGATGACCATGCGCGAGGCAATGATTCCGAGCGCCGCCGCGGGAAATTGCAGGCTCCCCCAACGCAGGGCATTCGCAACCTGGGCCGTTTCCGTGGGTCCAAACTCACCACGCTGAAATAAAAGCTGCGTGATAGGACCCGCCGCCAGCCAAAAAACCAAAACGAGCGGCAGCGTGATCAGCGTCACGACCCACGCAAGTTTCAGACCCGTTTTCCTGAATCCCGAACGGTCCGACGCGGCATGCATCTCGGAAAGATAGGGTAGCAATGCCTGCCCGAGTGCCACGCCCGCAAGCGAGAGAACAATGCCAAGAACCTTGTCTGCGTAACCAAAGGTAGCCACCGTGCCCGCTGGCAGACGGGAGGCCACCGCGATATCAATCATCACACAACCTCCGAAAATAGCCCCGCCCAGCAGCAAGAGCATGGAATTCCCCAGAAGCCCCTTGCTGTCCTTCGCCCACAAATCCGGGACCAGGCACGCCGCACCATGCTGTCGGACGGCCCCCGTCAGCAAAACCCCCAGATGGACCATTGAGCCCGCGACCAGTCCGATCGCTAAGGAAAACACGCCCACCGATCCGTTCAGCGTGAAGAGCGCGATGATCGCCACCATGGGAATCAAGGTCGGACTCACCGCCGCCAGCGTGAATTTTTTCTCCGCCTGCAATGCGGCCGCCACGACCTGTGAAATGCTCAGCAACAGGGTGAACAGGAGCAGCAACAGGAACAGTTTCCGACTGAGCTCTGTTTTCGAGGCCGAAAAATCACCCGCGAGGGCATTGATCAGGGACGAACTGATCAGCGCGAGCACAAGGCACACCCCGGCAACAAGTGCCGACTGCAGGAAGATGCCATTGGCAACCACCTTCGCCGCCGCCTTGACCCCTTGCGCATGCTTGGCCTTCGCATACGCAGGAATAAGCGCGGTCGGCACCGCGTCCCCGGACAAGCCGGCAATCAGATTGGGGACCGACAAGGCGAGCACATAGGCGTCCATGGCATCGCCGGTTCCGAAGATTGAGGCTGATGCCGCGTCGCGAAGGAATCCCACGCCCTTGGCAAGGAGGCTCAGACCCGCAATCGTGGTAACACACCTTAGGACAACTCGAAGAATCGTCTTATTGGCGACTAATAGCTCGGTGGTGACTGTGGTGGCTGTCATATGATGCCACGGTGAGGTTAGGATCCAGTCTGATTATTGTGCTTTCGTAAGGGCTGTCACGCCCCGTTGCTGTTATGACAAGGGTGGAGATTTGATGCAGGGAATTCGGCGGATTTTGTTGCTTTGATGATAGGGCGATCAATGCCATTTCCCAACAGTTTAGGATTTTAGGTTCAATCGTGATTTAAACAAATAAATTGTGCCCAGCTGCCAGGTGCTGGTTGCAAACAGGGAATTCCTGTTCGTCAAGAAAACGGCTCCAGTGATTTAAAATCGTTGTAAAACCACCACATCACGGGTGGCACGCACCTCCAGAAGGCATTGATTACAAGTGGGTTACTATGACAAATGATAATTTTGATCTTGCGCATCAAATTCTTAACTTATATAAAAAAAACTGCATAAGACCACGAAATCGATCGATGAAATCGACTCCTCCACCCCCTCCCTTCAAGCGTTTGGTCATTGGCGTTACCCTTTGCTCGCTGAGCTATCTCGTATTCGTCGCACTCCTCTACACCGGGACGTTCCATGATCTGGCACGGGAGGACGGGCTCGTGGAAAGCGGTGGCACACTCTGCTTTCTAGCGAGTGCCGGCTTGTTTTTCTGGATGTTTTTACAACTGCGGCGTCGCCATCCCTCGCTCCCCGGGGACCTGGGGGGGCGCTACTGGTTTCTGATCCTGGCCGCGCTCTTCATCTTTATCACCGGAGAGGAAATCAGCTGGGGGCAGCGGATATTCGGATGGTCGACACCCGACTGGATGAGGGAAAGCAACGTGCAGGAAGAAACCACGATCCACAATATCGAGATCTTCAACGGCCACACCAAGGATCATGAGCTGAAATCCTTTTGGCAGTCCTTACTCGTCATGAACCGGATGTTTGCCATGTTCTGGCTGGCATGGTGTTTTGTCCTGCCCCTTGCCACGAGATTCCTCACCCCGGCGCGGAAAATCACCGCGTGGTTCCGGGTCCCTGTGCCCCAGGTGTTTTACGGATGCCTCTTCATCGCGACCTATGCCACCGCCAAGATCTTTGTCCTGACCAACCATCCCGAAGAACGTGTCCTCGCGCAAACCGATGAAATCAAAGAGGCCTTTGCCGCCGCCATCTTCCTGATGGTTGCCTTGGATTTTGTGCAACGGCTAAAAAAGAGCCGACAAGATCAACAGGCGTAGTATGCCTCACCACCCCGCGCCCCTGGCTACCGGCCAGGCAGGGCCTCCGCGTAAAATGCAAGGGTGTCGGCGACCATCTTATCCAAGCGGAACTTGGCATCGAAAAGACGGCGCGCCTCAGCCCCGAAGGCGGCGCGTTTTTGCGCATCATGCACAAGCACTCGCAGATGCCGATGCAGGGAATCCTCGTCGCCGCGCCCGATGGAATAACCGGTAACCCCGTGAACAAGCGCCTCAGGGGCTCCGCCGACCGCGGAAACAACCGTCGGCAAACCGACCGACATCGCCTCCAAAGTCGACATCGGGAAGCCCTCCCAGTCGGACACAAGCGCAAAGATGTCCGCCCGATTGAGAATCGGGTAAATATTCGCCACATGACCATGAAAGGTCACACGATCACTGAGGCCAAGATCGTCGGCAAGCTGGCGGGTCATTGCCTCACGTGGCCCGTCGCCAATCATGTCGAGGTACACGTCTGGCTCGGTGGCGAGAAATCTCAGCAACGGCTCAGGCTGCTTGGGCCAGGCCATCCTACCCACAAAAACGATTCTCGGACGGCCCTCACCACCCGTCTCCCCGACAGATAACGGCGCGTCGGGCCGACCATTATAGATCAACTTGAGTTTCGTTGCCGCCAGGCCCATCCGCTCGGCGTGTTGTTTGTCGTAGGCGCTCACACAGATGATACCATTGGCGAGACGGTGGACCTTGCCCTCGATCTGGCTGTAGATAAAGCGCTTGACCCGGCTGCCGGACAGGCTCACCGACCAGCCATGCACCGTATGCACGTCGGGCGTCCCGGTGGCCCACGCCGCCAAGCGTCCCAACAGGCCCGCCTTGGTGGAATGGGTCGCTACCAGATCGGGTTGCACCCGCCGGATAAGCCTGCGCAGCTCCCACAGGCAAAACGCGTCCTTCCACGGTGCAATGGGACGCACCAGGGAGGCGACGGGATGGAGGATGATGCCCTCCAACTCCTGCTCGGCCAGTGCCGGTTCCCCGCCGTAGGCGAGATGCAATTCATGCCCTTCGGCTTGGGCGGCCCGGCAGAGCTCGACGACATGGCGCTGGGCGCCACCGATCGAATCCAGCCGGGTGATTATTTGCAGGATTTTCATGGTTCTCTTCCCCCACACACTTCGCCGGAACAAAGCATGCCATTCTCATCAAGATGGACGTTGGGAACGCTGATCCCCGCTGCGCCAAGCGACGCTCCCGTCAGATGAATTCCCGAGTCTTTGGTCTCTATGTGAAAGCCGGGCAGGAGTCGACCCCACGTGCCCGCGCAGTGACCCGCCTGGTGCTGGTTGGTCGCCGTCTCGGCTTCCGGGTGAGGCATCGACATCGCAATGACCCGGCCCTCGACCGCCAAACAGGGGAAACAGGCGTCGCGTTCAAGCGCGTCACGGGAAAAATCATAACATCCGCCCGCGAGACCTTGTTTTTTCCAAGTGCGACACAGGGCACCTCCACTGAAGTAGTGATCGACACCATGCTTCTCACTGAGTCGGCAGACTTCGTCCGGTGGGGTCAGCGAGTTCACCAGCACGACTTTCAACTTGTAATACTGTGCAAAAACGAGAGCCAAGACATCCCGGCAATCCTGCAGGGTATCCCACTCGACCATCACCGTCTGGCCACGGTAAAGGGCGTTGATTTCCCCGATCTGCATTGCGTTGGCGACAAGCTGGGCCTGTTGATCGGCATCCATCGCGGCAAGTTCGCCGGCACGCTGCCGCCAGGCGCCAGCATCAGCACCGTCAAGACGCACGCCCCTCTCGAGGATGCGCATCGGTCGGGTAAGCACCTGACGCAGGGCAAAGGCGTCCGCCCGCAGTGAGTCCACCTGTCTCCTCACCTCCGGTGCCTTGGCTTCCTCCGTGGCCAGTGCTTCGCCGAAATTCACCGTAACCCCAAAGGGAATGCTGTAGGGCCGCTTGGAGATGAACTTGTTGCGTTCGAAAGAGAAAATCGAGCCCCACAAGCCATCCATGGCAACGGGTATCACCGGGCATTTTGCCTTGCGGACAATCATCTCAAAGCCACGCTTGAACTCATTCATCGCCCCGGTGCGCGTCAGTTGCCCTTCGGGGAAAATGCACACCACCGCCCCCTCCTCGAGAGCATCGGCGGCCACCCGCAGTGCCTCTTTCGCCCGGGTTTCGGAAATAGGCACGGTATCAAACAACCTGACAAATCTCCCGATCCACGGGTGTTTGAAATAACCGTCATACATCAAAAACCTCACCTTGCGCGGGCAGGCGACCGACAGGATAAAGGCATCGACATAGCTCACGTGATTCGGCGTTAACAAAACGCCTCCGTCCTTGGGCACTCGCTCTGCATTCAATGTCCGGACCCGGTAGAATAGCTTGAACACACCGAGCACCATGAGCCTGACAAAATGCTGTGGCAATAACCTGGCGGAGTAGTTGGTAACAACCACGCAAACCAGCGCCAAGGCCCCAAATTGGATGCTGTAAGGGACTTCGTAATGCGCCATGGCAAACTGAACTAACACAGCTAATAACCCGGCCAGACAATCGAGTAAGTTCAGGCCCGCCAAGACCCGCCCTCTTTTTTCCGGCGGGCAGACATCCTGCAGGTAGGCATTGAGCGGGACCAGCAGCAAGGCTCCCCCAGCCCCGGCAAACGCCAACCAGGTCATCAACCAGACCCGTTCAATCGGCCCAAGTCCAAGCGCCATGGAGCCAACCAACATAATCAGCCCGCCCACCGGCACCAAACCAAGCTCGATTGTCTTTTTGCAAATCAACGAGGCAATCACGCCGCCTAAAGCAATACCGCCACTGGCAGCCAACATCAGCCATGAATTCTCACTGCCAAAACCAATACCCCCGCCACCGGACAAATCAGACCCAATCTGGATGGCGGCCAGATTGATAAAACCGGCAAAGCCCCAGAAAAATGCGACACCGACACCACTCAGCCGAATCCGACGATCATCCCACAACTCCTTGAGTTGCCCGAAATGCTCAATGAAAAGGCTCTTGCGAAATGGCCGGTTACTCATCGATTTCACCGGCTCGACCTGGAAACTCAACACCAGACTCAGCATCGCAGCCAGGCCAATCACCATCATCGGAAAATAGGCCGACTCCCAGATCCCCAATCCGGCCTCACGCCTCAGATCATACCACCACCCCGAAACAATCTGGCCAAAACAGACGGCCAGAATCACGGACATCTCAAGCACGCCGCTGGCAAAGCCCAACCGACTGTGCCCCACCAGTTCCTTGACAATCCCCTTCTTGGCGGGACTCAATAGAACCGATTCAACCGACAAAAGGAAAAAACCCAAGACCGCCAAAGGCAGGCTCTGGATGGCCACGGCAAAGACAATCAGGGCCAACACCACCAACTGCATACACAGGGTGCCGCGGATGACATACGTCTTGCTGAAACGATCTGAAAGCCAGCCCGAGATCGGAGCAAATAAAATAAAGGGTAATACAATCAGGGCGCCGAGAACGTGGGCGATGTGTTCCCCCAAAAACCCCACCTCATCCCCCGCCCCCCTGGCCTGAAACACCAAAGCTCCTGCCAGAGGGATCAACAAAAACTGAGCTGCCTTGTCGTTAAAGGCATTCTGGGTTTGCAAAGTCAGCAAACTCCAAAACGATATCCAGTTCCTCCGTGTCGGCTGGTCAGTTGACTCCGTTTCACTTGCTGCGCCCTTCATTCCATGCATCTCTACCAGCAGAACATGAAATAGCGAGCCAATCCAATCGACTTTTTTGACAAGATCATTGATTCAACCGATACTCGTCGCCAGTGTCGACGCCCCGCCATGATTCTCCGCATCAAAGCAACTCCCAATGCACTTCCGCCGAGTTGGCTCACCCCTGTACCGATCCGTCGCTGTACCGAGGCTTGCCAACCGTGGCGTTTTCCTGTAGATAGCTCAGCTAATTACCCCGATCATATCCGTCCATGAGAACCCTGACAACCATCCTCCCCGCATGCTTGGCCGCTTGCCTGTTCAGCAGCTGTGGCACCCCCGGCACGCCTAATCCGAATCAGACCGCGCCACTCAAGGCCGTTCACGTCAACCCCTACAAGCCGGGCACCTACGCGCACTTCCGCTCCCAGAAAGCCTACCCGAGGAACTATGGCGTGTGGAAAAACGAGGCCGTGCTCGCCCGCACCAACGCGTCGAACGCCAGCATCCGCATCGATCTATCCGACCAGCGTGCCTATCTCATGAATGGCACCGAACTCGCCATGGACTACCCTGTGGCCACCGGCCGCTCCGAGTACCCCACCCCGACCGGCAATTTCCGCGTGCTCGAGAAAATCAAGGAAGAGAAACGATCCTCCACCTATGGCAGGATCTACGACGCCGAAGGAGAACTGGTCAAATCCGACGCCGACAGTCGCGTCGACCCCATCCCGGAAGGCGGGAAGTACGTGGGTGCCGCCATGCCCTACTGGATGCGGATCACCTGGGACGGCGTCGGCATGCACAAGGGCAATGTCCCCCGCCACCCCGCCTCACACGGATGCATCCGCACCTACTATAAGGTCGTCTCCACCGTCTTTAGCAAAGTGCGCGTGGGAACACGGGTATCGATTGTGCAGTAGCGGGTCCCACCTGTCCGCGGAAGAATCCCCGGATCGCAGGTCTGCCACCCTGCCCCCCCGCTCGGAGTGGAGTTGTTCCGCACCCGCGCCTGTCGGGAGGTGCCACGCGGCAAGAACCGCTTTCTCATCGACCGGTACATGCTGCAACCGGTTTCCCGCCACCATGGTTCCAGCGGATGATGAGTGCGGGTGAGATGCCCACGGGTGGTAGTGTCCGGGGGCGAAACCATGGCCTTATTGCTGGCTGGAAAAGTGCAGGCGGTCCACACAAAAAACCCCGGCTGCTGGTGGGCAACCGGGGTTGATGATTTGAGTCAGGGCTTGCGCCGTAGTTTGATCATGACCGGGACGGTCATGCCACGTTACATCATGCCGCCCATTCCGCCCATGCCGCCCATGCCGTGGTCGTGGCCGCCGGCCTCTGGAGCCGCGGGCTCGGGGAGGTCGGTGATGACACACTCGGTGGTGAGCAGGAGGCCGGAGATCGAGGCTGCGTTCTGGAGTGCAGAGCGGGTCACCTTGGTGGGATCGACCACACCGTCCTTGATCAGGTCGGTGTATTTGCCGGTGGCGACGTTGTAGCCTTCGTTGTTGGAGGCGTTTTTGACATGCTCGACAATGAGCGCACCTTCGAGGCCGGCGTTGGCGGCGAGCTGGCGAAGCGGGGCTTCGACGGCGCGTGCAACGATCTCAGCACCCGTGGCTTCGTCGCCCTCGAGTCCGAGATCACCCATGTTTGCCTGGGCGCGGATGAGTGCGGTTCCGCCTCCGGCGACGATACCCTCTTCGACCGCAGCGCGCGTGGCGTGCAGGGCGTCTTCGACGCGGGCCTTCTTCTCCTTCATCTCGGTCTCGGTGGCAGCACCGACGTTGATGACGGCAACACCGCCTGCAAGTTTGGCGAGGCGCTCCTGGAGCTTCTCACGATCGTAGTCGGAGGAGGTGTCCTCGATCTGCTTGCGGATCTGGTTGACGCGGCCGGTGATGGATTCGCTGGTGCCTTCGCCTTCGACGATGGTCGTAGCGTCCTTGGTGATGGTGATGCGCTTGGCGGAGCCGAGGTCGTCGAGTTCGACGTTCTCGAGCTTGATGCCGAGGTCCTCGGTGATGACTTTGCCACCGGTGAGGATGGCGAGGTCTTCGAGCATGGCCTTGCGGCGGTCGCCGAAGCCGGGGGCTTTGACGGCGGCAACGTTGAGGGTGCCGCGCAGCTTGTTCACCACCAGGGCGGCAAGGGCTTCACCTTCGACGTCCTCGGCAATGATCAGCAGTGGCTTGCCGGTTTTGGCTGCCTTTTCGAGAAGGGGGAGGAGGTCCTTGAGCGAGCTGATCTTCTTCTCGTTGATGAGAATCAGGGCGTCGTCCAGGGAGGCTTCCATCGCTTCGGCATCAGTGACGAAGTAGGGACTGAGGTAGCCCTTGTCGAACTGCATCCCTTCGACAACGTCGAGGTTGGTTTCGATCCCCTTGGCTTCCTCCACAGTGATGGTTCCGTCCTTGCCCACTTTGTCCATGGCCTCGGCGATGATACCGCCGATTTCCTGGTCCCAGTTAGCCGAGACGGTGGCGACCTGTGCGATCTCGCTGGTGTCGGAGACCTGCTTGGAGATCTTGTGAAGTTGGGCGACGATGGCCTCGGATGCCTTCATGATACCACGTTGCAGTGAGATCGGGTTGGCACCAGCGGTGACATTGCGAAGGCCTTCCTTGTAGATGGCTTCGGCGAGCACGGTCGCGGTGGTGGTTCCGTCACCTGCGATGTCGGATGTCTTGCTCGAGACCTCGCGGATGAGCTGGGCGCCCATGTTCTCGTAAGGGTCGTCAAGTTCGATTTCCTTGGCCACCGTGACACCGTCTTTGGTAATCGTTGGAGAGCCGAATTTTTTGTCGATGATGACGTTGCGTCCCGCAGGCCCGAGGGTTGTCTTGACGGCACGAGCCAGCTTTTCTACACCGCGGAGGAGTGCGTGACGTGCTGCTTCGTCGAATTGTAATTGTTTAGCCATGATAAGTTAATGGTAATTTGTTATTGGTTTTTGGTTGGTTGGTGTGGCACGGGGGCCACCATGAGGTTTAGCTGACGATCCCGAGGATGTCGGATTCGGAGAGGATGAGGAGGTCCTCACCGTCGACCTTGACTTCGGTCCCGCCGTATTTCGAGATAAGCACCTTGTCGCCGACCTTGACAGCGAACTCGATGACTTTGCCATCTTCGTCCTTGCCGCCGGTTCCGAGGGAAACGACTTCAGCTTCTTGGGGTTTTTCTTGTGCGGTGTCCGGAAGGACGATGCCTCCGGAGCTAACTGATTCGGCTTCGAGACGCTTCACGAGGACGCGCTGTCCGATGGGTGTTATGGTTGCCATAATGTTTTTTTTGGTTGGTTGGTTGGTTTGGGTTGGTTTGTTGACCGCAAGTTTTGCGAATCAAGTGAATTTCTTGTTGGGATTGATCGGGAACTGGGCGGTTTAGTCATCGACGACCTCGGCGTCCACGACCTTGCCTTTGGCTTTTTTGGGTTCGCCTGCGCCCTCTTCTGCGGCGGCTTCGCCCTCTGCCTGCGGCGCTCCTTCTGCTGCGGCACTGGCAGCCTGGGCAGCCTGGGCGAGCTCCTGGAGTGACGCTTCGAGTTCCGTGGTCGAGGACTTGATCGCATCGATGTCATCGGCGGTGAGTGCGGCCTTGACGGCTTCGATCTTGGTTTCGATACCGGACTTGATTTCGGCGGGGAGTTGCTCACCAAGCTCCTCGAGTTGTTTCTCGACCTGATGGACGAGGTTCTCGGCGTTGTTCTTGATTTCCACTTGCTCGGCACGCTTCAGATCCTCCTCGGCGTGGGCCTCGGCATCGCGTTTGGCCTGTTCGATCTCCTCATCGGAGAGGCCGCTGGACCCTTCGATGGAGATTTTTTGCTCCTTGCCGGAGTTCTTGTCCTTGGCGGACACGTGAAGGATGCCGTTGGCGTCGATGTCAAAGGTGACTTCGATCTGGGGGGTGCCACGCGGGGCGGGGTCGATCCCGTCGAGACGGAAGTTGCCGAGCATTTTGTTATCGTCAAACATCTTGCGCTCGCCTTGGCAGATCCGGATATCCACGGCCGGCTGATTATCGGCGGCGGTGGAGAAGGTCTGTGACTTTTTGGCCGGAACGGTGGTGTTCCGCTCGATCATGGGGGTGGCAATGCTGCCCATGGTTTCGATGGACAGGCTGAGGGGGGTGACGTCGAGCAACAGCACGTCGGTGACGTCCCCTTGAAGCACACCTCCCTGGATGGAGGCACCGATGGCGACCACCTCATCCGGGTTGACGCCCTTGTGCGGCTCCTTGCCTGCGAGTTGACCGGCGATTTCCTGCACCTTGGGCATGCGGGTCATGCCGCCGACGAGAACAAGCTCGTCGATTTCGCTGGCGGAGACACCGGCTTCCTTGAGGCAGTCCAGAACCGGCTTCTTGGTGCGATCAAACAACTTGTCGGCGATTTTTTCGAGTTTGGATCGGCTCAGCGTCATCTGGATGTGCTTGGGGCCGGTCTGGTCCGCAGTGATGAACGGCAGGTTGATGTCGTAGCTCTGGGACGAACTGAGGGCAATCTTGGCTTTTTCCGCCTCTTCCCGGATCCGCTGGAGCGCATCGGGTTGCCCGCTCAGGTCGATGCCTTCCGCGGATTTGAACTCGCCGACGATCCAGTTGATGATCGCCCGGTCCCAGTCGTCACCACCGAGCTGGGTGTCACCGTCGGTCGCAAGAACCTCGAAGACGCCGTCGCCGATTTCCAGCACGGAAATATCGAAGGTTCCTCCACCGAGGTCGTAGACGGCGATCTTCTCGTCGGACTTCTTGTCGAGTCCGTAGGCGAGTGAGGCGGCGGTGGGCTCGTTGATGATACGGCGCACCTTGAGTCCGGCAATCTCACCTGCCGCCTTGGTGGCGTTGCGTTGGGAGTCGTTGAAGTAAGCGGGCACCGTGATGACGGCCTCGCTGATGGTCTCACCGAGTTTGGCCTCGGCATCCGCCTTGAGCTTGCCGAGGATCATCGCCGAGATTTCCTGGGGGGAATAGACTTTCGTCTCACCGCCGACTTCCACCTCGATGTGTGCGTCGCCATTATCCGCGGCAATGACCTTGTAGGGAAGCTGCTTGTCTTCCTCGCTGAGCTCGGAGAACTTGCGGCCGATCAGTCGCTTGGCCGAGAAAATGGTGTTCTTGGCGTTGGTGATCGCCTGGCGTTTGGCCGCCTGACCTACGAGCCGCTCGCCGCTTTTGGTGAAGGCAACGACCGATGGTGTGGTGCGTGCGCCTTCCGAGTTTTCAAGTACTTGAGGTTCACCGCCCTCCATGACAGCCATGCAGGAGTTGGTGGTTCCGAGGTCGATTCCGAGTATTTTAGCCATAATATTGGGTGGTTGATTTCCGAAGTTGGGGATTGTTGAGCTGGGGTGAATGACGGTTTGGGAATGCCTTTCAATTGCGGCACCGACGTTTGGATCGGTCGATTCAATCAGATACATGCACGCCCGTATTCACCGCTTCTGTTTGCACGCAGCGTGCCACGGCAACATACAAAAAGACTAACTCGTTTGTAATAAACGCGTTAGTCTTAATAATCACACAAGAAGCAGATTATGGGGCGCATCGCAAAAGTGCCAGAATGACGCGGAGGTGCGTTCGTGGCCATGCCATTATGACGCAGTGCGACATAATGTGCGGCACCGGCGCGCGCGCGTGGGCGCATGGAAACGATGGCCTACTTCTGTGATTTCTTGGGATCGGAAGCAAGCCTCTCCGCAAGATCGATATCGCCATTCTGGTCGGATACCGAGGCGTCTCCGAGCTCGGATGCGGAGACATCCTCCCATCGTTTTTGCTTTCTCGAATAGAGTGAAGGGGAAGCCGTGCGGTGGTAGTGTCGCAATTTCGCCTTGAATGGGCCTGTCGACTGAGTTTCGGGCTTTTTGTGCATCGGATTTCGTGTGTTGGTTTACCAGATCCCGGTTAGGGCTGGATGGGGTGGATGGGGAGGAGTGGGCGGACGCTTGGTTGTGGACAGGACACCGCATTCATGGTCGCAGTCGAATGGTGATTCGATCACGGTTTGATCCATAGCGATCCTCTCCCATACTGCCAATAATAGGATTATACAATCCTAAATTTCCATGACCACTGCGCAGGGCGACCAGGCTAGGGATTTTTCAGACAGAATTGACAGAATTTCACAGAATGCAGAATGAGGCTTCTCGATAACGGGAGTTGGAGAGGCCGAATGATCGTTGAATGATGTGCTGGGGTTGATCCAGCCTGCTTCTTGGAAAAATTCTGTTCATTTTGTAGATTGCCTGAGGGCTATCTCCGCGAGCTCCGGTTCTGTCAGGCGCCGGTCCTGTCCCCTGCTTCTTGATGAGGCCGCAACGGGCATGCACAAGGAGCCCCCCCCGGACGCTGTATGGTCGACACAGCAAGGGGCCACGGGAGAATCCGTGGCCCCTTGGTAAAATGGGCTAAAAAATGCAAGCCGTTGCCGTGCTGGCAGATCGGCGGAGAAAACTTACTTTGCGTACTCCACCGTCGGGGTGGGGACATCGTTGAACTGGGGAAGTGGGCGGAGCTTGGGAGGACGCTCCTCACCGGTGCAACAACCGCAGGAAGAAAGGGCAGTAGCACCGACAACGGTGCCCAACATGACGAGAATCTTAAGTGCTTTCATAATGGATGATAGAATGTGTATGTATCGTGGCTATTTTTATGGGTAGAATTCAACCCCATGGCAAGAAAAAAGGGTGGATCAAACTAACTGACCCACCCTTGGTAATGTTTTGCTCAACAGCTTCCGTTACTTGACAGGAACGTCCACCATGGGTGCTGGAGGAACCTGGGTGTCAGGCTGGGAACCACAGGATGCGCTGAGCGCGATACCTGCTGCTGCTGCAAGAATGATTGCAATTTTCATCGTTTCTTTGGATGGGGGTTATTACTGGTTTCCGATGGAGAAGTAATGGCTTCCAGCTTACTTGACTGGGGCAACTTCAACTGGTGCTGGGGCGGGCTTTTGGCAGCAGGAAGCGCTGACCATTACTCCACATGCGGCGGCGGCGATTGCGATAATTTTAACAAGTTTCATATAATTTAGTGGGTTGGTTGTAATTTAGTTTGAGTTAGGTTCGGTTATCAAGAGAGAGTATCCAAGAGAAAGTATTCCCGTCTTGATAGAGGTAACCTATATGAATTAGATCGATGCATGCAAGCGGTAAAATGAAAAAACGGCATCATCTTTTTTCAATGGCAATCAGTGTGATGTCATCCATTTGCGGCTGATTCCCTGCAAATGACGCAACCGCCTGCCGGATCGAATCGACGATGGCCTCCGCGCCCATGGGGGCGGATTTGAGAAATTCCGTTTCCAGGCGGTCGGCACCGAACTCATCATCCGCCTTGTTGACAGCCTCGCAAACGCCGTCGGTATAGAGCAAGAGGCAGTCGCCCGACTCCATATGCAGGTCGAAATCCTTGGTGACGCGTTCAAAAACGTCCCCTTCATCAATGCCCAGTGCGAGCCCGGGAGGCTTGATCGTTTCCACCCGTCCGGTGCCGCTGCGGAACATAAGCGGGGCGTCGTGACCTGCGCGCGCCAATCGCAGGTTTCCCGTCCCGTTATCGAGAACGACATAAACGAGGCTCACAAACATGTCCTCACGGACATCGGGGAAAAGGTGCCTGTTAACAAGGGCGAGCACCTCGGCCGGGCTCGCCGTCGCCAAGGCCGTTAGCCGCAGGACGCTCCGGCACATGGCCATCAGTAATCCTGCGGGCACCCCCTTGCCGGTGACGTCGGCAATGACGATCCCCGACCGGTCACCGGGCAATTCGACATAGTCAAAATAGTCACCACTAATGATCCGGGCCGGCGTATTGCTTCCGCTGACACGATAACCGGTGATGTTGGGTTCCGTGGATGGCAACAACACGTTCTGGACCTCCCGGGCCGTACGCACCTCGTCGTCGAGTTTGCGCTTTTCCGTCAACTCCTGATGAATCATGGCATTGCCCATGGCAAAGGCGGATTGCTCGGAAACTGAGCGAAATACGTCGAAGTCATTGGCGCTAAACGTTCCGTTTTCATGTTTGCGCACGATGGCGACGACCCCAAGGTCACGGCCACCGTGCTGGAGGGGCGAAAGCAAGGCTGACGCCTCCTCTTCATAACTGACAAATGCGTCTCGGAACGATTCGTGGTTTTTGACGTTTTCGATGTGCAAGCACTCACCTGTGGCAAGCACGGCCCCAAGCACCCCCTCGTCCACGGAAACCTTGGAAAGCTGGACATGGCTGCGCAGAGCGCGAGGGTCTTTCTTGGCACGATTGGCTATTTCTACCGGAACGCCGACCAGTGGCGGGCAATCCGGAGAAATATACTTGGGTATCAGGTGGCCGCGGCTCTCGCTCAGAAGATAAAGGGCTCCGCCATCGGCATCGAGCACATCACTGAAACCGTCGACGATTTTCTTATACAGCAGCCCCGATGTGATATCCTTCTCGATCGCGAGACCGAGGTTGCGCAGAAAATCGAACATCCGTTTTTCCTCACCCACGATATCGTCTTTTTCCTTCTGGATCAGATTGAAGCGGATCCTTTCCTTGCGCAGCGTGAGCAGACACACGACAAACAACACGGCCGACACCGCGACGATGGCATAGCCGGTATCAGTCATCATTACTGCAAGGGGGACAAGGTGGGGAGCGTATTGGATGAGTAATAGGGGGTGGGAGTAACCGTTCGCGGACTGGCGCGGGTTGAAGGGGCGTCACTTCTTCATGGACTTTTTGGCTCTCACCTCAGCTTCGAGAAAATCGAGCACGGTGCCGAATTTTTCGGTGTTCCGTTCATCTGCCTCGCAGAGTTTCTTGTGCGCCTCAAGGACGAAGGGTGCCTGGCCACTTTTTTTGTCGGCGCCATTGATATGATGACAGGGTTGGAGTTTTTTGCGGATATGGCTGATGTCGCCGCGCCATATGCCATCGGGCGGATCGATCTGCATCAGGACGTCCAGGCCGAGGTCCTCAAGCGACTTCTTGTTTTTCTTTCCTGGCTCGGCAATCTGGAGTTTCCCATTCGGGCGTTTCATCAGGCGCATGGCCAGGCCGGCCATCGTGCCCATGAAGGTGGAATCCATCCCCTTGCATGCGGCGAGGTCAATGACCAGGCAGGTAACGCCACTGCCGATTTCATCCTCGCACCACTCTTTCAGCATGGGGCTGTTGAGAAAGGATCCTTTTCCTTCACAGCGGATCCATGAGAATTCGCGTTCGTGGCAGGCTGAAATGGAGTTATTTGCGCTCACGCTGGTATAATAAGAATTAGTGTTTCTAGATACGCTGAACAATAGACTGCGTAATGACTTAGGTCAATCACAAGAGAGGTTATTTTGACAGCGCAGGCAAATGAAATCACCTGCATCACAGGCGAAATCGAGTCCCCCCCTTTCCCCCGGATATGATGGTTGCCAAAGCCGATGGATTACGCCCGCAGGCAATGACGGTTTCCACGCCGGACTGAAGGGCTGCCCGCACCGCCGTCAGCTTGGAAACCATGCCCCCTATCGAAAACTTGCCGTGGTCGGCACGCACATGGCCGGCGATCGAGTCGATGTCGTCGACCTCTGCCACCACACTGCCGTCGGGGCGCTGGAGTCCGTCAACGGTGCTCAGCATGACGAGCATGCGAGCCTCGAGCAAACTGGCAACCTTGGCGGAAAGCATGTCGTTATCCCCCACCCTGAGTTCCTCGACGGCCACCGAGTCATTCTCATTGATGATGGGAACGATGTTACCCTCCTCAAGCAAACGATGCAGGGTGTCCATGACATGGGAACTTCGGCGGGCATCCTCGAGATCTTCCGCGGTGAGCAGTATCTGGGCGACGTTGAGGCGGAATTTCTGGAAAAGGTTTTCATAGGCGTGCATCAGGCGCGTCTGACCGACCGCTGCGCAAGCCTGGCGGGAGGCAATGTCCTCGGGATAGCCATCGAGATTGAATGCCGAGACCCCCGCTCCGACGGCACCGCTGGACACGATGACGCAGGGAATCCCACGGGCGACAAGTTCGGAGACGGCGGTGACCAGCCTGACCAGGGAGGCCTCGTCAAGCGTGCCGTCCTGCTCGCGAGTGAGGACGCCTGTCCCTATTTTGATGATGATGATTTCCCGGGGCATAACGAGTCAATGGTGATGAAAAAGGGGTGTCTAGCGGTGTGCCGCCACTCGAATCGCCTGGCAGACGGCTGGGAAAATTTGTTTTTTCCGACTGACAACCCCCGGAGCCTGGCACACGCCGTCGGCATCGCGCTCAAACGGCAGCGCGTCGATGATCTTTTGGCTTCCACTTGTTATAATCAAACTGTGATGGCTGGTGATATCCGTCACAATGAGGAGTGCGAGATCGTAGCCCTTTTCCCGGATCAGGTCATCCAGTGACTGGGCAAGTTCCTTGTGCCTGCTGGCGAAGAGCCCAAGGCCGGCCTCCTCGACATGGGAGATGCTTACACGTGCTCCGTTTTCCTCGAAGACCTTGCGGTCCGCGCCGATTGTCTCCGCTGCCGTGTTGTGGGCCAACAGTGAGCCTGAAGCGAAGAAGTCATGGGTAAACTTGGCCGCGTCAACATCGGCGATTTGGCACAACCATACGAGAATTTCCCTGTCGAGGTCCGCTGTTGTTGGTGATGTCAGGTTGAGTGTGTCCGACACCATCCCGGCGATCAGGCAGAGCGCCACCCCCTTGGGCACATCGATGCCGGCATAACGGTATTCCCGGGCCACCAACGTGGATGAGGACCCGACGGGTTCGTTGAGATAGCGGATCGGCTCACGTGAAATCAGGTCGCCTGCCAGGCGGTGGTGGTCGATGACCTCGATCACCTCGGCATCCTCAACACCGGGGACCGCCTGCGAGTATTCGTTGTGATCGACGAGTACCAGACGGATGCGCGGAGGGTCGATGAGATCGGACTTTGAAATCACACCCATCAGTGTGTTGTCCCCTGGATCGATCACCGGAAAAAGGTCCTGGTTCTGACTGCTCAGGCCCTGACGCAATTGCTTGACGGAATCGTCCGCCATGACACGGACAATGTTGTTATCAAGCGCATGGCTCACCATCCGCGAGCACCGGATCAGTTTGGAGACCGTGGCTGTGTCCTGTTGGCAATGCAGGATGACGACCCCTTTTTCGCGGGCCAGGGCAACCAGGTCGGCAGAGACTTTGAACCCGCCGGTGACCACCAGCATACACACACCGTGATCAATCGCCGTCTGTTGCACGATGGGACGGTCACCACAAATGACGACATACGCCCCGACATCGCCATTGGCCGTTGCATGGGTGAGGCGCTTGATCACCGCATCCACGCTCGAAGCCCCAACCAACTGGACAATTTCCCGTTCATCAGACTCCAACTCCGCCCCCAGTGCTTCCGCATCCAGGGTGGCCGCAATTTTTTTCGGACACGCCACCATCCGGCGCACCGACTCGGCATCGGTGTCGGTAGGCATGAGCAACTGAAGAAGATCGAGATATTTCAGCAGTCCGCATAACCGGCCGTCGGAATCGACAACGGGAATGCTGCGAACGCCGCTGGAAAGCATCATCTGATAGGCGGTGAGAAACGTGGCGTCGTCACTCACTTGGATCACGTCCTTATGACAGATCATTTCTGCCGTCGAGCTCACGTCATCAAGCAGGAGAGGTTTCTCCATGCCTGCCTGTTCGAGCACCCATGCGGTACGCGCCGGGACGGCGCCACAACGTGCGGCAACAGCCTCCGTGAGACCCTTTTTCTGAAGAAGGTCAGCATAACCAATGGCGGCACAAATGGCATCGGTGTCGGGATTGAGGTGACCAACCACATAGAGTGGCATCTGGGAAGACGTGTTGGATGGGGTGGACATGATGGGAACGGCCAAAGAATCTCTGAAGATATGCCCTTTGGCAATGCTGGGGTTTGGCATTTGTGCGCCGCTTTCGGCCAAGATCAGAAAACATCCTTGACCACCGTGACTTCAGGGATCTCGCCGTCGTTGAGAATGATTTCCACCACATCAAAACGCCAGAGGATGTTGCGGGTGCCCAGGAGGTGCAGCCAGGAGTTGGCACCGCGCTCAATCAGCTCTTGCTTGGACGCATTCACGGCATCCAGTGGACGCCCGTAGCCACGCCGGGTGCGGGTTTTGACCTCGACAAAGCTGAGGGTGTCACCGTCGCGGGCGACAATATCCACCTCCCCCCCCTTGGGACCCCGGTAATTGCGAAAAAGCACCTTGCGCCCGTCCGCGCGCAAGCGGGAACAGGCGATATCCTCACCCAAATCACCGATCGCGATAGGGTCCAGCTTCTCCCCATCCTTGCCCGTTATCGAACACGGCGCATTGAGGAGACGGCTGAACCGCCTGTAGATGATGGGAAGTAGGCTTGGCACAGCGGGCTGGGAGTAGCAAAAACGACTTACTCGTCCTCGTATTTCTTGTGACCTTCCTTTTTGCCCGCCTTGATCTTCTTCATCGCAGCCTCGACTTTCGCCTGGTCTTCATCGAGATAAGCCAATTCCAGCTCGCAGAGGGCGGCATAGGACAGTCCCATCATCCGACGAAAATCGGCGATTGCCTTGGTCTTGTCCTTTCCGTCCTTCATCTCCTTGACCAGTGCGGGTATGAACTCCATCCCCTTGCGGCAGCCATCGGCGGCGGTCCGGGCGGCCTTGGCGGCTCCAGCCCAGTCACTTGGGTCCATCTTGCGCAGGCTCTTGAGCGCGTCACTGGTTTGCTCCATGGTTTTGGCCAACGGCGTGTCATCGCCATGCGCCATGGTCGGCTGACAGAAAACCAGGCTAGCAGCCAATGCAGAAAAAACGAGTTGTTTGGAAATGGTGTTCTTTTTCATGAGAAGCGAATACAACCGCAGCTTGAGAATCTGTCAACTCCTCTTCGGCAAAAACAGCCTGACGGCAATGCTCGACAAGCCCCCCCGCGTCTCGTTACAACAGTCTCCGACATGGCAGATGCGCAAGAGAAGAAGCTTACACCGATGATGGTACAGTACCAGGCGATGCGACGATCCCTGCCTGATGACATCCTCCTGTTCTACCGTCTCGGCGATTTCTATGAGATGTTCTTCGAGGACGCCAAGAGAGCATCCAGCATCCTCAACGTCGCACTCACCAAACGCAACAACATCCCGATGTGCGGCGTGCCCCACCATGCCGCCCAAGGCTATATTGCCAAACTGATCCAGGCCGGCACACGCGTCGCCATCGCCGAGCAAACCAGCGACCCCCAACCGGGGAAGATCGTCGAACGCGAAATCGCCCAGATCATTTCCGCCGGAACCGTCAGCGACATCACCCTGCTCGATGACAGCCGCCATAACTACGTCGCCGCGGTCTACCAGGTCGGGAAATCCATCGGCCTCGCCTGCGCCGACCACTCGACCGGCGAGTTCACCGTGGCCGAGTTCACGAATGTGGACGCCCTCAAGGATGCCCTGCAAAGGCTTGCACCCAAGGAACTCATCATCGGCGACGACCAGATCAGCACCTTCGGAAACCTGAACGGATGCCTGCCCTACGACGGCTACGCCTTCCTCACCGACCAGGCACGCTTCGCACTCTGCGACCACTTTAAAGTGCAGTCGCTGCGCGGCTTCGGCTGCGATGGGATGGCCGCGGCCATTTCCGCTGCGGGTGCCATCCTCCACTACCTCTCCTACCAACTCCGCCGGTCCTGCGACCACCTCCGCCACCTCTCCGTCCGCGTTGAGGGCGAGCATGTCATCATCGACGCCTCATCGCAGCGGAACCTTGACCTCGTCGACTCTCCCACCGGCCGGGCGCACTCATTACTGGGGGCGCTCGACCGCACCGCCACCCCGATGGGGGCAAGGAAATTGCGCGACTGGATCCTGCACCCGCTCCGTGACCTCACCACACTGACGGCCCGCCAGGACATGATCGCGTCCTTCATCGCCGAACCCTTCCTGCTCGGACAGTGCCGCGAGCAACTCAAGGGGATCCGTGACATCGAACGT
Source organism: Oceaniferula sp. (assembly GCA_041548785.1). Lineage (GTDB taxonomy): Bacteria > Verrucomicrobiota > Verrucomicrobiia > Verrucomicrobiales > Akkermansiaceae > Oceaniferula. The sequence goes on from JBFERY010000014.1 coordinate 45,747, forward strand.
ACAACCTCCCGGCTGTCACAAAACTCAGGCAACGCAAGGGACCTGCTGTCCCTGCTGACATCGCTGCAAAACATCCCGGACCTGAAAGGCCATCTGGAGGCACTCAGCGAGCAAGCACCCGATTCCGAGTATCAAATTGAACTCATCCGGCAACTGCACCTCTTCCCCGAACTGACCGGCCTGCTCGAAAACGCGCTCACCGACGAACCACCCGCAGGAACTAAGGACGGCGGAATCATCCGCGATGGATACCACCCCGAACTCGACGAACTCCGCGCCGCCTCGCGCGATGGCAAACAATGGCTGGCCGAACTCCAGGAGAGCGAGCGCAAACGCACCGGGATCGATACCCTCAAGATCAAGTTCAACAACGTCTTCGGCTACTTCCTCGAGGTCACCAAGGCCAAAGTCAGCCTGGTCCCCGACGACTACCAACGCAAACAAACCATGACCAATGCCGAGCGCTACATCACGCCCGAGCTCAAGGAAATGGAAAACAAAATCCTCGGCGCCGACGAGCGCGCCAAGCAACTCGAATATGAGGAGTTTGTCAAACTCCGCCAGGCGGTGGCCGAGGAACTCGACCGACTGCAGCAGTGCGCCGATTCCCTCGCCACCCTCGATGTCTTACTCGGCCTGGCCGAGCTGGCACAGCTGCACCAGCACGCGAGACCCGTCCTCGACGACTCCTGTGACCTCGAGATCACCAACGGCAGGCACCCGGTGTTGGAACAAACATTGGTCGACGAGAAATTCGTCCCCAACGACACCCTGATGGAGTTCGACAACTCCCGCCTCATCCTCCTCACCGGACCCAATATGGCAGGGAAATCCACCTACATCCGCCAGGTCGCCCTGATCACCCTGATGGCCCAGATCGGTGCCTATGTCCCCGCGGAAAAGGCGCGCATCGGACTGGTCGACCGCATTTTCTGCCGCGTCGGCGCCTCGGACGACCTCACCAGTGGCCAGTCGACCTTTATGGTCGAGATGAACGAAACCTCCCTGATCATCAACAACGCCACCCAAAACTCACTGGTCATCCTCGACGAGATCGGCCGCGGCACCGCCACCTTTGACGGCCTGTCCATCGCCTGGTCGGTCGCCGAACACATTCACGACACCATCAAGGCACGCACCCTGTTTGCCACCCACTACCACGAACTCACCGACCTTTCCCGAAGCCGTGATGCCGTGGAAAATTACAACATCGCCGTGCGTGAATGGAACGATGACATTATTTTCCTGCGCAAGATCGTCCCCGGCACCGCCGACAAGTCCTACGGCATCCAAGTCGCCCGCCTCGCCGGCCTCCCACCCGCCATCATCGACCGGGCCAAGGACATCCTCTCCCATCTCGAACTCAACTCGACCCGCCCCGAAGCCCGAGGAAAACCGAAGGCCAAAAACACCCGCACCCGCTCACAGAACATGCCCGACGCCGACTCGCCGCAGATGGATATGTTCAATGAATCGTAGAGCATAGATCCCATGAACTCCCCCATCGGCATCCTCGACTCCGGCCTCGGCGGGCTCTCCGTGCTCAACGAAATCCGCAAACTGATGCCGGGTGAGGATATCGTTTACTTTGCGGACAGCGCGTGGTGCCCGTATGGCCCCCGCCCCGCCGATGAAATCCAGCGCCGCGTCTTTGCCATCACCGACATCTTACTCGCCCGGCAGTGCAAGCTGATCGTCATCGCTTGCAACTCCGCCACCATCGCGGCCGTGGAGGCACTTCGCGCCACCTACCCGGTCCCCTTTGTCGGGATGGAACCTGCCGTCAAACCCGCCGCCGCCATCACCCGCTCAGGCACGGTGGGCGTGCTTGCCACCGAGGCATCACTGGCAGGGGAAAAATTCCACCGGCTCCTGCACGATCATGCCGACGGCGTCAAGGTCATCACCCGCCCGTGCCCGAACTTTGTCGATCTCGTCGAACGGGGCGAACTCGAAGGAAACCGTGCCCGCGGCATTGTCGAGGAGGAGACCCTGCCGCTGATCGAAGCCGGGGCGGATGTCCTCGTGCTAGGCTGCACCCACTACCCGTTCCTGCGGCCACTCATCCAGGATGTCGTGGGCCCCGATGTCAAGATCATCGACACCGGTGCCGCCGTCGCCCGCCACGCCCTGCAAGTGCTCAAGAACAAGTGCCAACCGGCCAACCCGCAAACCTCCTGCCAGGTGATCACCACCGGCGACCTCGATACACTCAAAAAACTCTTCCCCCGACTCTGTCCCGGCATCCGGGCCGAGCTCACACCCTGCCATCAAATCAAATCCTAACCTCATTCCAACAAAACAATGAAATACATCCTGATCACCATCGTCGGCCTACTGACCGGAGCTGTCACCCCCCTGCACGCCGCAGCGAAAAAGCCGCTCAACATCCTGTTCATCCTCGCCGACGACCTCGGCTGGACTGACCTCGGCTGCTTCGGCTCCAGCTTTTACGACACGCCCAGCCTCGACGGCCTGGCCAAGGGCGGCACCCGGTTCACCCAGGCCTACGCCGCCTGCCCGGTCTGCTCCCCCACCCGGTCCTCGATCATGACCGGCCAGTACCCGGCCCGCACGCGCAACACCGACTTCTTTGGCGGCCCGCAGCCCGAGGCGATGAAAAAAACCAAGCGCCCGGTGCTTCCCGCCAGTTATATCGAACATCTCGACGCCAAGCACACCACCCTGGCTGAGGCGCTCAAGACCCACGGCTACGCGACCTTCTTCGCCGGGAAATGGCACCTTGGCAACGAAGGGTCCTACCCCGAAGACCATGGCTTTGACATCAACATGGGAGGCTTCCACAAAGGTGGCCCCTACGGCGGCAAAAAATACTTCTCACCCTATGGCAACCCGAAACTCAAGGACGGCCCGGAAGGTGAACATCTGCCCGACCGACTCGCCACCGAGACCGTCAAGTTCATCGCCGCCAACAAAGACCAACCCTTCCTCGCCTACCTCTCGTTCTACTCGGTCCACACCCCGCTGATGGGCCGCGAAGACCTGGTCGAAAAATACGAGAAAAAGAAAAAGTTGTTAGCGAAAGATCAAGCCGTGTGGGACAGCGAGCCGCCACGCAAGGTAAGGCTCGTTCAGGACCACGCCGTCTACGCCGCCATGGTCGAAGCCATGGACCAGGCCGTCGGCAAGGTGCTGAAAGGTCTCGAGGACAATGGCGTGGCCGATAACACGCTGGTCATCTTCTTCTCCGACAATGGCGGCCTCTCGACCTCCGAAGGCCACCCGACATCCAACCTGCCGCTGCGCGCGGGCAAAGGCTGGCTCTACGAAGGGGGCGTGCGCGAACCCATGATCGTGCGCTGGCCCGGCGTCACCCCCGCCAACCAGGTTTGCACCCAACCCGTCATTTCCACCGATTTCTTCCCGACCATCCTCGAGGCCGCCGGACTGCCGGCCCTCGACCAACAGCACGTCGATGGCGTCAGCTTCGTGGCAACGCTCAAAAACCCGGAACGCGAACAAAAAGACCGGATACTCTTCTGGCATTACCCGCATTGGGGCAACCAGGGTGGCAGCCCCGGCACCGTTGTTCGCAGCGGCGACTGGAAACTCATCCACTTCTACGACCCCGCCAAACCCGACGAACTTTACAACCTCAGCAAGGACGCCAGCGAGAAAAACAACCTGGCGAAGCAGGAGCCGGAACGGCTGAACCAATTGAAAAAACACATGGACCGACTGCTCAAGGCAACCAGTGCCCGTTTGCCAACAGTCAATCCGGCGGCCCAAAAGTAACCCCCCTTCCCCGTCATCATGGTCGACATCGCTGCCACACAGCTCACTCACTCCGAGTGGACGGCACGAGCGGCGCGACATCGCTCGACGGTCAAACGCTGGACCGACCCCTACCGCGCCCGCCGTGGTGCCCATCAAGCCCATCCCGTCTTCGACTTCCTCTTCAGCTACTACCCGTTCTCATTGGGCAAACTCGAACAATGGCATCCGGGTATGGGCTTCAGCCTCGAAAACTCACCCGGCGCCACACCCGGATACAACCCGAGGCACTATCAGATCACTGCCGAGTCGATCCGGCTGGCACCTGAAAACCTAGCCGACAAACCGCGGCAAAGGATCGCCTGGATCCATAACCTGTTAGTCCTGACCCAGCACCGACCCGCCAATTTCTCCTGCTTCGGAATGCACGAGTGGGCGATGGTTTACCAGGGCAACCAAGCGGGGCGACCGAGCGACATCCGCCACCGGGAATCGGCGTCACTCCGACTCAGCCAGGAGGAAATCGACCACATCGTCGAATCCCACCCCATCGCGTGCAGCCACTTCGACGCGTTCCGCTTCTTCTCCCCCGCCGCGCTTCCATTCAACAAGCTACAACCTACTCTGGATGCACGGCAAGACTTCGAGCAACCCGGGTGCTTACACAGCAACATGGACCTCTACAAATGGGCGTCCAAGTGTATGCCGTGGGTTGGCAGCGACCTGCTCTGGCAGTGCTTCCAGCTCGCGCTCGCCGCCCGCGAACTCGACATGCAAGCCAGCCCTTACGACCACACCCGTTACGGCTACGCCCCGATCAAAATTGAAACGGCCCGGGGCCGGGCCGAGTATGAAAAACAACAACGTGAAATCAATGCGCGCGCGCAGCCGCTCCGCCAACATCTCATCGACACCCTGGCTCTGTGCCTAATCAAGCCCGTGGCCGGAGCATGATGGTATGCGTTCTCTCAAAACAGTTCGCATTTCAGACGAAATCAATTAGTATCCATGGCAAACATGACCCAATCAACCAACGACAGCATCGCCCTACTCATCGACGCCGATAATGCACCGGCGGCAAAAATCGAGTTCATCATCTCGGAGCTCGCCACCCACGGCGTGGTCAATATCAGGCGTGCCTACGGCAACTGGAAAAAGCAATCACTCTCGGGATGGGAGAAGGTGCTGCACGACTATGCCATCCAGCCGGTGCAGCATTTCGATATCGTGAAGGGGAAAAATGCGACCGACATGGCACTGCTGATCGAAGCCATGGACATCCTCTATACCAAGGACGTGGAAACATTCTGCCTGGTGTCCTCCGACAGCGATTTCACCCCACTCTGCCTCCGTCTGCGCGCGGACGGAAAGCAGGTGATCGGATTTGGCCGACAGAACACCCCTGATCCCTTTGTCAATGCCTGCACGCGCTTCATTTTCCTCGATGAAGATGGAGCGACTAAAACTCCGGAAAAAAAGAAGGAAATCTCCGTCAGCCAACTCCAGCGTAACACCAAGCTGATGAACACGCTGCGCAACGCGGTCAAAGCCGCCGCCGACGACGATGGCTGGGCGTCGCTCGGGCCGGTTGGTTCGCACATTGCCAACCAGGGCCCCTTCGACCACCGCACCTATGGTTTCCAAAAACTGAGCGACATGTTCGAAACCATTGATTTGTTCGATGTGAAAAAAATCAAACAGCAAAATCGAACCGTCATCCGGGTTCGGTTGAAACAGTCCGCCGCCAAAAAAGCGGCGAAAAAAGCAGGCAGAAAACGCGCCCTGCCGAAAGACTAATTACCGAAGTCCCAGAGTGACCCCCAGGGTGTCTAGCACAGCCGACTTGATCGGGTCGAGTAGCAGCGAGGGAAACAGGCCGAGGACCACGAGTGCCACAGCGGGCAGCAGCACGGCAAGGGTATGTCCCAATGACAGCGGGCATTTCCCCTCCTTCGCTTCCTCCTCACCCAGGACAAATGCTTGCTTGAGTACGGACAGGTAATAATAAAGCGAGATGGCACTCATCACCA